>DAOMQQ010000035.1:0-17742 GCA_035445405.1 Hyphomicrobium sp.
CGATCACCGTGAAGACGGGCGCGAAGGTCAAGCAGGGCCAGGTGCTCGGCAAGGTGTCCCGCTACATGGGCGGCAAGGTCGGAACCAGCCTGCATTTGCATCTGCAGGTGCGCCAGCGGATCTCGGTCGGCGGCACGGTGCAGCAGGTCTATGTGCCCATCTACACGTCGCTGATCGCGGCGCTGCGGCGCGAGAAGGGGCTGGAAGCCGGCATCGGAGCGGACGGCAACCTCGCCGTCGATCATCTGCTCGAGATCGGCGCGCCCCAGCCGCCGCCGACGCCGCCTCAACCCGAGCCGACGCCGGAGCCGGAACCGACGCCTCAGCCCGAGCCGACGCCGCAACCTCAGCCGGAGCCCGGACCTGCGCCGGAGCCCGAGCCGCAACCTCAACCCGAGCCGGAGCCGGCTCCTGAACCGGCGCCGACGCCGCAGCCGGAGCCTGCTCCAACGCCTGAACCTACGCCGGAGCCGGAACCCGCACCGCAGCCGCAACCCGAGCCGGAACCGACGCCTCCTCCGGCGCCGCAGCCGGAGCCCGCGCCGCCGGCCGAGGAGCAAGGCTGGTGGGATTGGATCAAGGGCTGGTGGCCGTGGGGCGGTTCCGCCGAACCCGCCTCCGCGCCTCAGCCCGCACCGCCTGCACAGCCCGCCGAAGAGAGCTGGTGGGATCGCATCAAAAAGAACTGGAGCGAGCGGCTGGGCACTTAGCGCCCGGCCGTCTCTCTCCGCCCGTCCTTTCCGTTGTATTAGGAGCCGCAACGATGCCGAGACATACGCCGGGATATGCCGTGGCGATGCTCATGGCGCTCTCTGTGCCGATCCTCTCGACGGCGGAAGCGCAACTGCCGCCCTCCCAGTACGACCGGCTGCAGCGCACGCTCGAGGAGCGCTTCGCCCCGCCAAAGCAACAGCGGCCCCGCGCGCCCGCGACCGGCGGAAGCTCCGGCTCGACGGGCGACTTCATCTACGTGGAACCGGACAAGACCAAGCAGACGACGCCCGCGCCGGCGCCGAAGCGCTCGGACGTGACGTGGGGACAATCGATCTACTCGTTCTTCGCGACCCGCCTCGGCGGCGCATCGGTGGATATAGAGCGCGCCGACGTGCGCGTCGCCGAAGGTCCCGCACGCGCCGAACCGGCCGCGGCCACGGGAGAAACGATGGTCGATACGAAGACCGAGGAGGTGCGCCAGCGCGCCCGCGAGCGCCGTGCCGAGCGGAACCGTGAACGGCGCCGCTATCATCGCCGGCCGGAGCGCGGCACGGGCGAGCATCGCCGCCATCGCGTGCCCGTCGCAAAGCCGAACAGCTACGTCATTCAGCTCGCGCCCGACGCGGGCGCGGACGACATCGACGCGCTGCTCGCGAAGTACGGGCTCACCGTCACCAAGATGATCGCGCCCCTCGGCGTGCTCACCGTCGAACTCGATCCCGCCGCGGTGCGCCGCGAGGCGGCGCGGGCCGCGCCGGAGCCGGTGGCTCAAGATACGAAGACCCAGCTGCAGTCCATTCTCGAGCCGCCGCTGATCCAGGAGCTGCGCGAGGAGAAGATCGTCGACGCCGCGTTCGTCAACTCGGTGATGGAAGCGCGGCATCTGCCCGGGCCGCCCGGCGCCTCGATCACCGTCGACAACGAAGTCTTCTCGTGGCGCTGGAACGCCGGAGCGGGCGTAGACGGCAACTGGGGGCTGAAGCAAATTCGTGTCCCGCCCGTGTGGACCGTGCTCAAGCGTCATCGCGACGCCAATCCCGACGCGCTGCGCCCGAAGATCGGCATCGTGGACGGCGGCTTCGCGACCGACCCTGCCGTGCCGTTCGGCGCGATGCAGAACGTGCGTCCGCTCGCAACGCATCAGGCCGGCTGCGGCACGCATCACGGCATGCATGTCGCGGGCATCATCGGGGCGCGGCACAGCGGTAGCCCGGGCGTCGACGGCATGATCCCTGACGCCCGCATCGACGCGATCGCGATCGACGACGCCATCGTCGGGGATTCGGGTATCGTCGGCATCGACGCGGGCTGGCAAGTGCACGCGCTGCTGTTCGACGATGTGCTCGCGCGCACGCTCGATTACGTCTATGCGGATCTCCTGAAGCCCGACAATCTGCGGGTGATCAACATCAGCCTCGGCTACAATTTCGTGGCGTCGAACCTGCTCGGCGACTTGCATCCCGAGGACGTGCCGGGCCTGGGTCTGCACGTGATGCATCAGGCGAACCTGATCCGGCTGATGGCGAGCCGCGTGCAGGAGAACGTGCTGTTCGTCGTGGCGGCCGGAAACGATTCCGACGGGCGCGAAGACCCCATCGAAGCCAAGTGGGCCTCGCCCTTCGCCTGGGCGGGAACGCAGCGCTCGGCCGCAGGCGAAACGCCCTCCAACATTCTCGTCGTCGAAGCGATCGACCGCGACGGCTTCCGGGCCGACTTCTCGAACACCGGCGGGCACGTCTCGGCGCCCGGCGTCGACATCATGAGCACGATCGACGCCAAAAGGATGCCGTTCGGCGTGTGCAGCGGAACCTCGCAGGCCGCGCCGCACGTGGCCGCCCTCGCCGCCCTCCTGTTCGAGCTCGCGCCCGACAAGTCTCCGGCCGACGTCGCGCGCATCCTGCGCGAAACCGGCACCCCCGCCGAAGAAGATGAGGAGAACGCGCCCACCATCGACGCGTTCGATGCCGTCGTCGCGCTGGCGCCCGACAAGGCCCGTCTCGTTGCCGATCTCGACGGCGACGGCGTGGTCGGTCCGAGCGATCTCGCACTGTTCCAGCGCCATCTCGAAAAGCTCGCCACGGCGGCCACGGCCAACACCGCCTTCACCGAGGATCTCAACAGCGACGGCGTGATCGACGACAACGAGTGCTTCTGGCCGCGGATCGATCTCAACGGCAGCGGCCATGGCGCGCTGGCTTCGCGCGACGCGCGGAAGATCGGCGGACACGACCTCACCGATCTCGCCGTGATCGAGCTGTTCTGGTCCGATCCCGCGATCCCGTTCGGCACGGCCATCGCGGCATCGGGCCTTTCGACGCCGGCCGAGATCTATACCGTCGCGGAGCTCGATCCTGCGCCGATCACGCAGTGCCGCCGCTCGGTCGGACCTCCGCTCACGGTTGCGGACGCGACGCCGGTGACGCCCGGATCCGGCACCTCGACCGCGCTGGCAGCGACCGCCAGCGGCGCGACGGGCAGCGTCAGCGATGCGAAGTCGGTGCGCGCGGACGTGGAGCGCGCGATCGCGGAGGCGCGCAAGACGCATCCCAACCTGCGTGTGACGATCGATCCGAAGACGGGCCTGCCGAGCTCCGTGATGGGGATTTCGCCGCTTCCCGGCACGACCTCCATCGGGGCCGGACGCACGGGCGATCTCACGGAAGAAGAGGTCAAACGGGCGGTCGACGCATATTTCGGGCAGGGCGGGCTCGGCTCGCTTCATCCCTCGCGGAATACGCGCGTCAAATCCGAATATGTCGGCCGGCGCAAGGACCCCGACTTCCCGGATCGCTACGTCGCCGACGTTGAACAGCGGATCGACGGCGTGCCGGTGTTCGGCTCGTCGGCCAAGCTCACGGTCTCTCGCGCGCTCGGCGTGACCAAGTACAGCGGCACGACGTCGAATGTCGCGATCGAGACCACCACGCCGAAGATCGCGGAAGGCGAAGCCATCGCAGCGGCGCGGACCAAGCTTGCGGAGGTGCTGCGCAGCTCGCCGGATGCGTCGCGGGCGTTCCCGCTCGCGCCCAATCCGGAGAAAGTCGAGGTCGGCAAGCCCGATCTCGTCGTGTTCGATCCCGCGCTGATCGGCAAGGCGCAGGAAGGCGGACGCACGCGGCTCGCGTGGCTCGTCTCCATCGACGCGTTCCGCATCTTCGTCGACGCGGAGACGGGCGAGCCGTTCTATTATTATCGCGATCAGCCGTCGGGTATGCTGAGGCGCATCTACGACCTCGGCCAGAACACGACGTTCCCTGGCGCGGTCGCCATCGACGAGAAGGACAGCCGGCGCGCCGAGAAACTGTCGCCGGAGGCACTCGTCGCATTCCGCAATGCGGGCATCGTGCGCGACTACTTCTTCATCACGTTCGGGCGCAACAGCTACGACGACAACGACGGCGACGGCCCCGCGGGCGGCGCGCCGCTCGAAGCCTATGTCCGCTACGGAGAGACGAAGAACGCCTACTGGTGCACGGGGAAATCCCATGGCTGCCCCGGCGCCAACGTGATGGTGTACGGGCCCGGCTATGCGGATGCGCTCGACATCGTGGCGCACGAGATGACGCACGGCATCATCGTGCACGAGAAGAACCTTCTCTATCTGAACGAGCCGGGCGCGGTGAACGAATCGCTTGCCGACATCTTCGGCGCGCTCATCGAGCTCGAATTCAAGGGCGAGGTCGGCAACTGGCTGATCGGCGAGCGCACACCCGGGTTCTCCGTCACGTCGCCGCTCAGGAGCCTCGCAGAACCGAACCTGCGCAATGCCGACGGCCGCTCGATGTTCGACCGGACGCAACGGTACTCGCTCGCCAACCGCGGTCAGCCGGATCACTACAGCGAGGTGCTGACGCCCGCCGACACCATGTGCGGCTCGACGGCCTACAACGACAACGGCTGCGTGCACTTCAACAGCGGCATTCTCAACAAGTTCGCCTACCTCACCTCCGAGGGCGGCACGCATCGGGGCGTCACGGTGCGCGGCATCGGGCGATACAAGCTCGCGCGGATCACCTATCGCGCGATGACGGTCGGGCTCAACCGCAGCTCGACGCTCTCGCACGCCGCGAACGCGTTCGTGGAAGGCTGCTTCGAGCTTGCGAGCGGAGAGATCGGCGGGCTCATTCCGGCGGATTGCGAGCAGGTCATGGCCGCCCAGCGCGCGGTCGGCCTCGACGTGCCGTCGAGCTGAGCGCGCTCTTCGCTGCAGCCGGGATGACAATGGAGAGAACGATCAGGAGATCGGCGAGATGGTGCCGCCTTCGATGAGGGCCTTCAGCATCACGGCCGCGCCGCACTGGTTCGAGACCGCGTTGCCGTCCCACACGTTGTCGCGGACGAACTTGCCCTTGGTGTAGTGGTTGGAGAAGCTCCAGAGATAGGGCGTGTTGATCTTGTAGAGCAGGCGGCTGCGCCATCCGTTGTAGGATTCCCAACGGTAGAGCGTGCTCGCGAGATCCCAATCCGCCTGCTCGTCGAGCTTGTCGTAGCGCAGCGCGTCAGTCGCGCTCGACACCCAATCCGACGGCGGCAGCCACGGCACGGGGCGCCCCGCCGGAACGCGCGTCGTCTTCGCGCGCAGCGGATCGCCGTTGTGGAGGTGCGAGTTCATGTCGAAGCCGCATTCCATACCATGGATGATGGCAACGACGTACCACGGTACGCAAGTGCGCTCGGTCACGGCCTCGTAGTTCTTGCGGCGCGCGGGATCGGTGATGCGCGTCAGATACCACTGGACGGTCGAGCGCTTGTCAGAACGGATCTGGCACGTCGCGAAGAGCTGGCGGTAGCCGTCGGCCACTTCCGAAAGCGGCGGACGCTGGATCGGCTGGGCCTGCGGTCCTTCAGGGATGTCGCGGGGCGCACGCTCTTCATCGAGCAGCGACCGCAGAAGATCGGACGCGCGCTCGACGAGGCGGTCCACATCGGCCGAGGTTGCGCCGGGGGCGTCCGGCGCGGAGGCCGCGACCGAATCCATGAAGTCCACGATGGACGTTTGCAGCTCGATGAAATCCTCACCCGCTGCAGAGGGCGCAAGCCCCATGCGCGGCACGGAGAGGCCGAGGCGCTGCGCCTCCTCGGAGAGATCTGCGAGCGACGACCACCTGTCCCTCACGATCTGGGCATACGCAGGCGCGAAAAGATCGAGATGGGCGGCGAACGGTGCGGCGATCGCAGCGGCAACAAGGCCCGTCACAACCTGCCGCCTGTCGATGTTCCCCCGTGTCATGGGCTCTCCCCTCGTCTCACGCTACGCCCGGCGGACCGTCGTCAGGGACCGCGCCGTTTCGCGCGGATTATTGCATCAACTGCCCGCGAGGCACAAACCTGCGGGACGGCTTAACCCTTCATGACGGCAAAGGTGCGGCCTCGGCGTCACGGCTTGGCATCGCGCGCGCTCTCACCCGAGCGTGACACCGCACGCGGCGGGCCATCCGAGGCCGGCCAGCGTCTCACCGCGGGGCTTATATTCACAGCCGATCCAGCCGGTGTGCCCCGATGCGTCGATGGCGCGGAACAGCGCGGCATAATCCGCCTCACCCGATCCGCCGGGCTCGCCCCGGTCAGGCGGGTCCGCGCACTGATAATGGCGCGTGATCGCGGCAAACTCCGCGATGGCAGCTTCGACGCCGCCCTCCATCTCGTGGCGATGGTAGAGGTCGAACTGCAGGCCGAGATTGGGCGCACCCACCTCGGCGATGATGTCGGCTGCATCGGACGTCCGCGTCAGGAAATAGCCCGGCATGTCGCGCGTGTTGATCGGCTCGATCAGGATATCGACGCCCTGCTCCGCCGCCCAGCCTGCCGTAAGCCGGAGGTTCGCGACGTAGGCTTCGCGCGTGGCGCCGTGATCCGTGAGACCGGCCATGGCGTGAAGGCGCGGACATCCGAGCGCGTCCGCATAGGTCAGCGCGAGATCGACGGCGGAGGCGAACTCGTCCTCGCGGCCGGGAAGCGCCGCAAACCCGCGCTCGCCTTTGTCCCAGTGGCCGGGCGGAAGATTGAAGAGCACCAGCTCCAATCCGTTCGCGTCGAGCCGCGTGCGGATCTCGTCAGCCGGCGTCGCGTAGGGAAACGTGAACTCGACGCCCTTGAAGCCCGCTTTGGCGGCGGCTTCGAAGCGATCCAGAAACGGCAACTCGGTAAAGAGGAAGCTCAGGTTCGCGGCGAAGCGGGGCATGGCGATCTCGGCATAGCGTGGCGGAGGGTCAATCGAACGAACGGGGCATCAATCAAATGAACGAGACTCAATCGATCGGACGAGATTGGCGCAGCTTCTTGACGTTGCCGCGCTTGACCTTGCTGTCGACGCGGCGTGCCTTGGCGGCTCGGCTCGGCTTGGTCGGAACACGCCGCTTCGGCACGTGGAGCGCCTTCACGACGAGCTCGACAAGACGTGCCCGCGCATCCTCGCGGTTCAGGTCCTGCGTACGAAAGCGCTCGGCGCGGATGACGAGCACGCCGTCGTCGGTCAAGCGGCTTCCCGCGAGACGTTCGAGGCGTTCGCGCACCGCTTCGGGCAGGCTCGGCGAGTGGCGCACGTCGAACCTGAGCTCGACGGCCGTCGAGACCTTGTTGACGTTCTGCCCGCCGGGGCCGGACGCGCGGATGAAGCGTTCCGTCAGCTCGCGCTCGTCGATGGCAATCTTGTCGGTGATCTCCAGCATGGCCGGGATTTAGCAGAGTTCGGAGGGCTCGGGCTCTATAAAAGCGACGCTATCGCAAGCGCCACCGCGAGCACGGCCGCCACATCGCGCCAGAGGACCTCGCCCGTTCCCCAGGCCGCGGCCACGGCGACGAGCACCAGAACGGGGAGAACGAGACGCGTCGCGATGCCAAGCGCGCTCTTGCCAGACACCGGCCGCGCGAGGAGGTTCGTCCGCTCCGCCCATCCGTCGACGCCGACGACGGCCGCCAGCGCGGCGCCTGTGATCGTCGCCCACCACCACGCGGGGGATGCACCGTCGCCGAAGGCCAGGATCGTGAAGGCCATGACGGAGAAGGCCAGCACGAGTTGCAGGATCGAGCTGTGCAGCATGGAGCTTTCTATGGGGAAGATGGCGGCTCGGACAGGTTTGGGGACGAGTATAGCCGGGATGGCTCTCTAGACTAGCTATCGAAATGACACGCCACGCAGGCCGCAACGCCCTCTTGCCACGGTGGCAGGCGAAGACCGAACCGCTCGTGAAGCCGCATGCAATCGAGCGTGGAATTTTCGGGACGCGGCGCGGCGGTCGGATAGTCGGCGGTCGCAATGGGAACGACCGTCGGCGCGGTGTCGCTCGTCACCGTGGCGCGCGCCAGAATTTCGGTCGCGAGGCCATGCCAGGTCGTCACGCCGGAGCCCGCCGCGTGATAGGTGCCCCAAAGGTCGTCCACAGGTTCGTCTGCAAGGCGGCGGGCGATGTCGAGAAGGACGGCGGCCAGATGCGGTGCATAGGTCGGGTTGCCATGCTGGTCGGCCACGACGCGCAACGGTGCGCTTTCGTTGGCCGCTGCAAGAACGTTCGTTGCGAAGTTGCGGCCGCTGGGGCCGAACACCCATCCGGTGCGCGCGATCACGTGGCGGGGATTCGCCTCGGCAACGGCCCGTTCGCCTTCGAGCTTCGAGCAACCGAAGACCGTGCGTGGCGCGGTGGCATCTGTCTCGCGATAGGGCTCTTTCTTCGTGCCGTCGAACACATAGTGGGTCGAGACGTGGAGGATCGGCACATCGCGCCGAGCCGCTGCGCGTGCGAGAAGACGCGCCCCGTCTCGGTTCAATGCGAAGGCCGCGTCCCGATCGGTCTCCGCACGATCGACGGCCGTGTACGCGGCGCTGTTGATCACCACGTCGGGCGAGATGTCGGAGAACGCGCGTTCGATCGAGCGGGGATCGCGGACATCGAGGGCGGCACGCCCGGCGGCGAGCGCCTTGATATGCGGAAGAGACGGCGCCGCCTCGATCAGCGCGCGCGCCACCTGCCCGTGCCAGCCGGCGATCAACAGTCGCATGAGCCGTCGAAACCTCAAGATGGCGGCGAACTCGTGGCGGCCATTCTAGAACGCCCTCCGATCCGATTCCATCGGATCGGAGGGCATTCTAGCTCTTTCATGCGACCGATGATTCACGCTTCGGACTGGTAGGGTCCGAAGCGATCATGGTCTGCCAGGGTTTCGGGTGCTCCCTGCAAATGGCCCGTTCTTCTCGTCGCAAAAGATTCCGGGCGCCGCGCCTGAGCCAGAGCACGACGCCCGCTGTCATCTGCACGTCGGAACGGTGGGGCTGAGACGCCCTCTTTTCCGCGCTTCAGGCGCAGACGGCGAGACGAACCGGACTGTTGCCGTCCGAGGCGGCCGGAGACGCTTCCTTGTCGATCACGGCACCCGCCAGCGGCGAGACACCGCTCAGCGCGCTGCTCACGATGTCCTGGTCGATCCCATGATTGAGCGCTTCGCGCGCGAGATCCTGCGCGTACTTGAGCAATGCGTCATGAGCTGCGAGGCGAAACTGCTCGACGAACGCCGCGCGAGCGCGACTGCCGCCGACGAAGCCCTCGCCGCTCGCGAGGTCGATCGTGTACTCGGAGCCCGAGACCCGCGAGATTCCGAGGATGAGATTGCGCGTCGCGCGCAACTCGCGCTCGAACTCGAAAGCGAGATCCCTTTTCATGGCCATGAAATCAGCGAGCTTTCCCATCTCGAAATTCCTTGCGCGTTTCGATTTGCCCTACCTCGAAAGCTCGATTTATTCGGTTGCCAAATGGTTAATTCCAAGCGCGATGTGCAATTTTTTATTGATATATCATATGGTTGATGCAGATCATCGGAGCGCGAGGCGGGGAGCCGGCTCATCGCCCCGGCGTCTGCGGGGTGCGCCACCAGCTCCGCATATCGCGCAGAATCTCGCGCGCCGCATTGTGGCCCGGCACACCCGTCACGCCGCCGCCCGGATGCGCGCCCGACGCGCACAGGTAGAGGCCCTTGAGCGGCATGCGGTAGTCGGCATGTCCCAGCGCCGGGCGCAGCGAGAAGAGCTGATCGAGCGACAGCGCGCCGTGGAAGATGTCGCCGTCCACCATGCCGAAGCGCTCCTCGATATCGAGCGGCGACAGGATCTGCCGGCCAAGGACAGCGGATTTGAAGTTCGGTGCGTGGCGCGTCACCGTTGCGATCACGAGATCGGCGAAGGCTTCCTTCTCCTCTGGATCGCGCCAACTGCGCGGCGCCGGCAGATGAGGCGCGACGTGCTGGACGAACAGGCTCGCCACATGCTGGCCGGGCGGCGCCAACGTGCCGTCCAGCGTGGACGGGATGAGCATCTCGACCACCGGCTCTTTCGACCAGCCCGTCGCCTTCGCATCGAGCCAGGCCCGCTCGAGATACTCCATCGTCGGGCCGATGACGATGCCCGAAGCGAGGTGATCGGTGCCGTTTCGGTTCGGGCGGCAGGTGAAATCCGGCAGCTCCGAGAGCGCGACGTTCATGCGGAACGTGCCGGAGCCGGACTTGAAGTTCGCGAGGCGCGCGTGGAGTGCGGGCTCTACCGCGCCCTCCGGCACCATGCGCGAGAACAAAAGCTTGGGCGGCACGGCGGCGGCCACGCATCGGGCGCGCACGACCTCGCCGGATTGCAGGACGACGCCGACGGCGCGCCCGTTCACGACATCCACTTCGGCGACGGGCGCGTCGACACGGATTTTCGCGCCTTTCTCGCGCGCGGCGCCGGCGATTGCCGCGCTGATCGCGCCCATGCCGCCGACCGCGTGACCCCAGACGCCGACCTTGCCGTTCACCTCGCCAAAGCAATGGTGGAGCAGAACGTAGGCAGTGCCGGGCGTCGAGGGCGCCGCGTAGGTTCCGACGATGCCGTCGAACGCAAAGGCGGCTTGCACCGTCTCGTTCTCGAACCAGCGGGCGAGATAATCGGATGCGCTCTCGGTGAAGAGGCTCGTCAGGTCGCGCTGCGCTTCAAGGGGAAGCTTCAGGATCTCACGCGAGAGACGCGCGCTTTTCCAGAACGCGTGGAGACCTCCGCCGGCGTTCGGCGGTGTTTCGAGCAGCAAGCCTTTCAGCACGCTGGCGGCACGGTCGAGCGCCGCGTCGTACGCGGGCAAGCGCGCGGCATCCTTCTCCGAAAATTCCGCAATGGCGGCCTGGCGGCCCGGCAGCCCATAGGGCATGACGAGGGCGCGACGGTCGTCGACAGGCCAGAAGTTCGCCACGGCGCGCTCCACGATCCGGAGGCCGTGCCGATGGAGATCGAGATCTCGGATGACTTTCGGGTTGAGCAGGCTCACCGTGTAGGCGGCGACGGAATTCCGGAAACCAGGATGAAACTCCTCGGTGAATGCAGCGCCGCCCACGTGCGCATTCTTTTCCAAGACCACCACGTCGAGCCCGGCCGCGGCCAGATATGCCGCGGCGGTGAGACCGTTGTGGCCACCGCCTATGATCGCAACGTCATGCAAGGTTTCGGCTTCCGCTTCAGGCGACAGACGGGTGCGCTGTCGGCGGGCAGACTAGAGATCTTCCCGCAGAGGTCAAAGCGCCGCGAGGGCAAGTCGGTCGATGTCGGAAGACCGGGTGTCGTGAGGCTGTGCGATCAGCCCCAGGTGCAGCGCACGCGGTGGCAGCTGCGGCCACGATTGTTGCCCGCCGTGCAGGCCGAGCGCACGAAGCGGCAGACACGGCAGCTATAGGACGAGAGGCAGCCGCGATAGCTGCCGCCGGGGGCAAACCGGCAGGTCGTCACCGTCTGGCAATCGCGCCCGGGATTGATCAACCCGCCGGGGCCTTCCTGCGCCACTGCGCCGGACTGCAGCGCGCCAGCGCCCAAAAGCAGCAGCGCTCCCGCCGCAGCGATCGACACTTTCCGCAATATCTTCATGGGCCTAGCCCTCCGATCTGCAGAGGGCGCCAATTTTCTGCCACTTTTCGCCAACTGGCAATGACAGATCGCGTTTAGGCTAACCAATCCGGCACCGGCTGTGCCGCTCGGGACACGTCGTCGGCGTGTTTTTCCCATGTCAACAGTTGAGCAATCGCGACTGCCGAACACGACGACAATCAGCTCGTCGACAGCTACAATCGCGGGGCGCGCTTCCGGCGCCCCGCTCGATTTTCCTCCACGGCGGCGAGACGCGGTCCGTCAAGTTTTCGATTTTGCTTCGACATGGCGGGCGAAGCTATCGAGGATGGCTTGCCAACCTTCGCGCTGCTGCTCGACGGAGTGCGTCTCCTCGCTGTCGAACGTGACTGCCACCGTGACGCCCTTCGGGCCCGGCTTGAACTCGATCTCGGCCTTGCGTCCGCCGAACTCGTATTCGATGCGCTCGTGCTCGTCGATTTTCGTATAGGTGCCGGCGAAATCGAAGCCCATGCTTCCGTCCTTCGCCTCCATGCGCGAGGAGAACGCACCGCCTTCTCGCAAGTCCACGCTGGCCGCCGTCGTGTGCCAATCGTCCGACGCGGCGTTCCACTGTTTAATGTCGTCGGGCGTGGTGTAAGCGCGCCAGACTTCGGCGATGGGGGCCGCAACCGTCGTTTCGACCGAAATTCTCATGGGTGATCCTCTCCGATGCGATTCGCTTTGCAGCGACCTCGTGCCAAGGACGTACGTCGAAGCCGCATGCCGACACGGCATCCGGGAAAAGCGCGCGCAGCGTCTGGCTCTCAAGAGGTCCGGTAGATCAGCCGCGCCTTGGTGAAATCCCGGGCGCGCAGATCCTCTCGCTTGATCCAGACATGATAGAGGCCATCGAAATCGTTCACGTCGTTGTCGTAGTCGCCGATCTGCACAAGGTGCACCCACTGGTCGGCCAGCGGCTGGAGCGCTTGCGCGGCCGCGACGAACCCCTGTCCGAAGGGGAGCTCGACGCCCGCATCGAGAGCCGCCAATTCGATGGCCATATCGCCCTGAATGTTTTCCGGCCATCCGCCGAGCCGGTTCGCGCCGTTCAAATGCGTCGGGCTCTGATCCAGCCAGTCGTCATGAGGATAGCGGCCCTCCGCCGCATGCCGCGCGATGATGCGCAAAGTTCCGTCGTCGGGCAGCGTGTAGGTGAAAACGGGGCTGAGCCGCGCGGGCGGCAACATGTTTCTCAAGTCTTCGAGAGGACCGAACAGCGGATAGCCGATGTCGGGCGGCGTGCGCCGTTCGAGCTTGGCGCGATCTCCCGTGATGTAGAGCACGTGGAACATCGGCGTTCCGTTCTGGTCGTGGCCGAACCAGGGCCGGAACACGAGATCGTAGAAGACGAACAGCCAGCCTTCGCGCGGAATGTCCGCATCGAGGGGCCCCGCAGCAGCGCATTCCGCGAGATCGATCTGGAGCATGAACGTCAGCGGCGCGGATCGTTCCGACAACGGCTCCTTCCATGCGATCTCGTTCTTGTAATAATCTCTGGGGTCATCGGGCGCGTATTTCCGCAACTGCTTGACGGCGCCCATCGCATATTCCGACGGCGCGCGCATCGGCCACGCCACGTCCGGCGGAAGGTCCGGCGCGCCGCCGATCTTGCTCGCGCCGAGGGGCATGGCGGCATCAGCCGCCGCTTTCGACTGCAGTGCCATCGCGGGCTGGGCGAGCCCGATCAACATCTGCTGATCGAGGGCCGTGACACCCGACACGACGAGCGACGCGCGCAGCTCTTCGAGTGTGCGGAAAGGGCCTTCGATGGTCATTCCCGCTCCTTGCGACGCGGCTCGGCGCCCCGTGGCCAAGCCGAGCGCCGCGCTTCCGGCCAAGAACGAACGGCGATGGATGCGCATGAGACCGATCTCTTCGTTTTGCGCTCCGTCGCATCGAAATCCGGCAATCGCAAGATCAGAGGATACATGCCGCCCTCACCTTGATACGTTCACTGGGCAATGTCAGCTTACGCGAGTTCGTTCACGTCATGACAGTCCGCTTCAAACGTCTCAAAACGACGTTAGCCTGGTTGGGCTACATCGTCGGATCCATGCTTCTCGTGGGATTGGCCGTCAACGCCCTCTATCCGGCGGACTGGCGGGAGACCGAGGCAACCGTTCAATCCGCCGAGGTTGCAGATGGAGGGGGGCGCTCTCCCGAAGCTGTCGTCAGGGTGCGCGCTAGCTACGAGGTGTCGGGGCGCCCTCACGAGGCGTCTGTCGTTGTTTTCCGAGATCGGCACAGATCGGCCGCGGCGGCCGAGGCCGACAATTGGCGTGCCGGCCGCACGCTGACACTCTATGTCAACCAAGCGAACCCAGGCAGCGTTTCGCTTTCGGCCGACGGGGGACGGCAGGCCATGACGGTGGTCGCCGTCCTGGCCACGCCGCTCGTCGCTTTCATCGTCGGGTTGGCCGCCGTTGTGATGCGGCGCAGGCGACAGCGTTCGGCCTGACGCCGGGACCCGTCTATTCGGCGGCTTTGCGCTTCGGTTGCACCAGCGCCGTGTAGTCGTTGAGCAGCGTTTCAGAGATCTGACCCGGCTTGTACGTGACGTCGCCGATCTCGGAGACCGGCGTCACCTCGGCAGCGGTGCCGGTGATGAAGCACTCGGTGAACGAGCCGAGCTCTTCCGGCAGGATCGCGCGCTCGCGAACCTCGTAACCCCGCGTCTTCGCAAGCTCGATCACCGTGCGGCGCGTGATGCCGTCGAGGAAGCAGTCGGCTTCAGGCGTGTGGATCACGCCGTCCTTGATGAAGAAGATGTTGGCGCCCGTGCACTCGGCAACACGGCCACGCCAATCGAGCATCAGTGCGTCGGCGTAACCCGCGCGCTCGGCGCGATGCTTCTCGACGGTGCAGATCATGTAAAGACCGGCCGCCTTGGCCCTGGACGGCGCGGTGGCCGGGTCAGGCCGGCGATACTTCGCATGGCCGATGCGGATGCCCTTGAGGCGCTGCTCCATCGGGAAGTAGGAGCCCCACTCCCACGCGGCGATGGCCAGATGCGTCTTGGTCTGCTGGGCGGAGATGCCCATCTGCTCGCTGCCCCGCCAGGCGATCGGGCGCACGTAGCAATCGACGAGGTTGTTGGCCGCCATCACGTCGCGGCAGGCCTGGTCGATCTCGGCCACCGACTGCTCGATCTCGAATTCGAGGATCTCGGCGCTGTCGATCAGACGCTGGGAGTGCTCCGTCAGCTTGAAGATCTCGCCGCCGTAGGCGCGCTCGCCTTCGAACACCGCGCTGCCGTAATGGAGGGCGTGGCTCAGGATGTGGATCGAGGCTTCGCGCCAGGGGACCATGCGTCCGTCCATCCAGATGAACCCGTCGCGGTCATGATAGGGAACGATCTCGGCCATGGGTGACGTCCTCGGTGCGTGTCTTCGGTTTGGGCAGGATCAGGTTGCGCGCCTCGCACCCAGCGGGTACGGCGGGCCCAGGCTTGCCGCAGCGTTCTCTATGCGTGAGCTCAGGGCAGCACGAGAGAGGCCAAGGACAGTCTCACGCCCTTCGCGCTCGGCACGGCGGCCGCCTGAAAATGACTTGCCAGGAGTACCAATGGCCTTCAAATATGTCAACATGGCTGACATAACTCGCGACTCTCCCCGTACCCGCCGCAACGGCTCCCAGCGCGACCGCCCGGAGACGGTCGCCGGCGCGTCCCGTCCCGAGCTCATCAGCCACGTGGAGCTCCTCTTCTTCGCCTACCGGGACTTCACCGGGGACCCCGACGCCATTCTCGCCCAATACGGGTTCGGCCGGGCCCACCATCGGGTGCTGCATTTCGTCAACAGAAACCCCGGCCTCAGAGTTGCCAACCTTCTCGAGATCCTGAAGATCACCAAGCAGTCTCTGGCGCGGGTCCTGAAACAGCTCATCGGGGAAGGTTTCATCGTGCAAAAGGCTGGAGCCGAGGATCGCCGCGAAAGGCTGCTCTTTGCGACCGTCAAGGGCACGCGGCTCGCAGAGCGCCTCACGACGCTGCAGGTCAAGCGGGTCGAGGCCGCCCTCGCCGCGGCCGGGCCGGAGGCCGAGGCGGCAACGCGCGCCTTCCTCCTCGCCATGATCGCGGATGCGGACCGGCCGCAGGTGGAAGCGCTGGTCAGGTTCCCGCCCCTGGGCGATAAGTCGAACGAGGAGGACAGCCGATGACCTCACTCTCCGGCCAACGCGCGGAGCCGCTTCCGGACGACGCGCCACACGTCCTGATCGTCGACGACGACCTCAAGATCCGGGACCTGCTCGCGCGCTATCTGTTCGGGCAGGGCTTCCGCGTCACTACCGCATCGGATGCGGAAACGGCTCAGGCGTCCCTCAGGGGACTCGATTTCGACATCGTCCTGCTCGACATCATGATGCCCGGCAAGAGCGGGCTCGAGCTTGCCCGCGAGATCAAGGCCGTGCGCGACATTCCGATCTGCATGCTGACCGCGCGCGCCGAGCCCGAGCAGCGCATCGAAGGGCTCGAAATCGGCGTCGAGGACTATGTGCCGAAGCCCTTCGAGCCGCGCGAGCTCCTTCTCCGGCTGCGCAACATCCTGCGGCGGGGGCAGACGCAGCAGCCCAATTCGCAGCCGCTCGCGGACGAGATCCGGATGGGCACCTTCGTCTTCCACATCGCGCGCGGCGAGCTCCGCCGCAACAACGAGACCATCAAGCTCACCGAGCGCGAACGCGATCTGCTGCGCCAGTTCGCGCAGAAGCAGGGCGTGCCGATCCAGCGCCACGAGCTGGCCACCGAAGACGCAACCGGAAACGATCGCGCGGTGGACGTGCAGATCAACCGCCTCCGCCGCAAGATCGAAAGCGATCCCTCAAACCCGGTCTACCTCCAGACCGTGCGCGGCAAGGGCTACATCCTGTACACGGATTAGCCCCCGTGGACCTCCTTGGGCCCTTCGCGAACGCATCAGACCGGGCAGGCCGCGCCTTCAGGTCGTTCTGGGAGGTGTCGGCTCCGGCCCTCAAGTATCTCCGGACCGGATACGGCACGTTCGTCCGCCTGCTGGCCGACATGATGCCCAAGGGCCTCTATGCCCGCGCGCTCATCATCATCATTGCGCCGATCGTCGTGCTCGAAGGCGTCATCGCGTTCGTGTTCATGGAGCGGCATTGGCAGAACGTGACGCGGCGTCTTTCGGAGACGACGGCGCGCGATATCGCGGCGCTGATCGAATTCTACGACGGCTCGCCCGCCACGAAGTACGACGACATCATCCGCATCGCGCGCGACCGGCTCAACCTTTCCATGCAGATCATGCCGCCCGGCGATCTGCCCGAGGCGCGGCCGAAGCCGTTCTTCGATCTCCTGGATCGCGCGCTGTCACGAGAGATTTCACGCCACGTGCAGCGGCCGTTCTGGATCGATACCGTCGGCCAGTCGCGGCACGTGGAGATCCGCGTTCAGCATTCGGATTCGATCCTGCGCTTCCTCGCCGTGCGCACACAGACGTATGCCTCCAACTCGCACATCTTCCTGCTCTGGATGGTGGGCTCGTCCGTCATCCTGCTCACCGTCGCGATCCTTTTTCTCCGCAACCAGATCCGTCCCATTCTAAGGCTCGCCGAAGCGGCCGACGATTTCGGCAAGGGACGCGCCATCTCCGACGACCTCGAGCCGCGCGGCGCGCGCGAAGTGCGTCAGGCCGCTGCGGCCTTCATCGAGATGCGCGACCGTATCCGCCAGCACGTGGACCAGCGCACGACCATGCTCGCGGGCGTGAGCCACGACCTCAGGACCGTGCTGACGCGCTTCAAGCTCGAACTCGCGTTCATGGAGGAAAGCCCCGACGTCCAGTCGCTGAAAGCCGACGTCGACGAGATGCAGCACATGCTGGAAGACTATCTCGCGTTCGCACGCGGCGACGGCGGCGAGGAAGCCAAACTCACCAATCTCACCGAACTCCTCGAAGAGATCCACGAGGAGGCGCAGGTTTACGGGACGGACATCGAGCTCAAGTTCCGGAAACGGCGCGGCGACGTCATGGTGCCGCTCAAGCGCCAAGCGTTCAAGCGGGCCATCACGAACCTCGTCTCGAACGCGGTGCGCTACGGCGACAAGATCATCATCCGCGTGGCCACCGAGGGCCAGTGGCTCCGCATCGAGGTGGACGACAACGGGCCGGGCATCC
>DAOMQQ010000036.1:0-17029 GCA_035445405.1 Hyphomicrobium sp.
GCGCAATCGCGCACGTGAAGATCGTGCGCTGGCACACGCGGGTGCCGGTCGTGGCACCCGAGCGCGTGACGGCCGATCTCGTCGCCGCGCTTCGCACGTCAGGTAAAACCGTGTACGTCGCGCTGCATGCCAACCATGCCCGCGAGCTGACGGCGGTTGCGCGCGCCGCGATCGCACGGCTCGTGGATGCCGGCGTGCCCGTCGTCAGCCAGACGGTGCTGCTCCGCGGAGTCAACGACGACGTGGATACGCTCGAAGCCCTGATGCGGGCGTTCGTGGAGGCGCGTGTCACGCCGTACTATCTCCACCACGGCGATCTCGCGCCGGGCAGCGCGCACTTCCGCACCAGCATTAGGGAGGGTCAGGCGCTGATGCGCGCACTGAGGCAGCGTCTCTCCGGGCTCGCGATGCCGACGTACGTGCTCGATATTCCAGGCGGCCACGGGAAGGTTCCCATCGGGCCGGACTATCTCGGCGAGGACGGGACGCTCGTCGCCGATCCGGCCGGCATCCTCCATCGCACCGATGGTGCGTGTGCGCCTTAGCGCGTAGCCCCGGCACGTTCTGCCGCCGCCTACGCCGTAGCGCTATATTCGACTCGCTATTTCGCCACTCCGCGTGCGCACGCTCAGCCCCAAAACACCAATGTTGTCAGGCGGTCACGGGCATTTTGCCCGTTCAACCGGCTGCCTTGCGGGCAAACTTGCTCGGTGTCAGAGTGTCGCATCTCAATAACAGAGATCAGCCCCCTCCAAACAGGAGCGGAAGGCCGGTCCAGGGATCACGGAAACGCGACGGAGGACGCACTGGATGAACGAGCAGCTCAAACCCGAAACCTTTTTCGGCGCCTGTCCGCACGACTGCCCCGACACGTGCTCGATGATCTACGAGGTGCGGGACGGCCGGCTCGCCGAAGTGCGGGGCAACAGAGAGCACCCGATGACGCGTGGCGGCCTCTGCGTGAAGCTCAAGGACTTCCACGACCACCACGCCAATCCGGACCGGCTGCTCTATCCGCTGCGCCGCACCGGCCCCAAGGGATCCGGTCAGTGGGAGCGCATGACGTGGGATGACGCCATTGCGGAGATCGGCAAGCGCTGGCGCGCGATCATAGCCGAGCATGGCAGCCAGGCCATCATGCCTTACAGCTATCTCGGCAACATGGGCCTCGTGCAGGGCATCAACTCGGGCGATCCGTTCTTCAATCGCCTCGGCACGACGGTCAACGAGAAGACGTTCTGCGCCTCGGGCTCGTCCACCGCGTGGCTCTTGACCGTCGGCCCGACGGGCGGCGTCGATCCCGAAAGTTTCGTGCATGCGAAGTATGTGGTGATCTGGGCGTCGAACTCGATCTCCACCAACCTGCATCACTGGCCGTTCGTGCTCGAAGCGCAGAAGCGCGGCGCGACGGTCGTCGTCATCGACGCCTTCCGCTCGCGCACGGCGAAGGCCGCCGACTGGCACATCTGCCCGAAGCCGGGCACCGACGGCGCGCTGGCCATGGGTTTCATCAACTCCATGATCCAGCAGGGCCTGGTGGATCAGGAGTGGGTCGACAAGCATACCTACGGCTATGCGGAGCTCAAGGAACGCGCGGCCGAGTTCACGCCCGAGTACGTGGCGAAGATCACGGGCGTGAAAGAGGACGACATCGCCCGCTTCGCGCGCGAGTTCGCGACAGCGCAGCCGTCGGCCATCCGTATCGGCGTCGCGCTCGAACGCTCGGCCGGCGGCGGGCAGGCGATCCGCGCGGTGTGCGCGCTGCCAGCTCTCGCAGGCTCGTGGAAGCACGTGGGCGGCGGTCTCCTGCAGATGCCGATCTGGGAATTCCCGGTCGACTGGGTGAAGGCCGCGCGCCCCGACTGGATCAAGCCCGGCACGCGCGTCATCAACAATCTCCGGCTCGGCGCCGCGCTGACGGGCGAGATGGAGCTCGATCCGCCGATCAAGAGCCTGTTCGTTTTCTGCACCAACCCGGTGAGCCAGGCACCCGAAACGAACAAGATCGTCGCGGGGCTCAAGCGCGAGGATCTGTTCACCGTCGTCTCCGAGCACTTCATGACGGATACGGCGAAGTATGCCGACATCGTGCTGCCCGCCGCGATGGCGGGCGAGGCCGAGGACATGATGTGGTCGTGGGGCCACCTCTATCTGACGTACAATCAGAAGGCCGTCGATCCGCCCGGCGAATGCAAGCCGACGAGCGACATGTGGCGCCTGCTGGCGGCGGAGATGGGCTTCGACGACCCCGTCTTCCAGATGACCGACAGCGAGCTGGCCGCCGCCTACATCAACTGGGACGATCCCAAGATGGGCGGCATCGACATGGAGTACATGAAGACGCACGGCTACTATAAGCTCGACGTCGGATCGGCCGACACGCGCACGCCGCACAGGGAGGGCAACTTCCCGACTCCGTCGGGCAAGGTCGAGTTCCTGCTGCACGACGCCAAGAACTTCGTCGCGGGGCCGTTCCGCGCGATGTACGAAGGCGAGCAGGACGGCACGCCCGTCGACCCGCTGCCGGGCTATGTGCCGCCGCGCGAGACGCCGGAGACCAATCCCGAGCAGGCGAAGCTCTATTCGCTCAACATCATCTCGCCCAAGAGCCACGGCTTCCTCAACTCGTGCTACGCGAACGAGCCGCACAAGATCAAAGGCCAGGGCGAGCAGTTCGTGATGATCTCGCCGCACGACGCTGCGACGCGCTCGATCCGCGAGGGCGATCCGGTGCGCGTCTACAACGGGCGCGGAGACTTCGAGGGCGTGGCGCGCGTCACCGACGACGTGAACCCCGGCATCGTGGTGGCGACGCTCGGGTACTGGCGCTCGCTCAACCGCTCGGACGGGTCGGTCAACTCGATCTCGTCGCAGGAGTGGGGCGGCCTCGGCCGCTGCCCGAGCTTCTCCGACAATCTCGTCGAGGTCATGCGCGTCAACTGACGGCGCGCACACGAGAAAGTGTGAATGGCCGCGGCGCCCCCGCGGCCATTTTCGTTTTCGGCCTCTCGCCGTGAACCGGGGGCGCATCGTGGCGTGGACAGCACACAGGCCACGCAATTCAGTGTGCTGCCAATTGCCGGCGCCCCCCGCTCGCCAGTACATCTACCTCAGGCTCGGGTCAGCGGGGTGGAGTGTCATGCGTCGTGTGCGTCGTAGCGTTTGCGCGCTCGGTCTGTGCCTTGGTGCTCCGCACATCGCCCATGCCGACGCCATTGCCGACAATCTCAACGTCTTTCGCATGAGCCCGCCGCTCGCAGCCTACACACCCGGCACGATTGCGCGCGGACATCTCGACAAGCGCACCTACCAGCGCACGGGCGAGAAGCTGCTCAAGGTCAACGTCGTGCGCTGCCGGGCCCCCTTCGACAAGGACGGCATCGAGGAAAACCTCGACAGCGCGGCGTTCGCCGTCCGCGACCAGAAGACGTTCGGGCTTTCCGCCGGCTGGGCCAGCCTGCTCAACGCGAGCTTCAAGGGCTCGTACGTCGAGGACGTGACGCTCACCTTCACCGGCACGATCTACGAATACACCGAGGACAAGCTTGCCGCGCTGCGCAGAGCGTGCCTCGGCTCGGCGAACCCGAAGGGCGACGATAGCCGTTTCCAATTCCAGATCGTGCGCCAGGCGGTCGGGCGTTTCGAATACCAGATCAAATACACGAGCGCGGCCAACGCCAATCTCAAGGTCAATATCGCGAGCAAGCTGGCTGCCGAGCTTGGCGGCGGCGGTGAAGTCGGCCGCGACGGCAAGATCACCATTCCGCGCGGCGCGATGGCCTATCCTCTGTGGCGCGAGAACTGGTGAACGACCGCGCACGTCACGCTGCGGGCTTCAGCGGGAACCAGCGGCGGTAGAGGGAGACGGCCGCCGGCAGGATGACGAGCTGCGCGAACAGCGATGCGAAGAGGCAGACCGCCGCGAGCAATCCGAAGAGGCGGAGCGACGGCAGATCGGACAGAACCGTCACGCCGAGGCCGAGCGCCAGCACGATCGTCGTCAGGACGACGACAGGGCCGATATGGTGTGCGGTCCGTCTCAAGACCTCCTGCTCGCTTCCGGGGCCGGCGCCGAGGCGGTCCTCTTCCAGCCGGAAACGATTGAGGAAGTGGATGGTCGAATCGATCGCGAGCGAGAACGCTACCGCGATGGCGACGATGGATGCGAACTGAAGCCCCTGATCCGTCATGTAGAGCAGCGTTCCCGTCACGAAAATCGGGAACAGCGAGGGCAGCACCGCCGCCACGCCGACCAGCATCGAGCGCAACGCCACCGCGAGGAAGATGAACACCAGGAAGATGTCGCCGACGAGCCCGACGTTGAGCTCGCCGATGAGGAGCGCAGAGTTGCGCGCGGCGATGGCAGGGAGGCCCGTTACCGAAATCCGATAGTCGGGGTTCGCCGTGCGGACGGGGGCGAGTGCGCGGTCGATCTCGTCCACGACAGGCAGGATCTCGCTCGCGTCGATGTCGGGGAGGCGCGCGGTCACGAGCACGGCCTGCTCGTCGGCCGCAATGAAGCGGCGCACGAGGTGCTCGGGCAAGAGGCCGACGTATTTCTGGACGGTCTCGATGCTCGGATCGCCCGCCGCGCGCAGCCAGCGGCGCAGGCTTTCGAGCGACCACACGTTGCCGAGCCCGGCCTGGCCTTCAAGCACCTCGTGGGCGCGTGCAATGACGGCGAGCGTCGCGGGATCGTAGAGGCCGACGGGCGCGCGGGCACCTCCGTGGCCGCCTTGCCACTCGATCATGACATGGACGGGATTGGCGCCGGTCAGCTTGGTGTCGAGGCTGCCGGTGGCGGCGAGCGCCTGCTCGCGGTCCGGCACCTGATCGGCGAGGCGATACATGGGCTTCAGGTTGACGTAGGCATAGCCTGTCGCCGCAACGGCCGCGAGGCCGGCCAAGACGAACAGGAGCGGCCGTGCGCCGACGAATGTCATGATGCCGGTCGTCGCGCGCTGCAGCACGCCGATTCCGCCCTCCTCGCGCACCCGCGGATCGACGGCGGCCGGCGGCTCGCGGCGAATGAGGATCGCGGCGAGGACCGGCACCACGACGGCAACGGTGACGTAGGTGATCGTCACGGCCATCAGCACCGCGAGGCCGAAGGTGCGGATGAGTGCCGAGGTCGCGAACGCGAACACTACGAGAGAGAGCGCCTGGTTCATCGCCGTCAGCAGGCAGGCTGGCGCCACGTCGCGCACCGCGTTGCGGGCCGCTTGCACGCGATCGACGCCCGCAAGGATGTCGCGCCGGATCGCGAACACGAGGTGCATCGAATCCGAAAAGCCGGTGACGAGGATCAGCGGCGTGATCACGTTGATGAACACGTTGAGGCGGAAATCGAGATGGCCGAGCACCCCCAGCGTCCAGCAGATGGCGATCGCGGGCCCGAGCACGGCGATCAACGTCAGCGAGAGGCGTCGGAAGAAAAGGTAGGCGACGAGGATGCCAGCGAGGAAGCCGAGGCCGTTGTAGATCAGCCGGTCGCGCTCGACGGCATTGCGGATTTCGAGTTGCATCACCGGCGCGCCGGTGAGCTTCGCGGCGAGGCCCGTGTCCGCGAGCTCGCGATCCACCGTTTCCCGAATACCGCCGATGACGGTGCGGGCCGAAAGGTCCGACACCGCCTTGCGGTCGAGCGCGATCACGATGAGCGCCAACTCACCGTCCGCGGACAAGAACTTGTCCTTGACGATGTCGTTCTCCTTGAGCGCGGCCATGACGGCGGCATAGCCCGCGGCGTCAGGGGGCAACTCGTCGGGGACGACGGGGGCGGCATAACCGTTCTCGTCGGGCGCCGTGCGGGCGGAGAGCATGGAAACCAAGCCGCCGACGCCGTCGGTCAGTTGCAGCTCGATCACCGCGTCGCGGAAGGCCCGGATGCCGGCCGGCTCAAGCAGCCCCTTCCCCTCGACCACGACCAGCACGTCGTACTCGCTCGACGGAAAGCGGCGGTCGATGTCCTCGTACTGGCGGAACTCGACCGTATCGGCGCGGAACAGCTCCGACAGGCTGTCGTCGACGCGCAGCTTCGCCACGCCGACGAGTGCGAGCCCGGTCAGGACGAGGATGAGTGCGAGAACGGCGTAGGGGGCCCTCAGGGCCACGAACCCCAAGCGGTCGAGGCCGAACGAAAGCCAAAAGGATCGGCGCGGCACATCGTCGTCAGCCATGCATGCAAGCCGGCGAGCCGCCGGCTTCCCCTCGCTCCGAGCCCCCGCTCTTGGTTATCTGCCGGTGCCGCCGCCTCGGAGTCGCGCGCAGGCGCGGCACCGTGGCACTGGCCCCTCGCCCGCGCAAGATCCTGCCCGGTTGCATCCGCCATTGCAGAGAGGCTTCCGATACCCTAGCTATCCGGCAACTGGGCCTCGGTTCGCGTCGGCCTGGGCAGGAGATCACGTGCCATGGAACCCGCCCCGGCATCCGCTACCCTCGATACCATCGGCCTTCGGTGTCCGCTGCCGATCCTCAAGGCGCGCAAGGCGCTTGCCGGCCTCGCTCCGGGCGGGGTGCTGGAGGTGCTGGCCAGCGACCCTGGGGCGGCGGACGATTTCGAGGCCTTCTGCCGCACGACGGGGCATCGCCTGGTCCGCCAAAGCGCAGCATCGGGCGTCCATCGCTTCCTGATCGAAAAGGTGACCCTCCGCCCGGATGCTGCCTGAGCTTGACAGGCCGGGGACGCTACTCGCATAACGGCGTCGTCTTGCGCCGGGATCTTCCCGACCCGCATTCCGCAGGACCATGGACGGGGACGTTCCCCGGACGGGCGGTTAGCTCAGCGGGAGAGCACACGCTTCACACGCGTGGGGTCACTGGTTCAATCCCAGTACCGCCCACCATTTTCACGACGTCAATCTTGTACTTCCGCAACTGTCGTACATTTTGATACGTCTGCCCCCCCCCGAAACTTACCCCACCGATCTCGGGAGGTGCTTTTCTTCTGCGCCCCAGAACGGAAGTCGGCACCTATCGGTCGGCGCACGTTGAGCCTTGCAGTCGGCAGGTCTGCCTCGAGGTGCAGAGCTGGCGCCGAGCCGCTCCATGGAACGCGCGCCACTTGAGCCGTTGCGATACGCGCCGTCCGAGGCCACGGCCCGGCGTGGGACGTGAGAACGTCCGCCCTCCTTTTATGGAGCTGGATTTTCCGGTCGAGAGCGGAAGCCATGTCGAGCTGCTGTCGCAAAATGGCTGCGCTACCGTGCCGTATCGAACTCCAACCCGCTCACACTGTCGGCCCCTTTGATGCCGACCAAGGCTGCGTTGGTGAGGTCGGCATTGGATAGGTCCGCTCCCGTCACATCCGCGCCGGTGAGATCGGCGCCCGCAAGCTTCGCCCAGTTCAAGCGAGCTTTGACCAGACGCGCGCCCCGCAGCTTGGCATATTCCAACAACGCATTTCTGAGATTTGCATCCGTAAGGTCTGCACCGTCAAGAACGGCGCCTGAGAGGTCTACCTTTGGCGGCGCCATGTTTGCGTTTGTGGGATCGAACCCGAGATCGGCTCCAATGAGCTTTGCGCCATCAAGTCGTGCATTATTGAGCCCGCCGATGATGCGCGCGCGGGACAGATCGGCGCCGGTGAGATTAGCATTGCTCATCATGACGGCGAACATGTCGGCGTCCCTGAGGTCGGCGTTAGACAGATCCGCATCCGTCAGCACGGCACGCGTGAGGTTGGCATGTGCGAGATTTGCGCCGCTGAGCTTCGTACCGCTCAAATTCGCGGCGAACAAGTCGGCCCCCTTGAAGTCGATACCCGACAGATCCAGGCCGGCGAGGTTGCTCCGGGTAAGGTCGGGTGCCTGCCCAGGCTTCGCAGCGGCGATCTCTCCGATAACCTGCACACGATCGAGATCGCCGGCGATTGTGGGGATGGGCGCAACAATGGATAGAAGGGAAAGCAACACCAATCCGAACCAAGCCCGTCGGATGGACCCCTCGATCATGGACGTGATCCGGGAACGGTTTGCCGCGCTCATGAAAATGCAGATGCCATCGCGCTTCATCCATGCAGTGTGATCGATTTTCCTACGCATGGAAACCCTCTGCGAGACGAGGAACATTGGCACACGCATATGTGATCACTTGCCAGATCGGCATACGAGCAGGATTCCCGCTATCGTTGCTCGCAGGCGTCTCGCTTGCCGATTTCTTAGGAGAACAGTTGGGATAGACCGGAAAGACGCACTCTCAGCAGAGCGCTCTTAAGGGGCCGGCGTTCTTGGTCATTGCCGTCTCGGGAGTCGGGCACTCCATGAGATCGGATTTCGCCGATAGAGCACGCGGCGCGAGAAGATCCACAGCGTCTTGTCTGAGCCGGTCATCTCTTCTCCCCGTCAATATCGACAAACATCCGTGAGACCGGCATCATTTGCCGATAATGACCGTATGTTCTTCAAGCAAATCATGCCCAATTTATTCGAACCTTGTGGAGTACGGATGCCGCAACCGATCAGCTACATGTGCAACGCCCTCATCGAGGGCCGCCAGCCTCGCGCTCTCCTGAGATTCACGGATCGCTATGGAAACTGGATTCGCGGCACTGTTACGCTTTCCGACGAGCATGTGCGTTTCTCGATCAGCCACTCGAATGCTCTGCTCCAGGAAGACGGCTCGGATCTAATTATTCCCTACCACGAGGTGACGGCTTGCACGCTGGGGCGGCTGGCTTACGTTCTAAAAACCGTCGATCTTGAGACAACCCAAAACGGGATCGTGCGCTTTCGCTGCCTGTTTGCCTGGAATGAGCGACTGCTGGAGGAGTTGCAGAACCGTGTGGGGTGACTCTCCGTCGTCGGGTTTTTTTGATCCGAACCGGACACCGCGCCGCCTGACCCGAAAATGGCGGCGAACGGGTACCGAATTTGATATCAGCATCGGAAGTTTTTTTGGTCGCTGGGCTTTCATAAGCTCTCCGCCTCGCGTTGAAGAGGAGCGAATGAAATGCGATCGGCTGTGGAGGTCGCGGTCGCAACGATCGCGGCTCGGGGCAAGCGTCGGCGTATGGCTGCCAGCAGCTCTTCCTGTGCGCCCGGCTCCAGGGCTGAGGTCGCCTCGTCGAGCAGCACGACGTCTGCATCGGATAAAAGAACGCGGGCAATGCTGACGCGCTGCCTCTCGCCTCCGGAAAGCGTCTCGACGACCTTCTCATCGTGCAGTCGGTCACTCAAATGGCCGAGCCCGACATCGCGTAATGCCAGCTTAGCGGCCTGGTCCGTGACGTGTTCTGCCTGGTGCGGATAGGTGACGCAATCTTTGAGCGTTCCGCCCGGCATATAGGATCTCTGCGGAAGCGCAATAATCCTCTTACCGTTCGACAGCTTTACCGTGCCATCGGCATACGGCCAGGCCCCTGCAAGGACGCGTACAATACTTGTTTTTCCGGTGCCGGACTTTGCATGGAGAATGACGGCATCGCCTTCGCCAAGATCGAGTTTATCGAGAGCGCCGATCGAGTTTCCATCGGCTCCGTCCATCACCCGCAGGCCGCGCACCGAGATGAGGGCATGCCCCGAGAGGGTCGTCTTCTCGACATCCGCAGAATGCGACGATTGCAAACGCTCCAAGTCCTGATCCAGGCCGGAGAGGCGTTGCGTCACCGCGACCCACTCGCTGAGCTCGCGGTACGCGGTGACGAAGAACGACAGAGACGTGCGAACGGTTGCGAAAGCAGAGCCGGCCTGCATGAGCACACCGAGCTGCATCTCACCCGCAAAATAGAACGGCGCCAGAACCAAATAGGGGAAGTAGAGCGACGCATGCTTGTAGAACTCGGCGAAAATTCCGAGCAGTTTTTGGCGGCGGATAAGTGAAAACCAGTTTTGCAGAACATCGCGGAACCGCCCATCGAGGTGCTGGCGCTCGGCGCTGTCTCCCCCCAAAAGCGCGATTTCCTCCGAGTAATTGCGAACGCGCGCTAGACCGAAGCGAAAGCTGCCTTCGACTTTGTCCTGCTGATAATTCAAAGCAATCAGCGCGCGACCGATGACATGGGCCAGAAGTGTCCCGACCACCGAGTACGCGAGCGCGGCCCAGACCAGCAATCCCGGGACGACGTAGGTTTCCCCTCCGAGCGTGATGCCTACAGTGGCCGAGATCGACCATAGAATGGCGACGAAAGATGCCAGCGTGACCAGCGCGCCGAGGAACCCGACCGACAAGGACAGGGCCGTGACCGCGAACTTTTTGGTATCTTCCGCGATGCGTTGATCGGGGTTGTCGCCTGATCCGTCGAGAAATCGGATCTTGTAATGTGCACCGTCACGCAGCCACCGATCGAGAAGGCGCGACGTGAGCCATTCCCTCCACCGCATGGAGAGCCACTGTGAAAAATACGTCTGATAGACGGATGTCAGGATCAGCGCGGCCGCGATGGCGAGATAGACCCAGAACTGACGCACGAACTCGTCCCAGTCCTTGTCTTGGAGCGACTGGAAGAAATCGTTCCGCCAATGATTTCGGGCCACCTCCGCGGCGACGAATCCGAGCTGACACGCCACGACGGCTGTCAAAAGCAGGATTGGGCCGGTGCCCGACCGGCCTCTGAAGTATGGCTTGGTATAGCCCCATGCCGCACGGACGAAGGCCCTCACGGCCCGGTCCCCTGTGATGACCGTAGCGGGGAGGAGGTGCCGCGCCGCTCTGTTTCATGCAAGGGGCAGGCGCAACAGAGGAGACGATCTGGCAGTTGATATCGAAGACAACAAACGCGCCTTCGCCGCACGCGCTCGCCGCCGACCATCGGATAGGTCACCGGCTCATAGAGCCGGTTCCTGGCACCGTCCGGAAATACGCGCGTGCTCAGGAGGGCCAGACCTTCGTCGATCCCAGGCGCTCTTCCTTCCACTTTCTCCAAATGCCGCACCACGCCCTCGAAGAGAGTGCCCGCATTGCTCCAGAGCACGCGCCTGCTGACGCCTGTGTGCCCATGGAACATCTCGATGAACGGTTCAATATTGCCTTCGATGAGCGGCGTGAACCGCGCGTCATGGCCTGCGGATACCTCAAGGCTCTTTCCGTTCGGAACCGCGACGCGCTTGATCTTGTAGTCTGCATCCAGCGCCAGGCGGATGTCCGAAAGCCGGAACGGAGGGAGCCTGCCGAGCAGGATTCCGGAGCAGATCAGGGTCGGCAGAACGGCGCCGAAATACCACTTCGACCAGATCGAGTAGATCGCGATCCGAGGCGTCTCGCCATGCGCCCGGCAAAACGCTTCGGCGAGGGCGGCGAGGTGCTCGCCGCGCATCAGGTCGACGACTGAAAGGGTCGGCTCTTCCACACAACCGCGATCGACGAAGATGCCGTGCAGGTGCTGCAGTGGTCCGACGAATAGCTTGTCGAACTCCGCATGGAGTCCGCCCCAAATCTCGTCCGGCTTTGATGATGTGCAGGAAGCCATGGCGCCTCTGTCAAAAGCGGCGGGCAACGCGATGCGGCATTGCCCGCCGCGCACTTAGAACCGCATGCGAAGCGCAGCGTCGACGGTCCGCCCCATGCCATAAACGCAGGCTGTCGCCGCAACGCAGTTCGTCACGTAGCGCTCGTCTGCGAGGTTCTTCGCGTTGATCGCGAGCTCCCAGTCTTCGAGCTCGGGCGAAAACACGCCCAGGTCGTAACGGGCCATGGCGTCGTAGAGCGTGAACGACGGGGCGAAGAACGTGTTGGCTGCATCCCCCGCGGTTTTTCCGAAGTAGCGGACGCCGCCGCCGAGCGTGAGGCCGCGGAATGCACCCTCGGAGAAGGTGTACGAGGTCCAGAGCGAAGCCGAGTGCTCGGGGACGGAAACAAAGGCCTTGCCCAGACGGGCCGCCTCGAGTCGGCTGACTTTCGTCACCTCGCTGTCGAGATAGGTATAGGCAGCCGCAACGTTCCATCCGTCCGTCAGCGACGCACGCACCTCGAACTCCGCGCCCTGGACGGCAACCTCGCCGATCTGGATCCGCTGTCCCGGATTGTTCGGATCCGCCGTCAACACGTTCTGCTGGACGAGGTCGAAAACGGCAGCGGTGAACAAAGCATTGAAACCGCGAGGCTGGTACTTGAAACCAAGCTCCTTTTGTTCGCCGGTGGTCGGTAAGAACGGCGCGCCGCCTGCCGTGCTGCCAACGGTCGGGAAGAAGGACGTCGAGTAGCTCACGTAAGGAGCGAAGCCGTTGGCGAAATGATAGATCGCCCCGAGATTGTACGTGAGTTCCTGATCCTCCACGGGCGTCACCGTGGCAGCACCGAACACTCCGTCCGCACCAGCGACGCGTCTGGTTTCATCCCCACTGGCCCAGTCGTGACGAAGGCCGGCGCTTACGGTTAATCCAGCAATCGAGATTTCGTCCTGAATGTAGATCCCGGTCTGCTTGACGTCCTGGTCGCGCTTGTCGTTGATCGCCGGAATGGATAGCGCTTGTCCATGGACGGGATTGTAGAAATCGATCAGAAACGGATTTGCAGCGGTGTTGCTCACGCCCCGTCCCTGATAGTTGGGGATGGCGGCATAATCGATACCGGCAACAAGTCGATGCTCGAGTGGCCCTGTCGAAAAGCGTCCGCGCAAGCGGGTGTCAACTTGGTAGTTCTCGATTTCGTACTCGATGTTCTGGATCTGGCGAACGGCCCTCGTTCCCGACACCGCTCCCGTTGGAATGACTTCGCGAAGGGCAACATCGACCTTGCGGTATCCCGCATCCTGCTCGAACGACCACGTCTCGTTAAACCGATGGCGGAGCTCGTAGCCGATCTTGAAGGATCGGATATGCGAGTCGTGATAACCAGGCTCGCCTAGGAAATTGTCGCGCGGAATGTATTGCCCGTTCGGGCCCGGGAGAATGGAACCGAAGCGCGGCAATAATTGCTGGGCCGTGATCGAAGGATCATGCTGATAGCTCGAAAGCAGGGTCAGGCTCGTGGCGCTGCTCGGCCGGATGGTCACGGCGGGCGCGATGTAGACGCGATCCGTCTCGGTAAAGTCGACCTCGCCGTCCGCGATCCGTCTCATCGCCGTCAGGCGATACGTCACCACGCCGGAGTTTCCGACCGGGCCGCCGAAATCGACACCGGTCTGGAGCTTGTTGTGCGTGCCGGCCTGGAGAACGACCTCGGTGAATGCCTCATCGGTCGGGCGCTTGCTCGTCAGAGCGACGACGCCGCCCGGACTGCCCTGGCCGTACATGTTGGCCGCAGGTCCCTTGAGCACGTCGATCCGCTCGAGGCCATAAGGCTCGATGCCCCAGTTGCTGTCGTGCTGCTTCAGGCCGTCGACGAATTGATACGCGAGGAAGCCCCGAAGCATATGCTGATCGCGCGTCACGAAATTATGGGAATAGTAGTACGCATTGACGCCGGACGCGTACTGCAGCGCCTCGCTGACGGTCATCGCGTTACGCTCTTCGATCTCCGCTTTTGTCGCTGTCGAGATCGAGCGTGGCGTGTCGAGGATCGTGCCCGGAGCCTTCGTCGCAACGCCGCTCAGCGAAGCGACGAAGCCATTCGTGCCGGGGTCGTTGCGATTTTGGGGAGGTGCGGTCGATGGCGCGGCTCCGAAGCCGGCTGGCTGTGGTGCGATCGTCAACGACCCAGCGCCGTCTTCGATATACTGACCGGAGCTTGGCGGTGCCCCTGTCACGGTCACGGGCGGAAGCTGCTCCTGTTGCGTTGGCTGCTGAGCGGCGGCTTGGATACTGCTGGCCATCAGGACAAGCACGGCACCGACCGGTGCGCTCGAACACGCTCCAACGACCGCTCGTGAGAGCAGTTTCGACTTTGACGATATTGACATGGACCTGCACGACGAAGAGGGGGCACGTCAGCGCAAACGAAGCCCCAAACCGTCCTCAGACGTTTGAAGCGTCCCCATCAGATCACCCCGTCTGACAAGTTCCACGCGTGACCACGGCTGACGGCAGGTCTCCTGGCTCGCGGAATTGCGCCCCATCGTCTTCCCGGGAGTTTCCCAGTGACTTTGTGATGGTAGGCTAACCGCTTACAGTTGCGGGGGCAGCCGCGGCATCTGGCCGATTGGCCATCACCGCATTCCCTATTCACCCAGTGAAGGGACCGTCAGCCCAGAGCAATGCGGCCCAACCAATGCGGCGTCAATCCCGCCCACAACTATTCAACAGGCCTGTGCTCAAGCAGCAACAGACGATAGCGATCAGTGGTCGACACATTCAGGAGAATGCTGCGTCATCCAGGTCGAACGAGGCATACGCAGCAATCCGTATCATATCGCAAAGAAGGACAGGACCTCGGACGAGTCTCTGACGGATGTCCCTGCCGGAATCTCGTTCCTGCCGGAGCCGGCCACCCATATCTCGTCGCCGGCTTCAATCAGATCGAGGCCCAGGTGATGAAGGTGGGAATGGCCGCCGAGGTCACTTGCGTTTCGAAGCCGCTGACGATCATTCCGATGGTCGTCACTGCCGTGCAGGATTCCACAGCCGCCGGCCAAGTGCGCACGTCGGAACAGCTTCATTCCCAATCGCCGCTCGGGGGCGTTGACGTGCTTGGTCACCATGGCCGGCCACATCCCGAGAGGACGCGCGGCGCTGGACAAGTTCCCTTCCGCCGCCGCTTGGACGAAGACCTGCATGCTCGTCACGCGATCCACGTCACCAGCTTACACTATTTGTATTAAGTGTTGGCTGCTTTTAGCTGGTTCCGTGCTTTTGGTTCACAATCTAGGCTCACGCCATCGTTTTCCAGGAGGATCTGAGCATGGATTCAGCACCCAACCAGAACATGCGAGCCGACTCTGCGGTCCGATACGGCAGTGTTTCCCGCCTCTTTCATTGGGGCATGGCCTTCCTGATCGGTTGGCAGATGCTCAAGTTCTTCGACCGCATCGACGAAGGGGAACATTGGATCGGCCAGACCCTGGTGCCGGCGCACGTTGCCATCGGCACGTTGTTGTTGGCGCTGGTCATGCTTCGCATCGCCTGGGCATCGAAGCAGAGCGACAATCGTCCCAAGCTGGAGCCAACCCTCGCGATGCCGGCAAAGGTAGGGCATGTCCTGCTTTATGCCGGAATGGCATTGTTACCCGTCACCGGCATCCTCACCTTGATCGGTGGAGGCCATGGCTGGACGGTCTTCGGCATTCGTCTCGTCGCTAAAGGCAACGAGATTCCTTGGATGTCCAGTCTCGGAAGCCTGCACTCGCCGATCGCGTGGATGTTGCTGGTCATGATTGTCGGCCACATCGGCATGGCCTTCGTTCATCACGTCCTCAGGAAAGACGACGTCCTGCGGCGAATGATCTGAAAGCACCGCAACATCGAACGTTAAGAGATCGATGTTGCGGGCACCATCAAAGGAGATTCGCGATGAGCACCACCAAGATCGCCGTCTTTGTCGGCAGCCTGCGCCGCGACAGCTTCAACGGCAAGCTCGCCAACGCTCTCACAAAGCTCGGACCGTCCGACTTTTCATTCAGCACCGTCGAGATCGGCGACCTTCCCCTCTACAATCAGGATGACGACGGCAACCCGGCGCAGGAAGTAAAACGTCTCAAGGCCGAGATCACCGGCGCCGACGGCCTCCTGTTCGTCACGCCGGAGTACAACCGTTCGATCCCCGGAGTGCTCAAGAATGCGATTGACCACGCATCTCGGCCCTACGGACAGAGCGCATGGGGTGGCAAGCCTGCCGGTGTGATGGGCATTTCAGTTGGCGCGATCGGCACCGCCCTCGCGCAACAGCATCTGCGCAACATTCTCGCCTATCTCGACGTGCCGACACTCGGTCAGCCGGAAGCGTTCCTGCAGATGAAAGATGATCTGTTCGAGCCTGACGGAAGCATCGGCTCCGCAAGCCGCCAGTTCCTGCAAGAGTGGATGGATCGCTATGTCGCGTGGGTAAAGACGCACTCGGCTTAGGCGGACAGGAAAGGTTCAGCGATGCTCATCGACGGCAAATGGACCCGGGAGTGGCAGCCGGTGCAGGAGACCGACGCCAAAGGCGGGTTCGTGCGCCAGACCTCGAGCTTCCGCAATTGGGTTACGCCCAACGGCGACGCGGGGCCGACTGGACGCGCCGGCTTCACGGCCGAGCCCGGACGTTATCACCTCTACGCGGCGCTGATCTGTCCGTGGGCATCGCGCACGCTGATTGCGCGGAAGCTGAAGGGGCTCGATGATGCGATCGAGGTCACGATCGTCGAGCCCAAGCTGTCGGACCAGGGCTGGCGCTTTGCAGGCGCGGACCCTGTGACCGGCGCCAATTTTCTTCACGAACTCTATACCCGCGCCGATCGGCACTTCTCCGGCCGGGCGACCGTACCGGTGCTTTGGGACAAGGCGTCGGGCACCATTGTCAACAACGAGTCGGCCGACATCGTCAGGATGTTCAACACCGGGTTCGGATCGCTCGCCAAAGAGACCGTCGATCTTTATCCGGACACGTTGAGATCGGAGATCGATGCCTGGAACGCACGCATCTATCCCGCTCTCAACAACGGCGTCTATCGCGCCGGCTTCGCCACCACTCAGCTCGCTTACGAGGAAGCATTTCGTGATGTGTTCACTATGCTCGATACGCTCGAAGAGCATCTGCTGGGGCGAACGTTCCTGGTCGGCGAGCGCTTGACGGAGGCTGACATCCGCCTGTTCGTAACCCTTGTTCGCTTCGACGTCGCCTATCACGGCCTCTTCAAATGCAATCTTAGGTCCATTTCCGATTATCCGGCACTCACGGCGTACCTCGCACGGATGCTCGACGTGCCCGGCGTTCGAGAGACCGTTGACATCGACCACATCAAGCGCGGTTATTACTCTATCAAGGCGCTCAATCCGAATGGGATCGTGCCGTTGGGTCCCAAGTTGCACGCCCACCTCTCGCCCTGAGCGAGCGGCTCATAGCGAGGAGGGCCCTCGCCGGCGCCCGCGCGAGGACGACGGCTACTACCGCGCCGAGGTCTACCTGCGCGAAGGGGGGACAGGACTACGATGTGATGGGCTGGCGCCGCGAGGATCCGATCCACGACGTGCTGGACCAATACCAGCGGCATCGCCGCTTCCTCGACGCGGTGCGATAG
>DAOMQQ010000037.1:0-16775 GCA_035445405.1 Hyphomicrobium sp.
CCCCGTAGCTCAGCTGGATAGAGCACCAGATTCCTAATCTGGGGGTCGCAGGTTCGAATCCTGCCGGGGTCGCCAAATAATTTCGAGCCTGGTCGGCGGGTGTCGTCGATGTCCGAAATCGGGATGTCCCATGTCGCGGCGATGCAGGGTTGCAAGGGGTCGCCTCAACGCCATCGTGACGGAATGCGCGGGCTTCGCGCGACCAGTTAACTCTTGCTTTACGTTGTCCGACGGTTTCGCCCGTCATCCGCTTGTCGGCTAGGGAAATGGGCACGCTTGCCGAGGCATAGTGGTCTGCTTCTTGCTGGGCTCTTTATCGATCTGCCTGTCCGTTCCGGCACGAGCGCAGAAGCGAAGAGAGCGAAACCATGCGGCCTGAACCGTCCCCTGCCGCCCGCCTTGCGTGGGTCGATGTCGCCAAAGGCATCTGCATCATTCTCGTGGTGCTGATGCATGCCACGCTCGGTGTCGAAAAGGCGACGGGCGAGGCGTTGAGCCTCAACGCTTTCGTCGAGTGGGCGCGGCCGTTCCGCATGCCCGATTTCTTCCTGATCTCGGGCCTGTTTCTGGCCGCGCGGATCGATCGCCCGTGGCGGAGCTACCTCGATACCAAGGTCGTGCACTTTGCTTATTTCTACGTGCTGTGGCTGACCATCCAGTTTGCGCTGAAGGCGCCCGGCATGATCAACGACCACGGCGCGGCCGCGACGCTCGAAGATTACGTGACGAGCTTTTTCGTGCCGTTCGGCACATTGTGGTTCATCTATCTTCTGGCCGTGTTTTTTGTGGTGTCGAAACTCCTGCGCCCGCTGCCCCATTGGCTCGTGCTGGGCGGAGCTGCTCTTCTGCACATGGCGCCGCACAGCGGCGTGTTCATCGTCGATGAGTTTACGAGCAGGTTCGTGTTCTTCTATTCCGGTTATGCGCTGGCGCCGGTGGTGTTCGCATTTGCCGATCGCGTCCGCATCGTGCCGACCCTGCTCGTCGTGGCAGGGCTTGCCGTATGGGCTGTGCTCAACACGGCCGGCGTCGCTACCGGGCTTGCCTTCGCGACCGGTGCGGATCTCGTTTTTTCCTACGTCGGGATCGCCGCCGTGATCGCCTGCAGCGTGCTGGCGACGACGTCCTGGCCTGGGCGCGTGCTCGCCTACTGCGGGGAGAATTCCATCGCCGTCTATCTGGCCTTTACGGTGTTCATGGGGCCTGCGCGGATCGTGCTCTTGAAGATCACGGGTGGCGACCATGCCACTGCGATCGCGCTTGCGTCTACGTTTGCCGGGATTGCCGGCGCGCTTGCGATGGCCTGGGCGGTGAAGGGCACGTGGGCCGGCTTCCTGTTCACTCGGCCCGCGCGGTTCCGCCTCGCGTCGCCGCGCGGTGATGGAGCTGGCGCGCCGTTGTCTGCGCCCGTGCGAGGTGCCGCCGCCGGCGGTTGAGACCCGCAATCGCTACTTGTTCCGGTTTCGCTTAACACCCTGTCAAACAGTTGGATGATACTTGCGGAGTTCGAGGAGACGGTCGAACGAAGGCGCTCAGCCAACGGCCAATTCGGCCAACGGGAAGATCATCGTCCTTCTCTCTGGCTGGGTGGCGGAGTGGTTACGCGTCGGATTGCAAATCCGTTTATCCTGGTTCGATTCCAGGTCCAGCCTCCATTGCGGATCCCGCATTTCTATCGGTAAGAATTTCGAACGGCGCCGCTTCGCGTCCACGTGAGGCGACGGCCCAAGCGGGAAGGGTAGCCCCGCCTAGGACGTTTTGCGCGGCTTGCGTGAGGCCGATTTCGGCTGCTTGTCCAGCGGCGCGACGAAAATCTCAAGCCTGTGGCTTACGATTTTGTATCCGTGCTTGCGCGCGATCTCTTCCTGAAGCCGCTCGATTTCGTCGGAGTGGAATTCGATGATGTCACCGGATTCGACGTCGATGAGATGGTCGTGGTGCGCATGATCCGCCGATTCGTAGCGCGCGCGGCCGTCGCCGAAGGTATGGCGCTCGATGATCTTCTTGTCTTCGAGGAGTTTTACGGTGCGATACACGGTCGCCAGGGCGACGCTTGGGTCGATTTCCGTCACGCGGCGGTGGAGCTCGACCGTGTCGGGGTGATCGGTCGCTTCGGAGAGAACCTGCATGATGACGCGTCGCGGGCCGGTCACGCGCAAGCCGAGCGCGTGGCAGATGTCTTCAACGCTGTCGCTCAATGACGGCTTCCTGCTCAAAGCGCGGCCTCTCCATCCTGCCGTTTCCCTCGACGCGGTCTCTTTCGCATCGGCGCGTGTTTGGTCTTTACCCCAAGCCGAAATGCCCGGCCACCTCCATGAGGTGTGGAATCACCATATTGGCTCTCGTCCCATGGGGATGGCGAGCGTCGCATTGTGGCTTCGGGCCGTGGCGTTCTGAATCGCTTCCTTATCCGTGCTCCGAGAGGTCCGTTGGTTCGCCGGGGCCTCGTCGGTCGGACGTCGCCGGAGGTTTGCCGGCATAACTGCAAAATAGTCGCAATTGCAAATGGGTTGCATCTCTGTCCGCGCTGCGTCACTCGTTATTGCGAGTTAATTGCAATAAAGAGGTGGCAAGTATGGCGGACCGGCGGCATAGCTGCGGAATACGGGGCATTTCGGCGGGGTTTGTCGCCGTTCTTTCGGTCATCTCGGCGCTGTCGACGCCGGATGCGCTGGCGGAGGAGAGGGCTTTTTCGGACCTGCGCACGGGCGACTGGGCCGGGTCGAGGTCAGCGTTCGGCGCGAAAGGCGTTTCCCTTGGGGTCACGTATACGGGCGAAGCGCTGGGCACGCTCTCTGGCGGCGCAAAGCAGGGAACTGCTTTCGAAGGCCTGGTCGATATCGCGGTGGATGCGGATCTTGAAAAGCTCGTCGGTTGGCGGGGTGCCACGACACATCTCCGCGCCTTTCAAATCCACAATGCCGGCGGGGAGAATGCGGCTGATTATGCCGGCTCGATTTCCGATCCCAGCAACATCGACGCCTTGGCGACGACGCGGCTGTTCACGGTGTGGGTTCAGCAGGACTTCGGACACGCCGGTTCGATCCGTATTGGCCAGCTTGCGGCCGACGACGAGTTCTTCATCAGCGACACCGCCAGCGGCCTGATCAACGGCACGTTCGGCTGGGGAAACAATCTCGCTGCCAATCTGCCGAGCGGGGGGCCGGGCTATCCGCTCGCGACGCCTGGCGTGCGTGGCCAAGTCTCCGTTTCGGACACGCTCTCCCTTTTGGGAGCGGTGTTCAGCGGTGATCCCGCCGGCAGCGGCTGCTATCGCAACGATCCGGACGCCGATCCGCAAGCGTGCAACAGGCGCGGCACCACGTTCAGCTTCAGCGGCGGCGCTCTATGGATGGGCGAGGCTCAGATCCTCCTCAATCAGGGCGAAGAGGCGACAGGACTTGCCGCAGCTTACAAGTTTGGCGTGTGGTATCACACCGGACGATTTTCCGACCAGCGTTTCGGATTGGATGCGGCGGGTACGCGCGTTTCGCTTGCCGATCCCGCTGTTGTCGATGTGGACACGCATGACGGAAACTGGGGCGCCTATGGCGTCGTCGATCAAACGATCTGGCGCGGAGATGAAACCAGTTTCAGCCTCTTTCTCCGAGGCGGCTTCTCGCCTTCCAACAGGAACCTTGTGTCCTGGTATGTCGACGCCGGATTCGGGATCAAAGGCGCCTTTCCCGGGCGGGGTGAGGATACGTTAACGTTCGGTATCGCGCACACGACCATGAGCGGCAATCTCGCCGATCTGGATCGCGACGTCGCTTTCATATCCGGCGCACCTTATCCGGTGCGGAGCGGCGAGACCGTATTCGAGCTGAGCTATGCGATGCAGCTTGCACCCTGGTGGCGGGTTCAGCCGGATGTTCAGTATATCGTCCGGCCTAGTGGGGCCTCTCCGCATCCCGATGACGAGACCCGGCGCATGGGCGATGCGCTTCTCGTTGGCATGAGATCGGAGATCGCCTTCTAGCGGATGCGAGGGTGCAGAGATTGCGATCTGTGCATGGGACGGCGCGCGCTTCGCGGGCGATACACATGGTTCGCCCGCGAAGCCATCGCGTTTACGCGACGTCGAGCACGACGCGGTAACGCGCCTTGCCTTCGAGAAGATGCTGGATCGCGTCGTTGACCTTCGAGATCGGGAAATGCTCCGTTTGCGGTGCGATGTTGTGGCGTGCGCAGAACTCGAGCATGAGCTGGGAGGTCACGGGTGCGCCGTTGGGCGAGCCGGATATGCTGTTCTGCCCCGTGATGATCGGAAAGGCGGCAACCGGGATCGGTTCCAGAACTGCGCCGACAACGTGAAGGCGTCCTTTGGGCCTCAAGGTCGCCATCATCGCGGGCCAGTCGAGCGTCACGTTGACCGTGACGATCAACAGATCGATCGTGCCTGCGATCCGCTTCAGGTCTGCTTCGTTGCGTGAGTTGACGACGTGGTGGGCGCCAAAGGAGCGCGCCTCATCGGCCTTTGCATCGGTCGATGTGAAGGCCGTGACCTCGCATCCCCACGCATGCGCGAATTTGAGCGCCAAGTGTCCGAGACCGCCGATGCCCACCACGCCGACACGATCCGTCGGCTTGATGTCGAATGCACGGAACGGCGTAAATACCGTCACCCCGCCGCAGAGCAGAGGGCCTGCCTCCCTGGCGTCGACGCCTTCCGGAATCGGAATGGCCCACGGCCACTGAGCCCGCACCTTCTCCGCAAATCCTCCGTGACGGCCGACGATGGTTCCGGTGTGCGTTGCGCAGAGGTTCTGATCGCCGTTGAGGCAGGGTTGGCAGTGCATACAGCTCGACGAAGCCCAGCCGACGCCGACGCGCTGTCCGATCTCGAGGCCTTTGGCGTTGGCGCCGAGCGCGGTGACGCGCCCGATCACCTCGTGTCCCGGCACGAGCGGATATGCGGTCATCCCCCACTCGTTTTGCATCATGGAAACGTCGGAGTGGCAGATGCCGCAGGTTTCCACCGCGATCTCGACATCCTCGGAGCCGAGCGGACCCGGATCGTATTCGAACGGTTCGAGCAGTTTGTCACTGGCCGTGGTGGCCCATGCTTTGATCACGCGATCGCTCTCCTCTTTTCATGGGATGCGGCGCCGATCCAAGCGGGGGCGCGCCATGATGCGTTCTTCTTCCGATGCCAGCCGGTCTTCCATGGCCTTCGACATCCTCGAATATTGCGAGCCTGCGTCAAAGACGCAAGAGCGTGCGGCCGGTCATAGTTGCGGCTGGGAAAGTAACGCCCGCTCGCCATCAAGGCACCGATTGCGCCCGGCGGTGGATCCTTCGCGCGAGGTTCGTCACGCTGTGTCCGGCGCAGTTACAAGCTCGAGGGAGACGGACGGCTTGGCCACCATATCTTGCGATCTTAGGCCGCATGGCCATCTCTGCATCTTGCCGTTGCGTGGCCCTCGCCGTCGCGGCGGCCATCTTTTAAGAAGGGGCATCTTTCTCCACAGCCCTGCTCCGATTTGACGTGTTCGAACCTATTCATGCTTAAGAAAACACAACCGACAAAGCCCCGGCTCAACGCTCGGCAGCGCTTCGGCCTCTTCGTTCCGATCCTCGCAGGCGCGACGTTGCGCGAGCGACTGCTCGCCTGTCTCGGCGCGCTCGCGGGCATCTTCCTGACGGCGCTGATTTCAGGCGTGCTCTTCGGGCAGGGCGCGCACCTCCCTCTGATTGTTGCGCCGATCGGTGCGTCCGCTGTGCTGCTGTTCGCCGTGCCGACGAGTCCGCTGGCGCAGCCCTGGTCCATCATCGGCGGCAATACGATCTCTGCGCTTGTCGGTGTCGCGGTGGTCCAGTTCATCACGGATCCGATCGCGGCGGCCGGCGTGGCCGTGTCGTTGGCGACCCTGGCCATGTCGTTCGCGCGATGCCTGCATCCGCCCGGTGGTGCTGCGGCGCTCACGGTCGTAGTGGGCGGGCCTGCCATCGCGTCGTCCGGTTTCTTGTTTCCCTTCATTCCCGTCGGATTGAACTCTCTGCTCCTCGTGCTGCTCGGGATAGCCTTTCACGGTGTCTCGCGACGCGCCTATCCGCATGTCGCGGGGCCTGCGCTCGCCAACACGCACGGCACGCAGGATCCGCCGTCGCAAGCTCGTGTGGGGTTCCAGCGTGCGGACGTGGATGCCGCGCTCGCGCTGCTTGACGAAACCTTCGACATCGACCCTGACGATCTGGACCGGCTGCTCCGACAGGTGGAGTTGGAGGCACTTGTGCGCGCTCATGGCGATCTGACATGTGGAGAAATCATGTCGCGCGACTTGATTTCCGTGACGATCGACGACACGCCGAAAGTTGCGCGCTCGCTGCTGCTCAAGCACAACCTTCGAATCCTTCCGGTGGTCGGGCCCGGAGGGCTGGTTGAGGGCAGCGTGGGACTTCGCGAATTGACCCAGGATCGGGGGCACGTCGGTCAACTGATGTCGCCTGCGGTGACGGCACTCGAAACCGATCCCGCCGTCAGCCTCGCGCCGGCTCTCACGGATGGGCGGGCACACGCGGTCGTCATCGTCGATGAAGACCGACGTCTCAAAGGCCTCATCACGCAGACGGATTTGCTCGCGCTCCTTGCGCGACAGATGAGTGCGCCGGGCTAAGCCGACTTTCGCGGATGCGGCGCGTCAGCCGGTCGCGCCCAGATGGTGCAGCCAGTGCTCGTAGCGACGGCTGGCGTTGGCGACGGCGTCCCGCGTGCTCGGGCGCGCGTGGCGCAGGCGGCGAACCTCTCCGGGGGTGAGCTCGAAGTGGTTCTTGAAGGCGCGGCAGAAGGCGGCGTCGTTGTTGTAGCCCGCTTCGAGCGCGATGTCGTACAGCGAGCGGTGTCTGCGGGTCGGGTCGCGCAGCGTGTGAAAGGCATGCTGAAGGCGCCTCGTGCGAATGTAGGCGGCCACGCCGCCGTGGCGCTCGAACATCGTATAGAGCTTGGAGCGAGAGACGCCGTTCTGGCGCGCGACCCTGTCTGCCGTCAGGCTCTCGCTGTGAAGGTGCGCATCGATGAAGTGTTTGATCTGGACAATTCCCGCATAAGGCGTCGAGCCGTCCCGCAGCGCGCTGTCGACGTCCGTTCCGTTCAGGCACGCGGCAACGAGCCCGATCGTCGCTTCCGACACGCGATCGGCGGATGCCATGTCGAGGCTGCCCGAGAGAGCCTGGAGCGTCTGGATGTGGTTGCGCAGCAGGTTGCCCACAACGCCGTTGACCACGAGATTGTGCATCTCGTCAGGCCGCTCGAGCTGTGCCGCCAGAAGAGGTCTCGGGATCAGAAGCGAGAAATTGCAGAAATCCGACGTCGTGTTCGCGAGCGGCCTGGAGAGATCGAACACGACGATGTAACCGTCAGGCCCCTGCGTGGCACCCTCGATATCCAGATGCCCGCCGCGCTCGAAATACTGGACCAGGTAGTGATCCATCCCGTCGAGCGCGATACGGCGGGGCGATCGCGACCACGCCTGCCGGCAGGTTTCAGTGCGGGCAAACAAAAGGGGGCCGATCAGCGTTGCTTCCAAGGTGGCATGGAAGCGCTCAGCGATTTCCTTTTCTGCTTCGACATCGAAAATCGATGCGATGCTGTCTTTCCAGGCCTCGAACCTTTCGCTTTCGCGGAGATCGGCAACCGAGAAAAGGGAACGGGGCACACCTTGCGGACCTCCCATATCCGTTCGATGCTGGCTATTCATCGGCGTTCTCCCGTCCTTCGCCCCTCCGACGTCTTAATAATCTTTGTTGGGAACATATAATAAATTCCTAATTACTATTCATTTTTTAGACCCCGTCCAACTTTCTGGATTTCGCGAATATTCTTCTGGACGACAGGGCAAAACCTGCGGTCCGCCTTTTGTCATAGTCCCGCCATGCCGTCTTCGAAACGCGCTTGGAAAACAAAGGGACGAACCGTTCATGGCGGAACGTGTAGCTGATGAAACTCACTGGGAACGAAAGCCGGCGGATGCGCGCGCTTCGCGCGTGTTGGCGGGAGCCCGCCGGCATGAAGACGGCGGCGCAGAACTTTCGGATGCCGCGCTCGACGCCGTCTCGGGTGGAGCGCCGCAGCGCTTTTATCCGCTTGCCGAGCTGTTCCGGATGGTTACGGGGCTACGCTGATGAGCGCGCAGGCCATGAGCGAATTTCTCAACCGCATTCGCCATGATCGCGATCTGGCCGCCCGTTTGGCGGTGGCCATCGGCGCGAAGGATGGCGATGCCGCTCTGGGTGCGCTGGTCGCGTTCGCCGCGCTGAACGGGTTCGACGTGACAAGCGAGGATGCGCAGACGGTGCACGATCGGCTTCAAGGCGTTCGGGCCCAGGAGGGCGAGCTCGCGGATGGGGAATTGGACTCCGTCACGGGAGGTGTCGCTTCCAAGGTGCCTGCTCCTCTCGGTGCGCGCTCGATCCCGGGCTTCGACGGCGCGGAGAGGAGCAATCCCGACATCGTCGTCGAGGCCAGGTACCGCGTATGACGAGCAGAGCGTGGCTGGCGACGGCGACCGGCGCCGGCATGAACCTGAAAGGAGTTATCGCGATGGCGGAAACCGATCGCGAAGACATTGAGACCGATACGACGAACGACGATGTGCGCGAAAGCCCGCTGACCGATGCAGAGCTTGGAGAGGTTGCCGGTGGTTCTCACCCTCTCGGTCCCTTCGGCCGTCGATGGAGCGGAGCCTCGGTCGAGCAGATCGAGCGTTTCATCCCGTGAGGGTCGGAGAAATTCAATGAGCACAGCGAGCACGAAGACCGCCGCTTCCCAAGGGGAGGGCCTTCAACACGAGCCATCGAAGATAGAGCTGGCGGATGAGGAGCTGGCGAACGTGTGTGGAGGCGTGCGCCGGCAATCGGGCCGTCTCTATTACAGAGACAGCGAACCAGCGATGCAAGGCCATGGAGCCGTGGCGGGGCGAGGTATCTCTTCCTTGCCGGGCGCGAGCGAGAGTTGAGAGCGATGATGAAGACCGTACGTCTCGAGATCGATAGCAAGACGGATGCGCACCCACCCGCTGAGGACGCGAGCGCCGACGCCCGCGACCTGACGGATGAGGAAGCCGACGGCGTGAGCGGCGGCTGGCTGCCGAAATTCATGCAGCCGCCTTCCAACTACGATCGCGCACTCGCCAAGTTCCGTCCGAAGTAAGCTCGCCAGAAGGGGACCTTGTTTCGTCGTGCGCAAGGAAGAGAGCGATGAAGGCCGATCATAATTCGAGGCGGCTGAGAAGCACGCGTCGTCCGAAGAGGCACCGGCCGGTGGTCCGCGCGCTCACACTTCAACGAGAAGGGGTGAACTTATGAGTAAAGATGTGAAGACCGACGTTTCGGCGCAAGCCGATATGGCAAAGCCAACTGACGACCGCAACCGGCAGAGCCATGATCTCTCGGACAGGGATCTGGAATCCGTCGCTGGCGGCGGACGTCCGGACGGACGCCGGGGCTTTTAGAAAAGCCCGCTGAGTGGGCTCAACGTTGCGGTGCGCGTGTCTTCCATTGCCGCGTTGCACCGATCACGTCGTAGAAGAAGGAGTAAGCGTATGACACAGGAAACGAAAAATGACGCCGTCGCGGCTGCTGCACAGGAAGCCGCAAGAGATACGCGCCAGGCTGACGCGCTCACGGACGCTGAGCTCGCGACGGTAACAGGCGGCGTCAAGCCGTGGCTCGATCCCGGTCGGGAGCCCGATACGGCGATTTTCTACACCGTCGAGCGGAAACTCTAGAGACCTCATCCGAGGGGGAGTCCGGGGGGATGTCTCTATTTCGCCGATCTGCGCTTGAGAAAATGTCGTCGCCGGAGCAGCTCGACAAGGCCATGACAGCCGCGTCACCGCGCTACTGGATCGCGTTTCTCGGCACATTCATCATCGTTGCAGGCGCGGTGGCATGGGGCTTTCTGGGCTCGGTGCCAACGCGCCTCAATGCGCAGGGCATCCTGCTCAATTACGGCGGCGAGATTTTTTCGGCGACGTCGGAGGGGGACGGACAACTCGCCGGCATCTTGGTCGCGAACGGGCAACGGGTCAACAGGGGCGATCCGCTTGCCGTGCTCGACCTGAAGCTCGACGAGTCGCGGCTTGCTCGCGAGCGGGACAAGCTCGTCAAGCTCGAGGAGCGCCGGACGGCCTACATTCTCCAACGCGAGAAGGACATCGGACGGCGCGAGGCACTCAAGGAGCTGCGCGCAGAAAGCCTACGCCAACGCATCGACAACAGCGAGCATCGCGGCGAAGTCCTGAGTGCGCGCCTCTCCGATCTCAAGGAGCTGCACCAAAAGGGGCATGTCAATCGCCAGGTGATCCTTGCGGCGGAGAACGAGTGGCTGCAGGCGCAGGAGACGGCGTCGGCCTTGCGGAGCGAGGTGGTCAACCTCGACGTCGAAGTTCAAACGCGCTGGGAATATTGGGGCGACAGGATCCGCCAGGTCGATGCCGAGATTTTCGCGCACCGCAAGGCGATGGAGGATCTGGAAGAAAAGATCGCGACGTCGCGCCACTTGCGCGCGCCGGTCGATGGACACGTGACGGAGATCGCCGCATCCCTCGGCGATCGCATCACGACGGGCATGCCCGTCGTGCGCATCATGACCGACAGCGACGAGCTCGATGCGCTTCTGTTCGTTCCGCCGGAGCTTGGGAAGCGCATTCGCACCGGTTTTGCGGTCAATGTCGAGCCCAGCGTCACGAAAAAGGAGGAGTTCGGTACGGTCCGCGGCCTTGTGCGGAGCGTGTCGGAGCTGCCGCTTTCGACGAGTGCCATTCACTCCTTGCTTCACAACGATAAGCTGGTCGAGACGTTCACCGCGCGCGGCGCGCCGGTCATGGTGCGCGCCGATCTCGTCGAGGACGACGGCACGGCCTCGGGCCTCGCGTGGACGAGCGGCAAGGGACCGGACTTCGGAATCGAAAACGGCACCTTGGTGTCGGCGACCGTCACGACGAAGCGGCAAGCCCCGGTGACGCTGATCCTGCCGTTTCTCAAATCCGTGCTCGGGATCGCCCAATGACCTCCGATCCCCTGCCGAAGCTTCCGAATAGCCGCGTGAAGACGCCGACGTTCCTGCAAATGGAAACCGTCGAGTGCGGAGCGGCGGCGCTCGGGATCGTTCTCGCGCATTTCGGCAAATGGCGACCTCTCGAAGAGCTGCGTGCGGAATGCGGTGTCTCTCGCGACGGCTGCACCGCGCGCAACATTCTTCACGGCGCCCGGCGCTACGGTTTGGCCGCGAAGGGGCGAAAGGCTTCGCTCACGAGCGCGCTCTCCGGGCCGTTTCCCTACATCGCATTCTGGAACTTCAACCACTTCCTGGTTGTGGAAGGGCATCGCAACGGAACGGTTTATCTCAACGATCCGGCGACGGGGCCTCGCACGGTGACGCTTGCCGAGTTCGACGAGGCCTTCACTGGCGTTATGCTCGTTTTCGAGACGACGGATGCGTTCGTCGCGGAGGGTGGCAAGCCGAGCCTTCTCGCCCGTCTCGCGCCGCGGACACGCGGCATCCGGAATGCCATCGCCCTCTCCGTGCTGATCAGCCTGACCACGATCGTGCCGGGTCTCGTCATCCCGGGCTTTTCGAAGATCTTCATCGACGACTATCTGATCCAGGCAAATCACGACTGGCTGCGGCCGCTGCTGGCCGGCATGGCGGTGACGACGATCGTCCTCGCGGGGCTGACGTGGCTCAGCCACGCGGTGCTGCTGCGCATGGAGACGAAACTTGCGCTGGTCGATTCGGCGCGTTTCGTCTGGCATCTGCTGCGGCTTCCGCTCTCGTTCTTCAGCCAGCGCCATCCCGGTGACATCGTCGACAGGATTGCCGCCAACGATCGGATTGCGGGAGCGGTGGCCGGGCGTCTCGGCGAGAGCCTGGTGAATGCCGTGACGGTGGTGTTCTACGCGGCAGTGATGTTTTTTCTCGACGCGCTGCTCGCCTTGATCACCATCGCTCTTTCCTTGTTCAACATCGGCGTTTTTCGCGTGCTGTCCCGCTACCGCATGGATGCGAGCGCGCGCCTTCAGCAGGACTTCGGCCAGTTTCAGGCGGCGTCGGTCACCGGAATTCGCGCGATCGAGACGCTCAAGGCGTCCGGCACTGACGACGATTATTTCGAACGCTGGGCCGGCTTCCAGGCGAAGACGCTCAACAACAACCGCCGGCTCGCGCTTCATGGCGTTCTCTCCGACGGGCTGGCGCCGCTGCTCGATGGGCTCGCGATTGCGGCCGTGGTCGGGATCGGAGGCTACCGCATCATTCACGGCGACATGACGGTGGGCACGCTCGTGGCCTTCCAGGCGCTTGCGATGAGCTTCACCTTGCCGATCAATGCGCTCGTCTCGGCGGGCGGCACATTTCAAGAACTGAGCGCGGATCTCTCGCGGTCGGACGACGTCTTCAACTACGGCCGCGACGGCCGGTATTCGCGAGAGACCGAGAGCGGCGGTGCCCTCGACCGCCTGAGCGGCGACATCGTGCTTAAGGATGTCACGTTCGGCTACAATCCCCTGGAAGCCCCGCTCATCAAGGATTTCAATCTCACGGTTCGGGCGGGGCAGCGCGTGGCGCTGGTTGGCGGATCGGGAAGCGGCAAGTCGACGATCGCAAATCTCGTGGCCGGACTGTATCGGCCCTGGAACGGCGAAGTGCTGTTCGACGGCGTGCCGCTTCCGGATGTGCCGGTTTCCGTCATGACGGGATCCATCGCGGCGGTCAGCCAAGAGGTGTTTCTGTTCAGCGGCAAGGTTCGCGACAATCTCAGCGCATGGGACGCAACCGTTCCGGATGCGGATATGATCGCGGCGCTTCGCGATGCGCAGATCTTCGACATCGTTGCCGCGCGCGGGGGTGCGCTCGATGCAGCCATCGAAGAGGGCGGCGCGAATTTGAGCGGCGGCGAAGCCCAGCGGATCGAAATTGCGAGAGCCCTGACCTCGCGTCCGTCGATCCTCATTCTCGACGAAGCGACGAGCGCGCTCGATCCCATAACGGAGAAGGCGATCGACGCCTGCATCCGGCGGCGCGGCTCGACATGCCTGATCATTGCGCACCGGCTTTCGACGGTTCGCGACGCCGACGAGATCGTCGTGCTCGACCGTGGCGAGGTTGTCGAGCGGGGCACGCACGACGAATTGATCCGTGCGAATGGCGCTTATGCGCGTCTCGTGGCGCAGGAGTAGGCGGAGATGGCGAACCTTCACGCCGCTGCGGCGGTGCCCGATGAGCCGGTTCTCCGCCGCACCAGCGGGCGTGAGCCGATCGTGTTGCGGTCGCCGACACGGCTCGGACTTGTGCGCGAAGGGGTGGTCAACGTCTTCGTCGAACTCTCGAACGGATCGGGCAAGCCATCCGGGGTGCGTCAGCATCTGGCGACGCTTTGCGCCGGAGATGCGTTTTCCGTACCCAAGGTAGATTGCTCCGGAGGATATCTGATCGTTGTCGGCTCGGGGGAGGCGCATGTCGAGCTCTGGGACGAGGCGGGGCGCGAGGTGGCATGTTCCGATGCTGCCAGCGGGCTCGACACCTGGCTTGACGCTCTGACCGGCTCTTGCGCGCGGGGTGTTGCGCCGCTGTCGTCCAAGGTCGTTCAGCGTGGCGAGGTCCTCGCGGCCCGTGCGGGCGAGACCGTGGCCGCGCGCGAGCCCTCGTGGCTCGTGTCCGAGGACTTGGCCTCCATTCCGATTGTTGGCGAGGTCTCGTCGCTGCGTGACAAGCACCTGTTCGGCTTGGCGACACCGCATCGCGCCGTCGCGCCCGCGCCGGAGGTGACGATCCGCGCGCTTTCCACCGCGGATGTCGTCCGGTTGTTCGGATGGGATGCCGTCGACGATGCTCAGGCCGATCTCGTTCGCGACGCGATCGCGATCGTCGAGGGCGAGCATCGCCTCGCGATGGAGCGTCGCGCGCTCAGTCGCCGGAGTGCGAGTGACGAGGTCGATGGCGCGCTCCGCCATCTTGCGGCCCTTGTCGATGGCGAGACGGCCGCTGCCGTTCACGGCACGGGGGATGTGGATGCGAGGACGGTCGTCGCCTATGTCTGCGCGGCGGAAAAGATCTCGTTCGATTGCGCTCCGACCGAGGAGGATCACGCGAGTCTCGATCCGATCGCTACGGTGCGGGATTTGTTTCGCGAGGCAGGTCTGCGCTCGCGTCGGGTGACGCTCGATCCCGACTGGTGGCGGCGCGACGTTGGGAGTTTCGTCGGGTTTCACAAGGAGACGGGACGTCCGGTTGCCGTCGTGCGGCACGGAGCAGGGCGATACAAGGCGCAGTTTCTCGAAGCCGGAGCGCCGATCCGGGTCGATGCGCGTGTCGTCGGAGCGTTGGACAACCAGGCGGTCTCTCCCTACCGGCCGCTGCCCAATCGCGCCTTGACGGGATGGGATCTCGTGCGTCACGTGATGGCGTCGCCGGCGCGGATCGATCTCCGGCTGGCGGTGTTTTTTGCCGTCCTGACCGCCGCGCTCGGCCTGTTGCCGCCGATCATCACGGGCCTCGTCTTGAGCGAGGCGGTGCCGTTCTCCGAAACGTCGGCGCTTCTCATGTTCGGTGTCGGTCTCGTCATGATCGCCGTGGGCTCGACGCTGTTCCAGCTCGCCCGCTCCATTGCACTGACCCGTCTCGAAGCTTTTGCCGATGGCACGCTTCAGGCTGCGATCTGGGACCGCTTGCTGCGCTTGCCGCTCGCCTTCTTCCGCCGCTTCGAGACCGGCGACCTCATGATCAAGGCGATGGCGCCGACGCAACTCCGAAAAATCCTTTCGGATGTGGCGCTGAGTTCCACGCTTGCGGCGCTTTTTTCTCCGGTCAATTTCGTGCTGATGATGATGTACGACGTGCGGCTGGCGTTCGCCGCCGGCGGGCTGACGCTGGTGGCATGCGTCGTGCTGTTCGGTCTCAGCTATCGCCAGCTCCGGTTTGAACGTACTCGGCTCAAGGCCGAGGCTTCGGTCAACAGCCTGACGCTTCAGATTCTCGCCGGGATCAAGAAGATCCGGCTGATGGGCGCCGAAAATCGCTCGTTCGCGCGGTGGCTCGAAGCGTTCGCCGTCCAGCGCCAGCAGTCCGTTCGCGCGTCTCACGTCGGCAATGTCATCGCCACCATCAACCGGGTGCTTCCGCTTCTGGCAACGCTCGTCTTCATCGCCGTGATCGGGCTCAGCGAAACGCAGATCGCGCCGGCGAGCTTCGTCGCCTTCAGCGCGGCGTTCGGCGTGTTCAATGGCGCCTTGCTCGGCTTCGTTCAAGCAGTGTCGACCTCGCTCGCCGTCGTGCCGATGTACGAGAACATGAAGCCCCTCCTCGACGAATTGCCGGAGGTCGACGGCAAGCGAAAGAAGCCCGGCAGGCTCGGCGGCCGTATCGATCTCAGGAACGTCTCTTTCCGCTATCGAAGCGATGGCCCGCTGATCCTCGACGGCGTGGACATCTCGGTTGCGCCGGGTGAATTCGTCGCGTTCGTCGGCGCATCGGGCTCGGGAAAATCAACGCTGTTCCGTCTTCTGCTGGGTTTCGAGACGCCGGAGACCGGAACGGTGGCTTATGACGGGCAGGATCTGGCCCATCTCGATCTCAAGGGCATGCGGCGGCAGATCGGCGTCGTCTTGCAGCGTGGCGCCATTCTTCCGGGCAGCATCTTTCAGAACATCGTAGGCTCTGCCCCGCTTTCCCCGGACGACGCGTGGGAGGCGGCGCGCATGGCCGGGCTCGACGAGGACATCCGGAACATGCCGATGGGGATGCATACCGTTCTCAGCGACAACGGCGGCACGCTTTCCGGCGGGCAGCGGCAGCGCCTCATGATCGCGCGGGCCATCGTGCGGCGTCCCGGCGTTCTGCTGATGGACGAGGCCACCAGTGCGCTCGACAACCAGACGCAGGCTGTCGTGGCGCAGAGCCTCAACGAGCTCAGCGCCACCCGGATCGTGATCGCGCACCGGCTGAGCACCGTGACACATGCCGATCGGATTTACGTGATCGACAAGGGGCGTGTGGTTCAACAGGGGTCTTTCGACCAACTCGTGGGCGAGAGCGGGCCGTTCCGCGAGATCGCCCTGCCGCAAATGCAATAGCGTAATGTTGTGCGGCGGAGCTGGAAGGTCCGGCCCGACAGCTCATTCTTGCCGCTATCTCGCCGCCGGCCGGCGGATGTCGTCGTGCGGATCGAAAATCTGCCTGAAGTCCTTGGGGCGCAGAGCAATGCTCGCGACGGTGTGCTTGTCGAGCTCGGCGAGGAATGCGGCGAGCGCGCGCCGCAGGATTGCGGGCAGGCGGCAGCAATTGCCGATGACGCATTGGCTGTCCGTCGCGAAGCAGTCGACGAGTGCGAAATCGGGCTCTGTTGCGCGGACGACGTCTCCGAGGCGAATTTCCTCGGCCGGTTTGCCGAGCTTCAATCCGCCCGAGCGCCCTCGAACTGCCGTCAGGTAGCCCGTGCGCGTCAGAGTATTGGCCACCTTCATGAGGTGCGCGCGCGAAATACCGTAGGAGCCTGCGATCTCCTCGATCGTGACCAGCCGGTTTCCCGCAGCGTGTGCGTACATGAGCATACGCAGGGCGTAATCGGAGAAGGTGGTGAGCTGCATCTCGATCCTGCGTCAATCCGCTTTAGATTCATTGTTGACATATCTAATTGGCTCGGACAAGCTCCCCATAAGATATATCCATAATATATCTATTGCAGTGCCTGGCGCAGGAGGGAACTCATGAGGACGGTCGTTCTCGTCGCCGAAATCGCAACGCTAGGGCTCTTCGTTCTGTTCGCAAGCCTTGTCCGGCA
>DAOMQQ010000038.1:0-16475 GCA_035445405.1 Hyphomicrobium sp.
CTAGCGTTTTCCTTCTCCTCTCCTGGCGGCGACAGCAATGTCGCCGCCTTTTTTTGTCGCAGAAGCGGATCTCTGTTTTTAAGCGTTCGAAACATGCTTGTGTTGCAGGACAAAATCTGCAACATTCGAAACGAAAGGTCAGCATTGCTGTCCTTTATGCGTGAATCCGTCCCGGACACTCACCGTGGGGACGGCGCCTTTTATGCGAGCGAAGCGTTGCACGGAAAGCAGCTTCGCATGTGTTTTCGGAGATGGACTTCGGTGGTCGGAAAGCTGTCACGTCTCGTGAGCGGTTGCCCCCCGGACGGCGCCAAAGCCTGATCAAATCAGGCTTTCGTCCCGTGCCGCCCAGTCGGCCGTGACGTCAAGACAGCACCAATTCGAAGACCACGAGCGCACCCACTCCGACCGACGGATCGATGGGATGCCCGCAGGCCCGACGCCGCTGTCGGCCTGCCTCGACCACCCGAGGACGACATTCATGACCCGCGCCACGCCTTCTCTCGGCATCTACGAGCGTCCCCAAGCGGAGGGTCTGTTCGACCCCGCGCTGGAGCGCGACGCATGCGGCGTCGGGTTCATCGCGAATCTCAAGGGCGTCAAATCGCATCGTGTGATCGCAGATGCGCTCGCCATGCTCTGCAACCTCGAGCACCGGGGCGCCGTGGGTGCCGATCCGCTGGCCGGCGACGGCGCGGGCATGCTGATCCAGATCCCGCACGCCTTCTTCAAGGACGAATGCGCAAAGCTCGGCTTCACTCTGCCCGAGGCGCTGCACTACGCCGTGGGGCAGATCTTCATGCCGCGCGATGCGCGCCTTGTCGCGCATTGCCAGGTCGCGTGGGAGCGGATCTGCCACGAGCAGGGGCTCGACGTTCTCGGCTGGCGCGACGTGCCGGTCGACAATTCCTGCCTCTCCGACCTCGTCAAGGCGACGGAGCCGGTGCACCGGCAGATCTTCATCGCCCGGCCTGCAGGCGCGAGCGAGACCGAGTTCGAGCGGCGTCTCTACCTTACGCGCAAGGTCGTCTCGAACGCGCTGCACAACTCCTATCGCGGGCGCGACATCGGGCATTACCCGGTGAGCCTCTCCTCGCGCACCGTGGTCTACAAGGGGATGTTCCTCTCCTATCAGGTGGGCGCCTACTACAAGGACCTCTCGGACCCGCGCGTGGTCTCGGCGATGGCGCTCGTGCACCAGCGCTTCTCGACCAACACGTTCCCGTCGTGGAAGCTCGCGCATCCCTACCGCATGGTCGCGCACAACGGCGAGATCAACACGCTGCGCGGCAACGTGAACTGGATGGCGGCGCGGCAGGCGTCCGTCTCCTCGCCGCTCTACGGCGACGACATCGCGAAGCTGTGGCCGATCTCATACGAAGGCCAGTCAGACACCGCCTGCTTCGACAACGCGCTCGAATTCCTGGTGATGGGCGGCTACAGCCTGGCGCATGCCGCCATGATGCTGATCCCCGAAGCGTGGGCGGGCAATCCGACGATGGATGCCAGGCGGCGCGCGTTCTACGAATATCATGCCGCGCTGATGGAGCCGTGGGACGGCCCGGCCGCGATGGCCTTCACTGACGGCCGGCAGATCGGCGCGACGCTCGACCGCAACGGCCTGCGTCCGGCACGCTACATCGTGACGGACGACGACATGGTGATCATGGCGTCGGAAGCGGGCGTGATCGTGGTCCCTGAGGAGAAGATCGTCAGGAAGTGGCGGCTTCAGCCCGGCAAGATGCTGCTCATCGACCTCGAAAAGGGCGCGATCGTCTCCGACGAGGAGCTCAAGGCCGAGCTCGCGGCGAATCTCCCTTACGAAAGCTGGGTGAAGCAAACCCAGATCCTGGTTTCCGATTTGCCGCTGGCCAAGGGCACGGCCGCGCCGAAGTCGCGCAATATCGCGCTGCTCGATCTGCAGCAGACGTTCGGCTACACGCAGGAAAGCCTCAAGTTCCTGATGTCGCCAATGGGCGCGACGGGACAGGAGGCCATCGGGTCGATGGGCAACGACTCGCCGATCTCGGCGATGAGCTCGAAGTCGAAGCTCCTGCACACCTACTTCAAGCAGAACTTCGCGCAGGTGACGAACCCGCCCATCGACAGCATTCGCGAGGAGCTGGTGATGAGCCTTGTCTCATTCATCGGGCCGCGGCCGAACATTCTCGATCTCGAAGGCACGTCGAAGACCAAGCGGCTCGAAGTCGCGCAGCCGATCCTCACCAACGAGGATCTCGAACGCATCCGCCAGATCGGCGAAGTGCGCGACAACCACTTCGCCTCGATCACCATCGACATCACCTATCCGGAGGCCAGCGGCCCCGACGGCATGGGACCGGCGGTTGACGTGATCTGCGCGGAGGCCGAGGAGGCCGTGCGCTCGAAGCGCTACAACATCATCATTCTCTCGGACCGGCTGACGGGCCCGGACCGCGTGCCGATCCCCTCGCTGCTCGCGACATCGGCCGTGCATCATCACCTGATCCGGCAGGGCCTGCGTACGTCGGTGGGTCTCGTCGTGGAGACGGGCGAGGCGCACGAGGTGCATCAGTTCTGCACGCTCGCGGGCTATGGCGCCGAGGCGATCAACCCCTACCTCGCGTTCGACACGCTGGCGGACATAGCGCCGAGCCTCGGCACCGACCTTTCCCCGGACGAGATCACGAAGAAGTACATCAAGGCCGTCGGCAAGGCTCTGCTCAAGGTCATGGCCAAGATGGGCATCTCGACCTATCAGTCCTACTGCGGCGCGCAGATCTTCGACGCGGTGGGCCTGAGGACGTCGTTCGTCCGCAAATATTTCACGGGCACGCATACGCAGATCGAAGGCGTGGGACTGCGCGAGATCTCACGCGAGACGTTCGACCGCCACGCGGCGGCCTTCGGCAACGCGCCGGTACTGGCAAACGCGCTCGACGTCGGCGGCGACTATGCGTTCCGCGTGCGGGGCGAGGCGCACGTATGGCGGCCGAACGTCGTCGCGGATCTGCAGCACGCTGTGCGCTCCACCGATCCCGCCGACGCGCAGGCCGGGCGCATTCCGGAAAAGTACCGCAGCTTCGCGAAGGCCATCGATACGCAGTCCGAGCAGCTTCTCACGATCCGCGGGCTGTTCCGCATCCGCTCGGCGGAGAGCATGGGACGGACGCCTGTGCCCATCGAAGAGGTTGAGCCTGCCTCCGAGATCGTGAAGCGCTTTGCAACGGGCGCGATGAGTTTCGGCTCCATCAGCCGCGAAGCCCACACGACGCTCGCGATCGCCATGAACCGGATCGGCGGCAAGTCGAACACCGGCGAAGGCGGCGAGGAGGCTGACCGCTTCAAGCCGATGCCGAACGGCGATTCCATGCGCTCTGCGATCAAGCAGATCGCATCGGGCCGGTTCGGCGTCACGACCGAATACCTCGTCAACTCGGACATGATGCAGATCAAGATGGCGCAGGGCGCGAAGCCCGGCGAGGGCGGGCAGTTGCCGGGCCACAAGGTGGACGCGACCATCGCCAAGGTGCGCCACTCGACGCCGGGCGTCGGCCTCATCTCGCCGCCGCCGCATCACGACATCTATTCCATCGAGGACCTCGCGCAGCTCATCTTCGACCTCAAGAACACCAACCCCGAAGGCGCGGTGTCGGTGAAGCTCGTCTCGGAAGTGGGCGTCGGCACGGTTGCCGCGGGCGTCGCCAAGGCGCGCGCCGATCACGTGACGATCTCGGGCTACGAGGGCGGCACGGGGGCCTCTCCGCTCACGTCCCTCAAGCACGCAGGCGCGCCGTGGGAGATGGGGCTTGCGGAAACGCATCAGACGCTGGTCGCGAACCGCCTGCGCGGGCGCATCGCGGTGCAGGTCGACGGCGGCCTGCGCACGGGACGCGACGTCGTCGTCGGCGCGCTGCTCGGCGCGGACGAGTTCGGCTTCGCGACGGCTCCGTTGATCGCGGCCGGCTGCATCATGATGCGCAAGTGCCATCTCAACACCTGCCCCGTCGGCGTCGCGACGCAGGACCCGGTCTTGCGCGCGCGCTTCACCGGCCAGCCCGAGCACGTCATCAACTACTTCTTCTTCATCGCGGAAGAGGTGCGCGAGTTGATGGCCGCCATGGGCTATCGCACGCTCAGCGACATGGTCGGACAGAGCGACTGGCTCGACAAGGAGCGCGCCATCAGTCACTGGAAGGCCCGCGGGCTCGACTTCTCGAAGATGTTTCATAAGCCGCGCCCGGCCGAGGGCGTCGCGATCCACCATTGCGAAACGCAGGATCACGGCCTCGATAAAGTGCTCGACAATGCGCTGATCGAGGTGGCGAAGCCCGCGCTCGAAGCGAAGAAGCCGGTCAAGGCCGAGTTCGGCATCAAGAACACGGACCGCACGGCCGGCACCATGCTCTCGGGGCGGATCGCGAAGCTCTACGGTCACGCGGGCCTGCCCGAAGACACGATCTGGCTCACTTTCAAGGGGACCGCCGGGCAGAGCTTCGGTGCGTGGGCGGCGCATGGCCTCACGCTCGATCTCGTGGGTGAAGGCAACGACTATGTCGGCAAGGGGCTTTCGGGCGGCAAGATCATCGTGCGGCCCGACCCGAAGTCTTCCATTGTGCCGGAGGAGAGCATCATCGTCGGCAACACGGTGATGTACGGCGCCATCACGGGCGAGTGCTACTTCCGCGGCGTCGCCGGCGAGCGGTTCGCCGTGCGCAACTCGGGCGCGTATGCGGTGGTCGAAGGAACCGGCGACCACGGCTGCGAGTACATGACGGGCGGCGTCGTCGTGGTGCTCGGCCCGACGGGACGGAACTTCGCGGCCGGCATGTCGGGTGGCGTTGCGTACGTGCTCGACGAAGCGGGCGATTTCGATACGCGCCTCAACAAGGAGATGGTGCAGCTCGAAGCCCTCGCGGAGGACGCGGCGCTGATCGCGCAGCTCGCGAAGGGCAACGGTGCAAGCGCCAGCCGCGCGCTCGGCGAGGTGATGGGCGACATGCGCGGGCAGGACCTCGAACGGCTCCACGCGCTGATCGTGCGGCACGCGCACTACACCAACTCGGTCAAGGCGCAGACGATCCTGGCCAACTGGGCCGCGTATGTGCCGAAGTTCCGCAAGGTGATGCCGACGGAGTATGCGCGTGCACTGGCTGAGCTCGCCAAGGCGCGCGTGGCGGCGAGCGACGTGCAGGCGCAGATCTAGGGCACGGATCGCAGAGATACGGGCGAAGCGAAGCAGGAAAAACCCTCTCCGAAATGGAACGAGGGACGACGGAAAGAAGAGCTGGGTATGGGAAAGCCAACGGGGTTTCTGGAGTTCGAGCGCGCCGACCGCATGTATGAGCCGGTCGCGAAGCGCATCAAGACCTGGCGCGAATTCGTCGTTCCGCTCGGGGAAGCGAACGTCAAAACGCAGGCCTCGCGCTGCATGGATTGCGGCATCCCGTTCTGTCATACGGGCTGCCCGGTCAACAACCAGATCCCGGACTGGAACGACCTCGTCTACCAGGGCGACTGGAAGACGGCCGCGCTGAACCTGCACTCGACCAACAACTTTCCCGAGGTGACGGGCCGCATCTGCCCGGCGCCGTGCGAGGCCGCGTGCACGCTCAACATCGACGACGTGCCGGTGACCATCAAGACCATCGAATGCACGATCGCGGACAAAGCGCTCGAAGCGGGGTGGATCACGGCGCTGCCGGCCGAGAGGAAGACGGGCAACAGCGTGGCCATCGTGGGCTCGGGCCCGGCAGGCCTCGCGGCTGCCCAGCAGCTCGCACGTGCGGGCCATGACGTGCACGTCTACGAAAAGAATGCGCGGCCGGGCGGGCTTCTCACCTACGGCATTCCCGACTTCAAGATGGAAAAGCAGATCATCGCGCGCCGGCAGGCGCAGATGGAGGCCGAGGGCGTCGTCTTCCATCTCAACGTCGCGGTCGGCCGCGATATTTCTGCGCGCGATCTCGAAGCCAAGCACGACGCCGTGCTGCTTGCCATGGGATCGGAGACGCCGTTCGACTTCTTCGCGAAGGCGCCGGGACGAGAACTCGGCGGCATTCACTACGCGATGGACTTCCTCACGCAGCAGAACCGGCGCGTGGCGGGCGAAGCGCAGCTTCCCGGCACGAAAGAGATTTCGGCCAAGGGCAAGCACGTCGTCGTGATCGGCGGCGGCGACACGGGCTCGGACTGCATCGGCACATCGATCCGCCAAGGCGCGAAATCGGTCACGCAGTTCGAGATCATGCCGAAGCCGCCCGTGCGCGAGAACAAGGCGCTGTCGTGGCCCAACTGGCCGCTCAAGCTCAGGATCTCGTCCTCGCAGGCGGAGGGCGCGGATGTCGAATACTCCGTGTCGACGACGAGGTTCTCCGGAGAGAACGGCGAGGTGAAGAAGCTCCACTACGTGCACGTGGATCAGAAGCTGCAGCCGGTGCCGGGCTCGGACGCAACGCTCGATGCGGACCTCGTGCTGTTCGCCATGGGCTTCTCGGGTCCAACGGACGGCGGCGTGCTTTCCGCGCTCGGTCTCGAGCCGGTTGCGCGCGGCCGCTTCAAGGGGCTTGATGCCAACGAGCAGGACTATAAGCTGCCAGGCGGCGGCAAGCTGTTCGCAGCCGGCGACGTGCGGCGCGGACAGTCGCTCGTCGTGTGGGCGATCCGCGAGGGCCGGCAGGCGGCCAGCGCAATCGACAAGTTCCTGATGGGGACGACCACGCTGCCGCGGTGAGGCGCGTTCCCAGGCGATGAGGTCTGGCGATGACGATGCGCAGCACTGTGGGAGCCGTTCTGGTTGCACTCGCCCTTATGGGCGGCGCAGCCGGGCAGGACGGGACCAACCCGGAAGCCTCAGAATGCAAGAGCGATGAAGTCCCTGTCCCGGACGAGCGGGACGGGGCGAATTCTTTGTGCCTGAGCAAAAGCGAGTGGGACCGGGCAAAAGAGATTTGCGACGCGCTCGAACCCGGCAGCGATCCACTCGAGTGCACATGCCAGGACGGCGACCACGTCGGCGCCTGCGGCGACTGATTTCGCGGCGCGCGCAGCCCCGCCGTGGCGCAGACCCATTGACCGTGATCAGATCATGATCCAGCCTCGTCTCCTACCCTTGACCCGAGCCGGGCCCATACCCAGCTCAATAGGTGGAGCTTTGTGGACCAACCATCACGGGGAAGATATGAACACTCCGCTCGAAATCTCGTTCAAAGGCCTGGATAAGAGTCCTGTCATCGAAGCTAAAATCACGGAGCGCGCGGCTAAACTCGAAAAGCATTTCGACCGCATGACGCATTGCCGGGTCGTGGTGGCGGCCCCGAACAAGCATCACCACAAAGGCAAAACCTACGAGATCAAGATCGATATCGGCATTCCCGGCGGCGCGCCGCTGATCGTGACGCACGAGTCGGCTGTCGGGCAGGCGCAGGAAGATCTCAAGATTGCGCTCCGGGACGCTTTCGACGCGGCCGACCGCAGGCTCAACGAGATCGTCGACAAGAAGAACAGCGCATCTCGCGCCGAGCGCAGCCGGCGGCGGCCGCAGAAAGTCTCCGAGCTGGAGTGATCTCGCACCATCGCAACGCGTGCAGGGTCGACATCCCTGCACGCAGCTATGCGTTTGCGGCCCTGGCGTTTCGGCCTTAGACCATGATCGCTTCAGGCCCTATCAGCCTGAAGCGTGAATCATCGGTCTCACCAAAGAGAGAGAGCGTGATCCCCATTCAATCGAAAATGATCACGCTCTAGAGCCGTTCCGATTTTGGTGGAATCGCGGAACGGCTCTAAGCTTTTGTTTGATCGTGCTTCTTATCGGACTTCGTGAGGGCACGGCTTCGCCATGACCCGGTTCCCACTTTTCCGGAAGCGCTCTAGGCGTTTGCGACTGCCTCAACGGCGTTTGGTCGATTTGGCGGGCGGCTGGGCCACCTCGGCCGCAGCCGTCGTGCCCGTCTCCACGGGATCCTCGTTGAGATAGGCTGCGGCGGGCGGCGGCTCGGGGCGCGGCCAAGCCGTGTCGTCGGCGCGGCCCGGTTGCGGCGTCAGGCGCTCGCCCTTGAACAGCACGCGGAAGTAGGGCGCCTGGGATGGCGCGAGACGTCGGCGGGCGGCACCCGGCGTGCCGGGCGACGTCGCAAGAGCAACCGTGCTCATCACCGTGAGACCGCCCGGGATCTGGTCGAGCACGGCCTCGCCAATCTGGGACAGGCGGTCGGCGCTTTCACGCCGCGTCACGAGGGCGATCACGGATGCCGGAATGGCGGGGCGCACCAGCTCGACGGTGACCACCTCCTCGGTGCCTTTCTCCTCGCTCACGATGCGCAGATTGATCCGGCTCGTATCCGCCTTCTGCTCCGCAGCTCCGTCCGTCACCTGCGTCTGGCGCGCCTTGGCCGCGCCCGCGGCCGGGCTACCTTCCGTGCCGGACTTCGGATCCTGGAATTTCACGGCATCGGGATTAATCTTGGCCTGCTCGGCCTCGCTGCCGTCGAGCGGAATGGCGCGGTCTGCCTGCGCCTGAGCGAGATCGCGGCGCACCTCGCGGTCGACGAAATAGGCGAGCTTGCGATTGCCCTCCCACGTGAAATAGACGCCGTCTCCCGAACGCAGGAGACGGTTCTTGCCGGTGACGTCGGGACCATAGGCGCTGTATCCGCCGCCCTCGGTGGCGAAGGCGGCGTAGACATCGATGTACTTCGCGCCGTTGAGATAGGCCCGCTCGCGCAGGATGTTGTTCATCATCTGCACGTCCTCGTTGAAGTCGTAGCGGCGCGCGGGAGGAAGTCCGGCCCAGTAGACCGCCACGTTGTACCGGCGGAGCAGCTTCAGCAGGCGGTCGACGCGCGCCGTGTATTCGGCGCGCCAGCCGTCGGACCCGACGCGGTGGCGCCTCCCCGACGCATCGCGGACGGACACGCGATCCCACGAGCCCATCATCAGCACGGCGATCTGGGGGGACGCTGCCTTCAGATCCTCTTCGACCTGGACGATGAGGTTGTGATAGCTCGGCCGCATGAGGCCGTTCATGGGCAGCGGCGTCTGGCGGACGACGACACGCGCATCGCGCTGGAACACCTCGCGCGCACCGCCCAGCAGACCGTCGGCAAGATCGTCGCCGACGATCACCAGGTTGTAGACGTCGCCCGGCGGGAAGGGATTGATGAAGCTCGTGCCCGAGGGCTCGTCCTGGGCGGCGACCGGCGCGGCCACGGCAAGGACCGCAGCGAGAAGAGCGACGAGCGCTGGCCTTAAGCGAACTGGCCTCGAACGAGAGAGCATGGCCTTTTCCGGCAATCGTTGTGCTTCGGGCGCGCGGGCGCGGCCTCAGCGCGAAGCAGACGAACGCATATGCTTAAGAACGGCATCGGACGGCCAACAGTCAACCTTCAGATTGTTGGCGCGCTCGTAGAGCCCCACATTCTTGCGGGTATTGGAGCCGATCTTGCCGTCGACGATCGAGATCTCGTAACCCGCCGCCTTGAGACGGGTCTGGATTTCCTCGATATGCGATGTCTTCTGGGCGGCGATCCCGCCCCAGGGTGTCACGAAATCGCCGCCGCCCGCGATGCGGTCTGCGAGGTGGCCGACGAAGACGGCGTAGAGGTCCGACATGTTGTAGCGGCGGATCACCTGGAAATTTTCGAGCGCCAGGAAGGTCGGGCCGTAGCCGCCGGCCGGGCTCATCACATAGGCCTGCAGCGCGAGCTGCTTTTCGGTCCACGGCTTGCCGTTGGCCCGCTTGAAGCCGAGCTGGTTCCATTCTGCGATGGAGCGCGCCTGCGTCGGGCCTTCGTAGGCGCAATCCGCTCCGCCCGTGAGCTTGACCTCATAGCCCCATGTCTGGCCCGGCACCCACCCTTTGCCCTTGAGCTGCATGGCGGCGGACGCGAGCGCGTCCGGCACCGAGTGCCAGATGTCGGTCTTGCCGTCGCCGTCGAGGTCGTAGGCGTGAGTGAAATACTCCGTCGGCATGAACTGCGTGAGCCCGACGGCGCCGGCCCATGACGAGCGCATGAGGGAACGCGGCACGCCCGATTCGAGCATGCGGAGCGCGGCGATCAGCTCGTCGCGGAACATCTCCTTACGGCGGCCGAGATAGGCCTGCGTGGCAAGCGCGGTGATGGCGTCGTGGCCGAGCGTGTGGCGGCCGAACGAAGTTTCGCGGCCCCAGATGGCGAGCACGGAATAACGGTCGACGCCGATGTCGCGCTCGATCTTTTCCAGCGTTTTCTCGTGCTGACGGAGCAGCTCCTGGCCCTGCTTGGCGAGGCGCATGAGATAGGCGCGATCGAGATACTCCGACGGCGCGCGCGTGAACTCGGCCTGCCCGCGCGCGTCGTTCTTCGGGCGGCCCGGCAGAACGAGATCGGGGAGCTTGAGATCGGGCTTGAAGCCTTTCATCGCGGCATCGAACGTGGCGCGCGAGACGCCCGCGGCCTCCGCATCCGTTCTCAGCGCTGCAAGCCAGGCGTCGAGATTGGCGTCTGCCTTGGCGGCTCTCGGCACGGCGAGCGCGACGACGAGCATCAGCGCGCAAACCATGCTCCGTACGACGACAGAGGAAACCGATGGAGCGCGTGCGTCAGGCGTCGGGATCATGCCGCGGAATGGCCTTTCAGATGAGCGTCGCCCGCTTTCGATGACGGGCGCTGTTGCGACTGCCGAAATCCATTTTCCCCGTCGCGTGGATTCGGGGCTTTTTTACGACCCCATTCATTATGGAAAAGGCTTTACGGGATTGGCGCGCGGCATGGAACCCTTTCCCACGTCCCGGGTTTTGCCCCCGGCCGTGAAAGCGGGAGCCGGCCGTGTCTGCGCGCCCATCCTCCAGCGTCGAAATCGCCGTCGTTCACCCATTTCGTCTGAACTCTGCCAAATTCTCCGTATCTCAACCCTTCGCTGCTCTCCTCTCCTTCCCGCGGCGCATCCAGCATTGTAAACGTCTCTCTCAAACGTTCCTGGGGTCTCCATGTCCAAGCCGAAGCGCATCCGCAAAGCCGTGTTTCCCGTCGCCGGGCTCGGGACCCGGTTCCTGCCCGCAACCAAGGCGGTGCCGAAGGAGATGCTGACGGTCGTCGACCGGCCCGTCATCCAGCATGTCGTCAACGAAGCGCGTGCGGCCGGCATCGAGCACTTCGTGTTCGTCACGGGCCGGGGAAAGAGCGCCATCGAGGATCATTTCGACCACCAGTTCGAGCTCGAGCGCACGCTCGCCGACAAGAAGAAAACGGAGGTGCTCGAAGAGCTGCTCGCGGAGCTTCCGGACGCCGGACAGACGAGCTTCACGCGCCAGCAGGCGCCGCGCGGACTCGGCCACGCCGTCTGGTGCGCGCGCGAGATCGTGGGAGACGAGCCGTTCGCGGTGCTCTTGCCGGATATGCTGCATCACGGAGCGGTGCCCTGCCTCAAGGAGATGATCGAGGCCTACGAGGAGACGGGCGGGAATCTCGTCGCCGTCTCGCCCGTGCCGGAGGACCAGACGCATCTCTACGGCATCGTCGGCGTGGAAAACCGCGACGCGAAGGTGAGCCCGATCACGGAGATGGTGGAGAAGCCCGCTAAAGGCACCGCGCCCTCGAACCTGCACGTCACGGGGCGCTATGTGCTCGAACCTGAGATCTTCTCGCTGCTTGCCCGCCAGGAAGCCGGCGCGGGGGGAGAAATTCAGCTCACCGATGCCATGATTGCCCTTCAACGCGAGAAGCCGGGCGCATTCCGCGCGGTGCGCTTCGACGGCGCGATCTACGACTGCGGCTCAAAGATCGGCTTCCTGCTCGCGAACGTGGCCTATGCACTCGAACGCGAGGATCTTGCGCCCGAGTTGCGCGCCGCACTCGGCCGTCTCGTCTGAACCCTGACAAATTCCGGAGCAGCGCCGCACGCGCCGCAAATCCGCCCCATTCCAGAAAAGCCGAGCACGATGTTGCCGGTTTCCGCTGGCATGGGGTTCGGGTATGTTCGTGCGCCCGGCCGCTCCTCGCGCATTCGAAGACGCTCTCGCACGAGGGCGCGGCCTCATCGACCGCCCGGCCGGAGACCTGGAATGGCACGTAAGAGACCCGATCCCACGTTGGCCCCCATGCACAAGAAGCTGACGCCGCCGGGCATCTTCTTAATCCGCATGCTCGTCTTCCTGACGCTCGTCGCGTTCCTCGCCGCCATCCTGCACGAGATGCTCATCGTCGCCGCGATGACCAACCCCGGTCTCAATGGCCTTATCCTCGGCGTGCTGTTTCTCGGCATCATCTATTCTTTCCGGCAAGTGATCCGCCTCTACCCGGAAATCCGCTTCATCAACGCGTTCCGCATTTCCGATCCGGGCATCTCGAGCGACTATCAGCCGGTGCTGCTGGCCCCGATGGCCACCATGCTGCGCGACCGGACGGGCGCGCTTTCGCTCTCCACGGTCTCGATGCGGACCATCATGGACAGCCTCGGCTCGCGCCTCGACGAAGCGCGCGACACGGGCCGCTACATGGTGGGCCTGCTCGTGTTCCTCGGCCTGCTCGGCACGTTCTGGGGCCTTCTCGACACCATCCAGTCGGTGGGACGCGTCATCGGCTCGCTCGATACGTCGACGGAGACAGTGGCGGTGTTCGACGAGCTCAAGGCCGGGCTCGCCGCGCCGCTCCGCGGCATGGGCACGGCGTTCTCGTCCTCCCTGCTCGGCCTCGCGGGCTCGCTCATTCTCGGCTTCCTGCAGCTTCAGGCCGGGCACGCCAACAACCGTTTCTACAATGAGCTCGAAGAATGGCTCTCCGGCATGACGGAGCTGACACCCGGCTCGTCGAGCGCAACGGAGAAAGCGAGCCAGCAGCTCATCTCCGCCGTCTACGAGATGCAGCGCGCGGTGGAGGATCTTTCTACGCAGCTCAAAGGCGGGGCGGGCCTTTCTTCAGGTTCGTACTCCCCGGAAGGCGACGCGCCGGTGCGCGATCTCGCCCGCGGCGTGAACCAGCTCGTCACGCAGATGCGCGCCGAGCAGAAGGTCGTGCGCGAGTGGGTGGACGAGCAAGCCTCTCAGCAGGCGGAAGTGACGAGCGTGCTGCGCGAGCTTGCGCAGAACATGCTGAAGAGAGGCAATTAGAATGGCGGGCGGGCGTTCGCGGCGCAACAGCGAGTACGGCGAGTTCTGGCCGGCCTACGTGGACGTGCTTTCCACGCTGCTGCTCGTCGTCATGTTCCTGATGTCGATCTTCATGCTGTCGCAGTATTTCGCCATGCAGGAGGCGAGCGGAAAAGACACCGCCCTTCAGCGCCTGAACCGGCAGATCGCGGAACTCACCAACCTGCTCTCGCTCGAGAAAGGCAAATCCAGCTCGGCCGAGGACGAGCTTGCCGCGCTGCAGGCGACCCTCGCGGATCTCAAGGACGAGCATCAGAAACTTTCGGGCTTCGCGCTCTCGGGCGACGAGAAAGCCAAGACCGCCGAGGGACGCATACAGTCGCTCACGGTGGAACTCGACCAGCAGAAAGAGATCAGCAACGAGGCGCTCGCCAAAGTCGATCTCCTCAACCAGCAGATGCTGGCGCTGAGACGGCAGATCGCAGCGCTCAACGATGCGCTCGAAGCCTCCGAGAAGAAAGATCAGGACAGCCAGGACCGGATCAAGGATCTCGGCGCGCGCCTCAACGCGGCGCTTGCGCGGCAGGTGCAGGAGTTGCAGCGCTATCGATCCGACTTCTTCGGCCGGCTGCGCGAACTCTTGCGCGACCGGAAGGACATCCGCGTCGTGGGCGACCGCTTCGTCTTCGAATCCGAGGTGCTGTTTCCTTCAGGCCAGGCGATGCTGACGCCCGAAGGCTTCGGCGCCATGGATCAGCTCGCGGCCGCCATCCGCGATCTCGCCAAGACCATTCCGCCTGAAATCAAATGGGCCCTGCAGGTGGACGGACACACCGACATCCGGCCCATCGCAAGCGCGCAGTTCCCGTCCAACTGGGAGCTTTCGACCGCGCGCGCCGTCTCCGTCGTGAAGTATCTCGTGCAGCGGGGCGTGCCCGCGGAAAACCTCGTTGCGGCCGGCCACGGCGAATTCCAGCCGCTCGAATCCGGGGTGGATGAAGACAGCCTGCGCCGCAACCGGCGCATCGAGCTGAAGCTCACCAACAGGTAACGGGCGTCTTTCACGCGATCAGTTCGTGAAGAGCGCTTCGGGCAGGTTGAGCTGCTGGCGCCACCAGTCCCACGCGACATCGGTGGGGCCGAGCGCGTATTCGACGAGCATCCACTCGCCGGCGTCGCTCCGGCGCAGAAGGAAAAGGTGTCCTGCGGGGTCGAACATGCCCTGAGCGTCGTCCTCGGCGAACTTGGTGCGCCGCCAGTCGATCGCTCCGCCGCCGGGCCGTTGCAGGCGGACATTGCCATAGGCCCAGTTGTCGAACACGTTCAGCGTGGTGATCACGAATTCCACCGGGCCGCCCGTTTCGCGCTCGAAGACGGGGCGGGCCGCGTCCAGGATCTCGGCGCGAAGCGCGCTTCCGCGCTCCGGCTTGACGATCTGCTGGCTCGCGGCAGGCTCCGTCATTGCGACAGCGCCCAGCAGGCACAGGGTAAGGCAAAGGATGGCCCGCATAGCAGCCTCCGGACACGGGGATCGAAGGCGGCACTGTAGATCCGTTCGCACAAGGATCAAAGCCCGGGCAGGCGATCCGGAGGCGTCCGCGGCGGCCGGGCCTTTTGGCGGACGTTTAATTTCTACTCTACGAAAATAGAAAATCTCGGCGCGTTTTCTTCAGCGCGCATCCGATGCCGCAAAGCGCCGGCGCTCCAAAAAAGACAGTGCGCCGACACACGTGCCGCGCACACCGTCTTTTCAAGCGGATCGCGTCAGATGTTCGCAAAACGGCCCGCGGGACGGCATGTCCATTTTTTCGCGTACCATTTGGGATTGGCCTCGTTCCATTTCGCGATCTCGACGGGGCTCGCCATCATGCACTGGCGCGGGCTCGCGCCTTCAGCCAAGTAGGTGAGCGCGACGTCTTTGCAGCGATTGGGATCGTCCAGCAGGCAAACAGAGATGACCAGCTCCAGCATCGTGAACCCCTTGCAATCAAGCGCGCCGCTTGCGCGGCTGGTGAACCTACGGAGGCCCTCGGGGGTCGCGTCATCCCTTTTTTATTTTTGCTCTTAAGTCCAAACTATGTGCCGAATCACGGCTTCGCAAGCCGCGATGTTGAGCATGAAACGCCAATATTTTAGCCCTGCGGCGTTTCGGCATCAAACTTTCGAGAAAACGAACTCGCCAAAACCGAGAAAAAACAATGACGACCAAAACCCGCAGATAAAAATGCCACCTGCGCGTTTTTCAATCATGGGGCGACTTGCCTCACGGTCTTCACGCCGACGTGATCCGGATTTTCGCTGGAGAGTGCGCGGAGAAACGCAACGAGGGCAGCTTTCTCATCGTCCGTCAGCACGAGATCGCGCACAACGGTTGGGGCGAGCGACGGGCGATCAATCCGGCCGCCTGTGTAATGCTCCACGACCTCCTCCAGCGTCGCAATCGAACCGTCGTGCATGTAGGGGGCGGTGTGGACCACCTCTCTCAGCGAGGGCGTTTTGAACTGCCGGCGACCGTCGCGGCCGAGGTCATCTTCGCCTGGAAGGCCGATGTCGTGGAAGCCGTCGTCGGTGAGGCGCCAGCCGCCGTGACACGACACGCAGCCACCCTTGCCCACGAACAGGTCGAAGCCGCGGCGCTCTCGATCATCGAGCGCGTGCTCGTCGCCCTCGATCCAGCGGTCGAAGCGGGTTTCGGGCGATGCGAGCGAGCCGACGTATGCGGCAAGCGCCGCGAGGATCGCGTCCTCCGTCACGCCGCCCGAGCCCGGGAAGGACGCGGCGATGCGCGATGCCATGTCGGCGTCCGCGCCGAGGCGCCGGACGATGGTCGGAAAGTCGCCGGCCATTTCCTCCTTGGCGAGGATCGGAAAGCGCGCCTGCGCCTCAAGGGTCGGCGCCCGGCCGTCCCACAAGAACGACGCGCCCCAGGCAAGATCGTAGAGTCCCGGCACGTTGCGGGCGAGCGTGGTGCCGTCGAGGCCTTGGCCCTTCGGGCGTCCGTCGGTGAAGGCGCGCTCGGGCTCGTGGCAGGTCGCGCACGAGACGGCGCCGCTTCCCGACAGCCGGACGTCGTGGAACAGCGCGTCGCCGAGGGCGATCCGCGCGGCGGTGTCCGCCGCCGGCTCCGGCGCGGTTGCGGGACGCGCGAAGATCGCCCGCCAGACGGCATTACGGGCCGGGCTCGCGATGGGGTCGGCCTCGAGAGTTGCATCACCCGGGGCCGGCCCGCCGGCTGCCAAGGCCGTGGCCAGCGCCAGGACAAGAGCGGCGGCCAGAAGGCTGAGACGCCCCGCTGCAGGCGGCCGACAGATCGTGTTGCTCATGCGCGCCACTATACGGGGAAGCCGCCGACCCCGCCCAGAGGCACGTCAACGCGGGTTTCTTCGTCGGACCGAGGATCACGCTTCGGACTGATGGGGTCCGAAGCGATCAT
>DAOMQQ010000039.1:0-16308 GCA_035445405.1 Hyphomicrobium sp.
AACTGCTGATGACCAACCTGATCGCATTGAAAAGCGGTACGGAGCTTGTCGGTGACTACCGCATCGAGCGTGTGCTTGGCGCGGGGGGATTCGGAATCACCTATCTGGCGGTGGAGACGGCGCTCGATCGGCGTGTCACCATCAAAGAATATTTCCCGTCGGATTTTGCCGCGCGCACCTCGACGTCGGATGCAGCGCCCCGCTCCCAGGATTGCACGAGCGACTACCGGTGGGGCCTCGATCGCTTCATCGAGGAAGCGCAGACGCTCGCCAAGTTCACGCACCCCAACATCGTGCGCGTCTATCGGTACTTCCGGGCCAACAACACGGCCTACATGGTGCTGCACTTCGAAGAGGGCAAAAGCCTCAAGGCGTGGCTGAAGGATCTCGGGCGCGCGCCGCGCCAGAAAGAGCTCGACGCCATCGTCGCGCCGTTGCTCGACGCGCTGGAGCTGATCCATGCGCAGGACTTCCTGCATCGCGACATCGCCCCCGACAACATCATCATCAGGAAGGACGGCACGCCCGTTCTGATCGACTTCGGCTCGGCACGCGGCGAGATTCTCGCGCACTCGAAGACCGTGTCCGCGCTCGTGAAGCCCGGCTACTCGCCCTACGAGCAATACGCCGAAACGAGCCGCCAGCAGGGCCCGTGGACGGACATCTACGCCCTCGGCGCCACGCTCTATCACGCCGTCGCCGGCAAGCGCCCGGCCGACAGCCCCTCGCGCATGGTGAAGGACGAGCTGGTCCCCGCGCGTGACGCCGCCTTGTCGTCCTATCGGGCGGGGTTTCTCAAGGCCATCGACCACGCCCTCGCGCTGCAGACCGAATCGCGCCCGAAGTCGATCGCGGCCTGGCGGGGTGCGCTGCTCGCGCCCGATCCCGAAAAGCCGGGCTGGTTTTCGAAGCCCCCCCCGTCGGCCGAAAAACCGAAGCCGGCGAAGGCTCCGGTCGTCAAGAAACCTCAGCTTGCGACTGCCCCTCCGCCACCCGACGCGCCGGGCCCCAAAGGCGGCATGCTCGATTTCCTGGAAGGCTTGAAACAGAAGCCGGAAGCGGCGGACGCAAAGCCGGCCGCAAAAGCGAAGGCCCCGCCGAAACCCAAGCCGGCGCCGAAGCGCGCCGCGTCCCCCGCATCCGGCGGGACCGAGAAGCTCGCCCCTGCGTCCGAGCCCATCCGCCTGCCCAAGATCCTGCGCAAGACCAAAAAGGATCCGGCCGGCACCGCCATCGTGGTGAAGGAGCCTGCGGACAAGGCGGACGAAAAGGAAAAACGCAAAGCCGCGGCCCGCCCGCGCAAAATCCGCAGCGGCAGCGGCATCCGTTGGCGCCCGGTCCTCTTCAAGCTGCTCGTCGGCGTGGGCGTTGCCAGCGGTGCGGTGGCGATGCAGGACCGCATGCCGCGCATGGAGAGCCAGGGCACCGGCGAAGTCTCGTCCGGAATCCAGACGGCGTCTCTGCGCGAGGAGACACCGGAGATCCCCGTCATCCGCCCCGTGGCCGAGATGAGCGGCCACGTCGGCGCCGTCACGAACGTCGCGTTCTCCGCGGATGGAGCGGCCATCGCCACTGTCGGCGCCGATCAGCGCCTCAAGGTCTGGAACACGTCCACCGGCAAGCTCGCGCTCACCATCGAACTCGACCATGGTCCTGCGACCGCGCTCGCGCTCCACGGCACGCAGGCGCTGACCGGCCATCCCGGCGGCGAGATCGTGTTGTGGGACTGGCAGCGCGCAGAACGGATCGCAACGTTCAAGCGCAACGAAGCCGAGATCTGGTCGCTCGCGTTCACCGGCCGCGCGGACCGCTTCGCAGCAGCCAGCCATGATTGGAAAGTGACGCTCTGGGATACGACGGCTCCGGCTGGCCCCCTGCAGGTCCTCGATGCGCACGACAGCTCGGCGCAGGCCGTTGCCTATGTTGCAACCTCACGCGGCCCCCGCCTCGCGTCCGGTGGCGCCGACAAGTCGGTCAAGCTCTGGAACCTCGATACGCTCGACCGTATCCGCACCTATCGCGGGCACGGGGATTTCATCACCGCGCTCGCGTTCACGCCGGACGGCCAATCGCTGGCCTCCGCCGGCCTCGACGGCAACATCCGCGTGTGGTCGACGAACCAGAGCCGCACCCAGCGCCGCCTGCAAGGCCATCGCGGCCGCGTGGGCAGCCTGTCGTTCTCGCCGGACGGCGCATATCTCGCCTCTGCGGGCGCCGACGGCCAGCTTCGCATTTGGGACGTGAGGCGTGGCCGCACGTTGCGCACCATCACCGGTCACAGGGGCGCCATTCACGCGGCGAGCTTCTCGCCGGACGGCGGACACCTCGTCTCCGTCGGCGAGGACGGCATCGTCCGCCTCTGGGCCAACCCCGCCATCCGCCCGGCAACGAACTGACCACGAAAAAGCACGGCCACATCGCGTAGCCGTGCCGTCGTCGTCCAGCGAAGGTGGCGGCTTCTAAAGCCGTGCGCGGGTCTCGAAGTCGCGGATATGGCCGTCGAGATCCACGTAAGCCGGGCACGTCACGCCGCAGCGCGATGCGATTTCGGAAAGCTCGGCGCGGGCGAGATCCGCTTCGCCCCGTGCGAGGAACGCTTCGCCGAGATAGGCGCGGGCTACCGCATAATCCGGATTGCGGGCGAGCGCCGCGTGGTAGAGCGGCATGGCTTCCTCGACGCGACCGAGCTTGCGCGTCGCGAAGCCGATGTAGGTGAGCACGCGCTCGTCCTTCTCACGTGCGAGCGTGAGATAGCCGAGGGCCTCTTCGTAGCGGCCGTTCTTGGCAAGCCAGTAACCGGCATAGAAGAGCTCGGCGTCTGCCATGGCGAGGGCAGGCTGGCCCACGCAGGCGGTCCAGGCGGCCGTATCCTTGGCGAACCCGTCGCAGCGGGCGCTCAGGGGCCCCGTGTCCTTGGCCGACGCCGGAACAGCGGCCGCCGCGGCCAGACACGCACCCAAAATGACCCGCGCCGCACCGAACCGACCTGCCGAACCCCGATATGCCGTCATGGAAATCCCCTTCCGAAGGACGAGCCCCTCGCCCTCCGCCTGCTGTTGGTCTCTCACGGTGTTCTAGCCGCCGGCCGGGCCGAAGTCCATGCCACGCACGCGCCGGAATTCCACGCGATTCCTTATGCTCGGCCAAAGCCCTGCCATCATTGGAGCCCAAGGCTCCGCCGGGAGCGCGTGCCCGCGTGCCGCTTCGACGCAGCTCCCGTTGCCCTCTGACAGATTGCATCGCGGGGAAGAACATTGCTCTGGTGGCGAAAACGTAGCGAAGGCTTCGAGTGGCGCGATTACGTCCGCACCACGATCCTGGTGCGGCGCGAGGAACGGCGCCAGCGCATCAAGGACGTCCAGGGCGCAGCCAAAGCCCATGTGAAGGAGGCGGGCCGCCGCGGGGTGGATGCCGCCGTCGCGGGCGGACGCGCAGCCGCCACCGGGTCGTGGTGGTCTCTCAAGGCCGCGGGAACGAACCTCAAACGCGCCGCGATCTGGACCGGTCGATCGCTTGTCCGGGCCGCCGTGGCTGCCGCCGGGATCCTTGCCGCTGGCACCGTCACCGTCGCGGGCGGCATCGGCGCCGCGGTCTCGGGGCTCGTCTCCCTCGTCCGCAGAGCCGGCAGCCCGCTGGAACCGGTCCTCGATCCCGTCCTCTCGTTCGTCCGCCAGCCGCGGACCCATCTGGTCCTGGCCGTCGTCGCCATCCTGGCGGCCCTCGGCGCGGCCTACCGCTCCTGGGCTTTCGGCTTCGACGGAGACGCCAAGGTGGCGGCGACCGTCGCCGCGATCTCAGGCATCCTCGTTGTCCTCGCCGCTCTTACCGATCCGGACCGGCGCTGGCATCCAAGCGAAGACGGTCCCTTCGGCCGGCTGCGCGGCTACCAGATCAACCTTCCGGGCGACCGCCACGTCCCGGTCGGCACCGCCGTTCTCGCGCTCTTGGCCCTGATCGGTGTTTCTGCCGCCGGATTCACCGCAATCGGCCAATTCCAGGGAAGCCGGGACGCGGACACCCGTGTTGCCGCAACCTCCCCGTCGTCCGCTCCTGCGAGAAAAGCCGCGCCCCCTTCGAAAGCGGCCTCGGACGTAGACGACACCGGCGTCCCGACGCTGACGAGCCGCCGCGCCCAGGCGGTCACCGGCGACACGCTCAAGATCGGCAGCACGCTCGTCATCCTCGACGGCATCGAAGCGCCGGAAGCCAACCAGTCCTGTGAACGGGCGAGCGGCCGCTGGCGCTGCGGCCGCGCCGCGCGGGATGCCCTGGCCCGTCTGGTTCGCGGGCAATCCGTATCCTGCCAAATCAGCGAGGACATCGACGCGAGCTTAAAGAAAGGCACATGCTCCGCGAGCGGCACGGACCTTGCCGAAAAACTGCTCGAAGCCGGAATGGTCTTCGCGGCCAGCAGCTTTTTCCTGAGTTCCTACGCACGCATCGAGAGAAACGCGCAGGCAGAAAAAAAAGGGCTTTGGGCCGGCGAATCGGAACGCCCAGAGGCATGGCGTGAGAAACGCTGGGCCGAGGCAAAAGAAAAGGCGCCCGACGGTTGCCCCATCAAAGGCCGCATCCGGTCCGGTGCGCGCACCTATTTTCTGCCCTGGTCGTCCTCCTACGACAGCGTACGGCTGAGCAGGGCTCGGGGAGAACGTTGGTTCTGTAGCGAAAGCGAAGCCGAAGAGGCCGGCTGGCGCCGCGCATCGCCGTCGTGATGATGATCGGCGGCGCAGAGACGAGCGCCCAACCTTGGAAACGCACATCTCGAAAGAGGGGGGTTTTAAAATGAGAAGCCCGCGACCGGGGGGGGCAGGTCGCGGGCTGAAGAACTGTGACGCCCCTAGGGGGGATAGGTGGGACGGCGCCACGTTCGCAATTCCCATATCATCCCAAAAACCGGCTTTTTGCAAGAGATAGCACAAACGAATTGCCAGGCTTGCTTAATATTTCAAGTTACAAATATAAAGAACTGTAGGAGTGAATGAAAATAACCATTTATTAAGTATGGGATTTTTAATGGGGCGTTAGTGCAGGCATCCGGCCAGAATTTTACCTGGGTTGAGGAGGCCGTGAGGATCGAGCGCAGACTTGATCACCCGCATGGCCGTCACTGCCGGCTCCCCGAGTTCCTGCGCGAGATACCCCGCCTTCCCTTGGCCGATCCCATGCTCCCCGGTGCACGTCCCGCCGAGCGCAAGCGCACGCCGGACAAGCCGGTCGAGAAACGCACGCACAGCCGCCGCCTCGCCCGCGTCCGCACCGTCGAAGACAGGAATCACGTGGAAATTCCCGTCGCCCACATGCCCGAGGATCGGAGCCGTAAGCTTCGCCGCCGCGATGTCGGCTGCGGTCTCCGTTACGCATTGAGCGAGCGCCGAGAGCGGCACGGCAACGTCGCTGACGACCGTCGTACGCCCTGGCCATGTGGTGCCGACCGCCGGATACGCATCGTGCCGCGCCTGCCAGAGCCGCCGCCTGGCGTCCGCCTCGTCCGCCCAATCGAAACGCAGTGCGTCGTGACGAAGCGCGATGTCCTGAAACGCGGCGAGCGTTTCCTGCGTCGACGCTACACCGCCGGCAATCTCGACGAAAAGATGCGGGGTCTCGGCGAGATCGAGCTTCGCATGCGCATTGACCGCACGGATCATCACCGCGTCCAAAAGCTCGATGCGGTGAAGCTCGAGCCCGCTCGCCCCGGCTTCGATCGTCGCCTCGCAGGCGTCTGCAATCGAGGGAAAGGGCGCGGCCGTCGCGATCACGCGCGCGGGAATCGCGTGAAGCTTGAGCGTCAGCTCCGTGATGATGCCGAGCGTGCCTTCGGAGCCGATCAGGAGCCGCGTCAGATCGAAGCCTGCAGCCGACTTGCGCGCCCGCCCACCGGTCGTCACCACCGATCCGTCGGCCATCACCGCCTTGAGGGACAGGACGTTGTCGCGCATCGTGCCGTAACGCACCGTCGTGGTGCCGGAAGCCCGCGTCGCGGCCATTCCGCCGAGCGTGGCGTTTGCTGCACCCGGATCGACCGGAAAGAACAATCCGGTATCGCGCAGGTGCGCGTTCAGCATCGCCCGCGTCACGCCCGCTTCGACGGTGCAGTCGAGATCCGCCGGCGAAACGGAGACGATGTTCGCCATGCACGAAAGATCCACCGAGATGCCGCCGAACGGGGCGTTCACGTGGCCTTCGAGCGAGGTGCCGGCCCCGAACGGAATGAGCGGCACGCGATGGCGCCCGGCGATGCGGACGATGGCGGCCACCTCGTCTGTCGTCTCTGGCCACACCACGCCGTCGGGCGGCTCCGACGGAATCCAGGTGAGCGTATGGGCGTGCTGGCGGCAGATGGCCTCCCCGGTCGCAACCCTGTCGCCGAGGAGCGCCCTGAGTTCGCTGAGCGCCGCCGCAATCGCCGCCACCTGACCCATTCCAGACACCTCCCTCGCACATCCGGGCGGCACGCCTTTCAATCGAGGCGCTAGAAACGGGCCACCGTGCGCTTATGCTCGCCAGTATCATCCCGCCGACGCCCCGCACAAGCCAGAGGAGCCGACGACATGACAGCCGCCACGCCCCGCCGCAGCGCGTTTCATGCGTTGGCCCTCGCGCTCGGCCTTGCGCTCATCCATCCGGCCGGCCCAGCAACCGCCCAGGAGCTGGAGTTGATCGGCTCGGCCCGGACCACGCATCAAACCCTGAGCCTGACGTTTCGTCCGGCCCCGGCCCAGGCCCGTCTTTCGGAAATCCGCGTCCGCTCCGGAAGCCTCGCGCTTCATCTCGAAGCTGTGGAAGTCGTCTTTATGGACGGAAGCCTTCAGCGCGCCATCGTCCAGGAAAGCCTCGGGCCCGGCCACCAGAGCCGGCCGATTCGGATCGGGAGCCGCCAGCCGGTGCGGGAAATCCACATCTCGAAGCGCCCCGGCATGAGGCCGGGCGAAACAACGCTCCAAATCCTTGGTCGCGTGGCACAAAGTCGTTAACCGCCGCACTGTGGGAAATCGCGCGAGACTCGCGTAATCCAGCACGCGGGGAGCAACCTTCCCCCGTCGTGTCGCCGCCCGGAACAATCGCAGAGGCCCGCCGCTCCGATGGCCATCCGCCAGCTCAGCCCCGAAACGATCAACCGCATCGCCGCCGGCGAGGTGGTCGAGCGCCCGGCGAGCGTCGTCAAGGAGCTGGTCGAGAACGCACTCGATGCCGGCGCCCGCGAGATCGAGGTCGTCACCGCGGCGGGCGGCCTCTCGCTGATCCGCGTGACGGACGATGGCATCGGCATGGACGCGGCCGATCTCAGCCTTGCCGTCGAACGCCATGCCACGTCCAAGCTCGCGAGCGACGATCTTCTCGCCATCGACACGCTGGGCTTCCGCGGCGAGGCGCTGCCCTCGATCGGCTCGGTCGCCTGCCTCGTCATCACCTCGCGCCCGCGGAACGCGCGCGACGCGTTGGAAATCGTCGTCGACCGCGGCACCAGGCACGCGCTGAAGCCGGCGGCCCTCAATCCCGGCACGCGGATCGAGGTGCGGGATCTCTTCTCCGCGACGCCCGCACGCCTCAAGTTCCTGAAATCCGAGCGCGCCGAAAATCTGGCCGTATCGGAAGCGGTCAAGCGTCTCGCCATGGCGCAGCCTCACGTCGGGTTTTCGCTGACGACCGGAGAGCGCACGAGCCTCAGCCTGCCGGCCTGCGAGCCGAACGCCGATGGTCTCCTGAAGCGTCTCGGCCGCATCATGGGCGCAGCCTTCATGGCCGACGCCGTTGCCGTCCGGGGCGAGCGCGATGGCATCGGCGTTCACGGCTTCGCGGGCCTGCCGACGCTGCACCGGCCGGACGCGGCCCAGCAGTTCCTGTTCGTCAATGGCCGGCCCGTGCGCGACAAACTCGTGACGGGCGCCGTGCGCGCGGCTTACGGTGACCTCGTCCCGCGTGGGCGTCACCCGCTACTTGCCTTGTTCGTCACGCTCCCGCCATCTGAAGTGGACGTGAACGTGCATCCCGCAAAAACCGAAGTCCGCTTCCGCGACGGCGGCGCGGTGCGCGGCCTCCTGATCGGCGCCCTGCGTCATGCGCTCGAAACGGCGGGCTTCCGCGCCAGCGCACAAGGCGGCGCGCGGACGCTCGAAACGCTGGCGCGCACCGGCATACAGACACCCACGTCGTATCCTGATCGTGACATGGCCTACGCCGTACGCCCGTCCTCCAGCGGCTTTGCCGAGGATCGGCAGGCCGCGTTCGGCGAATTCGCGGCTCCGGCCGCAGACACCAGCGTGCACGAGGAAATCGCCGCTCCCGACCACCGAGCGCGCCCGCTCGGCGCCGCGCGTGCGCAGCTTCACGAAACTTACATCGTCGCCGAAACGGAAACCTCCGTCGTCATCGTCGACCAGCACGCCGCCCACGAGCGCCTCGTCTACGAGCGTCTGAAGAGCGCACTCGAGAACGGCGGCGTGGCACGCCAGGCGCTTCTCATCCCTGCCGTGGTCGAGGTGGGCGACGAGGAAGCCGCCGCGCTCGACGAAAAGACCTCCGAGCTCACCGAATTGGGCCTCGTGCTCGAACGCTTCGGCACGGGAGCCGTCGCCGTGCGCGAGGTCCCGGCCCTGCTCGGCACGTCCGAGGTCGACGGATTGGTGAAGGACTTGGCCGCCGATCTCCTCGCGGAGGGCTCCGCCGCACCGTTGCGCGAACGTCTCGAAGCGGTGGCATCGCGCATGGCCTGCCACGGCAGCGTCCGCGCCGGCCGCCGCCTCACGGGCCCGGAAATGAACGCGCTGCTGCGCGAGATGGAAGCGACACCCTTTTCGGGCCAATGCAATCACGGCCGCCCGACGTACGTCGAGCTGAAGCGATCCGACATCGAGCGCCTGTTCGGCCGCACGTAACGGCAGAGACGCTATACGCGCCGCCCGAACACCGCCTGCGTATCGCCCCAGCGCCGGCGGTCGAGCTCAGTGAAACCGTCCGGCAGCGTCACGTCCGCGTCCGCGCGCTCCTCCAGCACCACGACGGCGCCGGGTGTCAGCCAGCCTCCGTCCCGCAAGGCCACGAGCGCGGCTTCACCGAAGCCCTTGCCGTACGGCGGATCGAGGAACGCGAGCGAGAACGGTGCCATGGTGCCGGCAGGCCCGAGGTCGGTTGCATCGCGCCGGAAGATCCGCGTCGCGCCCGTCAACCCCAGCGCTTCGACGTTGGTGCGGATCAGCGCGCGCGCCTCCGCCGCGTCTTCCACGAACAGCGCATACGCCGCCCCGCGCGAAACGGCTTCGATGCCGAGCGCACCCGTGCCCGCAAAAAGATCGATCGCGCGCGCGCCTTCAATCTCGAAATCCGCAATGCCGTGCTCGAGAATATTGAAAACGGATTCACGCACGCGATCGGACGTCGGCCGCAGCCCGTCGTGCCGAGGCGCCGCAATGGCGCGCCCGCGAAATATACCGCCCACCACGCGCATCAGGGTTTCTCGCGCCGATCTGTGCGAGGCTTGCCGTGGCGCCGCGGCGGCGGGCGGCGATCGGGGCGCTCCTTATCGCTACGATTTTTGCCACGACGATCCGTGGCGCCACGCTCGCTCGCCACACGCTCCGTCACGGCGCGAACCTTGTTGAAGCCGGGCTTCCTGGCCTGCGGCTTCTCCTCGCGATCGTCGATGAGACCGAATTGCTCGGCGAGCTCGGCGCCAAGCTGATCTGCCAGCACACGCCGCCGCACGGATTCGGCTTCGCCGGGTTTCAGGTCGAGCAACTGGAACGGTCCGAACGACACGCGGATCAGCCGGTTCACTTCGAGCCCCAGATGCGCGAGCACTTTGCGCACCTCGCGGTTCTTGCCCTCGCGGATGCCGACGGTGAGCCACGTGTTGGCGCCCTGCATCGTGTCGATGGCAACCTCGACCGGCCCATAGCGGACGCCCTCGATCTCGACACCGTCCTTGAGAGAGGCGAGATCGTCCGCGTTCACGCGCCCCTTGGCCCGCACGCGATAGCGGCGCAGCCACCCGGTCGCAGGCAGTTCGAGATGCCGTGCAAGCTCTCCGTCGTTGGTGAGCAGGATCAGGCCTTCGGTATTGAAGTCGAGACGCCCGACGGAGATCACGCGCGGCAGGTCCGGCGGAAGACTGTCGAACACCGTCGGCCGCCCCTGCGGATCGTTATGCGTCGTCACGACCCCCTTCGGCTTGTTGTAGCGCCAGAGCCGGGCGGGTTCGGCGACCGGCAACGGCCGTCCGTCCACGAGCACGCGATCCTTCGGTTTCACCTCGACCGCGGGCGTGGCGAGCACCTGACCGTTGACGCTGACGCGCCCGTCCGCGATCCACCGCTCGGCTTCCCTGCGCGAGCAAAGCCCCGCGCGCGCCATGGCCTTCGCGATCCGCATCGGCTCCGACACGGCGGGCCCCTGCGGCACCGATCTTGGCGAAGGTGTGCGCGGCGACGGTCCGCGGCGCCGCGGATCGCCCTCGTGCTTCGGCCGCCCCTCTCGCTGCGGGCGTACGGAAAATTGCCGGTGTGGCCGCCCTTCGCGCTGAGGACGTCCGTCCCGCCCCTCCCGCGCCGGACGATCTTCGCGCCCGAGCCGTCCATCACGCGGAGACCGTCCCTCGCGCGGAGGCCGACCGTCACGCAGGAAGCCGCCGTCACGCGGAGGCCGACCCTCGCGCGGAGGCCGACCGTCGCGCAGGAAGCCGCCGTCCCGCGGGGGCCGCCCTTCGCGGCCGGCGCGCTCGTCGCGTGGCGCGTGCGGCTTTCCCGCACGCGTTGGCCGACTCGCGCTGGACGGCGGCTTGCCGCCGCCAAATGCGGCCTTCCCGGGTCTCTTTCCGGGCCGAACGCCTTGTGGCTTGCCCCTGGGCGGGCGATGACCGAATGATGATCTGTCTTTGGGCATGGGGCTTACGAGTATGATGGATGACGACCTTATGGCAGCTCAAGCCCGCCTCGGCCACATGGAACGCGCGCTTGCCGAAGCCCGCGCGGCCGCCGTACGCGGCGAGGTGCCGGTCGGCGCCGTCCTCGTCGACCCCGAAGGTCGTATCGTCGCCACCGCCGGAAACCGCACGCGCGAGCAGTCCGACCCCTCCGCCCACGCCGAAATGCTGGTGATCCGCAGCGCTGCCGCCAAGCTCGGCAGCGAGCGCCTCATCGACCACGACCTTTACGTCACGCTCGAACCCTGCCCGATGTGCGCGGCCGTGATCTCCTATGCCCGTATCCGCCGCCTCTATTACGGCGCGTCGGACCCGAAAAGCGGCGGCGTCGAGCACGGGCCCCGCATCTTCAGCCACGCGACGTGCCATCACCGCCCGGATCTTTACCCCGGCCTCGGCGAGGTCGAGGCTGCGGCCCTTCTGCGGGACTTCTTCGCCACGCGCCGCGGAGATTGAGGAGCGGGCACGCCGCTCAGCTTTTCCCGGCCAGGTGCACGCTCCCTCCGGCTTCGAGCACCTGCGAGAGACGCTGCCTCAGCGCGTCCTGCGCCGGCTGCGCTGCGGCGAAGATCTCGCGCATCTTCAGAAATTCCAGCGCCTGATATCGGCCCGTGCCAGCGTCGATGTAGATGTCCGGCCGATTCGACTTGAGCTTTTCCCGGACGATGGAGCGCTCGAAGAGAAACGACGAGGAAAAGAGCGCCTCGATCGCCGTCGGCCGCGCGCGCTTGGGCGAAGGCACCGTCGTGCCCGACACGTCGATGGCAACGAGGACGTCCGCTTCGCCGACCAGAATGTCGAACGGAAGCGGGTTCGTGAGCCCACCGTCGACGAGGCTGCGCCCGTCGATCAGCACCGGCTCGAAGATGACGGGCAGCGCCATGCTGGCCGCGACCGCGGGCCGGAGCGGTCCTGAGGAAAACACGACCGATTCGAGCGCGTAGAAATCGCTGGCCACGATGCGAAGCGGAATGTCGAGCGCATCGAAAGTCTCCGGCACGCGCGGCGGCAGGAGCACGTCGAGCAAGGCGCCGGGCGCCAGAAACGCGGCGCGGCTCGCAAACGGATTGCGCGAATTGATCGCGCGCGCACGCGCCGTAAAAAGGCTGCGGATCAGCTCGAACCGGTTTCCGAGCGCCTCCTCGGTCACCTCCCGTATCTCACGGCCCGAGAGGCCGGCGGCGTAAGCCGCGCCGAAAATCGCCCCGATCGAGCTTCCCGCCAGCACCGCAGGCTTGATCCCGAACTCATCGAAGACTTCGAGCATGAGGATGTGCGCGAGGCCCCGCGCACCCCCTCCCCCCAGGACGAGGCCGATTCGAGGCGCCTGCCCGGCCGCCGCCGGCCCCGAAGAATGGCCGCGTTTTGCCGCAATGCCCGACGGTCCGGGGTCTGCCATGATCAAGCCTCAGAGATGCCCTCTCTCCCTGCACCATATAGAGAGGCCCTGGCGTCCGTGCAAAACGGTCGGGGGATGTAGGCCGCGCAGCTGACCAAATAAATCCGCGCGCGGCGTTTAGGACGGAGTTGATCATGTTCAGTTCTTCGAGGCCGCGCGTCGCATACCTTGTGCTGGCCCTCGCGACCGCAGCCGTCACCGCATCGAGCGCGCTGGCAGAACGCTGGCCGGGAACGACAGCCTCGATCGGCGGCGCCATTGCGGCCCGCGTCATCGGCATCAAGTGCGCAAATCACATGTCGCCGGCCGAAGTCGTCGAGCTCGACACCTTCATCGACCAGCATCAGGCGACCTTCATGTCGGAAAGCCCGGCCAACCGTCGTCTCGCGGAAACGGCGTTCCCGCGCATCGCGCGCGACTACGATTTCATGTACAGCCAGCCGGACGCCTGCAACGATCAGTCTCGCGCGATGGTGCAGGACATGCTGTCCCGCATTCGTGCGGAGGAAAAGAGAGAGAAGCAGGCCGGCCTCGCCAACTAGGCCCTCGTCGCTTCAAAGACTTCGAGCTCGGGTGCAAAAGAAAAACCGGGGGGACGCGTCCCCCCGGTTTCTTGTTATCTCAAGGCCCGAAAGCTTACGCCAGCTTGAACGGCATGTCTTTACCGGCGAAGAACGCGTCGACGTTGTCGAGCGCCTCGAAGCCCATCTGGTTGCGCGCTTCCACGGCCGCAGACCCGAGATGCGGGAACAGGAACGTGTTCGGCAGGTCGTAATAGCCCTCGTTGATCTTGGGCTCGCCCGCGAACACGTCGAGGCCCGCATAACCGAGACGGCCCGACTTGAGCGCCGCGATCATGTCCTCGTCGTTGACGAGATCGCCGCGCGCCGTGTTGACGACGATGGCGCCCTTCGGCAGCTTCTCGATCACGTCCTTGTTGAAGAAGTAGCGCGTCTCCGGCGTCGACGGCGCGTTGATGGAGAAGAACTCCGAAACGCTGAGCAGGCTGTCGAGGCTCTCGTGGTAGGTCGCGTTGTACTTCGCTTCCACCTCGGGCTTCGCGCGGTAGATGTCGAAGTAGTGGATTTCCATGTCGAAGCCGCGCGCACGCTGCGCGAGAGCCTGGCCGATCTTGCCGAAGCCGTAGATGCCGAGCTTCTTGTTGTCGAGCCGCTGGCCGACAAGCTGCAGCGGCTGCCAGCCCGGCCACGAGCGCGTGCGGATCATGCGCTCGCCCTCGGATGCGCGGCGCGCGGAACCGAGCAGCAGAAGCATGGCGATCTCTGCGGTGGCGACCGTCACGCCGTGCGGCGCGTTGCCGACCTTGATGCCGCGCGCCTTGCAGGCTTCGAGGTCGATATGGTCGAAGCCGATCGAAAACGTCGAGATGCACTTGATGTTCTCGGGAATGCGGTCGATGACCTCCTTCGGACACTTCTCGTTGAGCGTCAGCAGGATGGCGTCGACGGACTTCGCCGTCTCCAGCATCTCGTCGATCGTGATTTTGGGATCATCGCCGTGCGCGATGACATCGTAGGACTCGCGGGCGCGGGTCATGACGGCCTCGGGCAGAGGCCAGGTGATCAGGATCTTTTTCTTCGCCATGGGTCGCGGTCCTCCCCCGTATCGGCAATTTCGACTTTGGTCTGAGACTGGCCGCGATCCATGCCGCAGGAACGGCGATCTGACAAGCCTTTCGGACGCCGAGACGCCCCCTCAGCGGCGAAAGGCACCACCCCGAGACGGCCGGCGCCGGGGCGCCTCGCCGCTTTCCGGCTCCTGCCCACGAGACCGGATAAACCCTTTGTTCACCATGTGAGCCCCACTCTTGATCGCGCCCGTGAAGCGGTTTTCGCGGGTTCGCTGCCATTTCTCCCTGGACCGGCTGGCGATCAGCCGAGATTGCGACACCGTCATGAGGGTCCTGCTTCTCGCCCTGGCGCTCCTCGCCGTGCTCAAGATCTGGGCCCACGAGAGCGCTTATCGCTCGGCCACCGAAGAAGCGCTCGTGTCGGCCTACCGCGCGCGCGCCGCAGACGCATGCGCCCGCGTCTCGCTTTTTGCGGCGAGCAGCACGGGCGGCCTCGCCCCCCATACGCTCGATTGGGTGAGCAGCGCCGTCCCGCGGATCGCCGTGGGCAACCCCGCAATCCCCGTCTACCTCTGGCAATTCGACCACGAGCTATGGAATGCCCGCTACCGTCAGCCGTATATGATCCTCGGCGACGGCCCTGCCGGTCTCTCCTGCACCTACGACATGCTGGCCGGCTCCGCCGAGGTCTACCGCTCGTAGCGCAGGCATCCGTCGGACGACGCAGAAACGCGGCGCCCCTTCGAGGGAGGCGCCGCGTCCTTACCGTCGCGGGAGAAGATCGCGATCAGAACTTGTACTTGAAGCCGGTCCAGATCGTGCGTCCGATGCCGGGTTTCATACCGTCCTCGCGGTCGGTGATGTAGAGCTTGTCGAGCAGGTTGTCGCCCGCCACGAAGATGCTCGCGCCCGTGTCGCCGATATCGAGATTGAAGCGGGCCGACAGCAGCCATACGCTCGGAACGCCGCCGCTTTCGCCGGCCTCCTCGATTTCGAACTCGCCGCCGCCTTCGTCCTCGATTTCGAAGCCGTAGCCGTAGGGCGTATTGGCCGCATCGGTGTAGAACGAGCCACGATACGTCCAGGTCACGCTCGCATCCCAGCGCCAGCCGGTCCTCTGCTCGACACCGAGCGTGAGGGCGGCCACGTGCCAGGGCGTTTCGGGGATCCGGTTGCCGCCATAGCTCGCCTCGATGTTGCCGTCCTCGTCAAAGGCGTACGCCTTTTCGAGGGTGGCCCGGGAGTAGGTGTAGTTGCTCTCGGCGAAGAAGTTGTAGTCACCGCCCGTGAACGGCTGGGAGTTGAGCCGTCCGTAAAGCTCGACGCCCGAGATCTCCGCACGCTCGGCACGGCCGAACTCGCGGTCGCTGGTCACGGCCGAGAACGACTCTCCATATTGGAAGTTCTTGAACCGCTGGTGGAAGCCCACCACCTCGAAGTCGAAGCCGCGGATGGCCGAGCTTCTGAGACCGATGTTGAAGTTGTCGCCGATCTCGTCGGGTGCCGGGAAGTCCTCGTTCCTGAGCACGGTCGTGGTCAGGCCGCGATTGTACCCGCCGAACACTGTCGTCCGGTTGAACCCGGTATAGGCAAACGAGACGCCGGGCAGCGCGTTGAAGCTGGAGAACCGCTCCCGCGCCGGATCGGGCGAGAAGTCGATGTTCTCGATCTCGAGATTCCCGTTCTCGATTTCCGCTTCGCCCTCCTCGGCGGCAACGACGCGGTTGCGGCGGCCGACCTCGAACCACTCGAAACGCACGCCGGGCACGATATTGAAATCGCGCGCGGCATAGATGTTCGTTTGCAGGAACGCCGACACGGTGTTGGCGTCAAGCGAGCGATCGAAGAATGTCAGCGCACCCTTGCTGCCGTCCTTCAGGATCTCGTTTTCGAGCCCGAGCACGTTCTTGTTGCTCATGTCCTGGTATTCGTAGCGGATGCCCGCCTGAATATCGTTCCGGAACCCGAGAACCTGGCGGTTTGCGAACTCGGCGCGAACCTCGCCGCCCACGTGCCGGAAGGTGCGCAGACGCCCGAACATGCTGTCGATGCCGAGTTCGATGTTGTTGAGGCCGTCGTCGCCGTCCTCGATCTCGGGAGCCTCACCCGGAGTTCCGTTCGGGTTGGATTGAGGAATGAGCAGCTGATAGCGGTCGCGACGGTGATAGCCCGCGTAGAAGCGGCTCGTGACCGTCGTGTCCTCGTCGATATAGGCGTTGTGGACCACCTGGCCGCGCCAGATCTCACCGGTGTAGGTATTGAGCCCGGACGCAGGCGCAAAGCAGGTCTTGCAGTGCTTCAGCCATTTGAACTGCTGCTCGGCAAGCCCGGCCGCAACGGCGGAAGCCTCGGCCTCGTTGGCCGCACCCTCGACCTCGAAACCGCCGAGGAAGTTCTGCT
>DAOMQQ010000040.1:0-16159 GCA_035445405.1 Hyphomicrobium sp.
GCAAGAACATGGCGATGTTCGAGCAGGCGATGAGCATGTGGACGAGCTCGTTCAGCGGCGGGAAGTTCCAGCCTCAGGACGACGAGACGGGGCAAGCCGGCAGCGAGGAAACGTCGAAGGACGAGATCGGCGAGCTCAAGGAGCAGCTCAGCGCGATGCAGAAGCGTCTCGAGCGGCTCGCGAAGGATCACGAGTAGACATCCCGCTCAGGCTGATAGGGCCTGAAGTGATCATGGTCTAGAGCACGCCCTGGCGCGCGAGATCGTCCGAGGGCTCGGCGTTCCCGTAGAGGAAGCCCTGCAGGTACGTGGCGCCGGCCGCGGTGAGGAACGCGGCGGTCTCGCTGTCGCTCACCCACTCGGCAACCGTCGCGATCCCAAGTCCCTTCGCCATGTCGATCATCGATTCCACGATGACGCGCCCGTGTGCGTCGTTCGGCAGGTCTTTCATGAACAAGCCGTCGATCTTCAGCATGTCCACGGGCAGCGTCTTGAGATGGCGGAAGGACGTATAGCCGGTTCCGAAGTCGTCGATTGCGATTTTGCATCCGGCCGCGCGCAGCTCTTCCACGAACGTGCGCACGGTGGCGAGATCGTGGATCATCGCCGTTTCGGTGATCTCGACGGTGAGGCGCGACGGCAGGTCGGAGTGCCGCGCGGCTTCTGCGCGGAGCGCTGCGATCCAATTCCTGTCCCCCGCCGTGAGGCACGAGACGTTGAGGCAGAGGCTGAGCCGCGGATGCGTTTTCAGGAGTTCGAGGGCAAGGTCGAGCGCTCTCCTGTCCAGGAGGGGTGCGAGGCCAAGCTGCTCCGCCTCTTCGATGAAATCGGCCGCAGCCACCAGCGTGCCGTCGACCTTCCTGAGGCGCAGCAGGGCTTCGTAGCATGCCGTTTGTCCCGTCGCGGCAGCGACGATGGGCTGTAGGGCCAGCAGGAGCCGGTGGTCTTCGAGCGCGGCCATCACCTCGCCGGTGACGGTGCTCTCGCGTTGCTGCGGGCTGGTGTCTCCGGCCGTGTGGATCACGCAGGCGGAACGCTGCGCACGTTTGGCCCGTTCGAGCGCGGCGCGTGCGTGGGCAACGGCTTCGGCGGACGTTCCGGCGTGCTCAGGGAGCGCGACTGCGCCGATGGCGATGGCAGCTTTGAGCGGTCCCGGCGATGTCTCGATGCGTGCGCGCTCGACGTGCGCGATCAGCCGCTCGCCGGCCGCGGCCAACGCCGGGCCGTTGCATTCGTGGAGGACGACAGCGAAGGCATTCGATGCATAGCGCACGATGACGTCGCTTTCACCGAGTTGCTCTCTGAGCAGGCGGCCAACGGCGGAAATGACCTCGTCGCCCACGTCGGAACCGAGGCGCGCATTGATGGCGTCAAGGCCGCTTGCCGAAATCATCAGGAGGCCGCAGGGGCGACCGGTGACATGCGCCCGCTTCAGGCAGGCGCCGAGCGCTTCGAAGAGGCGTGTGCGGTTGAGCCCCTCCCGCGTCCGGTCGTCCGCCACGAAACCGAGCTGATGGCGATCTTCGAGATAGTGCGCGTCGATGCGCCGAAGCACGCCCGTCGCGCGCGTGGGCCGACCGTTGGCGTCAGGCCACCAGCGGCCCGAAACGTCCATCCATATCCGACCGTCGTCGTCGTCGCCGGTGTCGATCGCAATCTGCACCCGATAAGCGATGCCGTGCGGTGCCTCGGCCGGTGCGCGCGCGCCGAGTATGGAGGATCGCCAGATGGCCACATGCTCGGGCGCGATGCGGGCGGCGAACTTTTCTCCCGTTGCGATCGCATCGGATGTCGCGACGCCGAGCACCGATGCCGCGTTGGCCTGCCAGTCGATCCCGTCGCTGGAAAGATCCCAGACGTAGGCCGTCTCTCGTGATGGTTCGGGCGTGGTGTCCGGGTGTGGCAAGCAGGCCGCTTTACGAAGCTATGGAGTGGCCCCGAAACCGATGTCGCGGCGGGCAACACGGATACCGATGATGGCGCCAGCGATCACGTCGATCAGGAGCGCGATCATGATGAAGAAGAAGACCGACGTGGCCGCTTGCGGCACGACGATGAACTCGATCAGGACGGCGATGAAGACCAGCATCGAGAGGCCGTGATCGACCATCGACGCCGCCGACGTGTACGTCGCCTTGATGATCTCGATGAAGAGAATGACGAGCGTGATGAGGAGGATCAAATCGCCCCAGGTGAAGGGCAAGGTCACGCCGCTGATCATCGGGATGTTGAACAACACCGTCCCGAGGAGCGCGCGGGCCGCTTCCGCACCGTCGGCCGCTTCAGAGTTTCCTATTCCGGAGAAAAGAACGATGACGTTGTAGAGAATGAAGGCGACAACGGTCAGCGGGATAGCTCTGAGCGACATGCTGTTCTCCTGATAGCCAGGACGTTTCTCTGGCGTCCCCTATCCTTGGAGACATTTGTAGCGATCTCAAGGAAAACGGCGGCCTTTTGAGCCGCCGCCTTGACATCAGATGTCGGATTTCGCGGGGAGAATTTGCCGGCCCCTGTATTTTCCGGTCTTGAGGTCGATATGGTGCGGGCGGCGGCGTTCGCCGCTGTCCTTGTCCTCGACATAGGTCGGGGCGGTCAGCGCGTCGTGTGCGCGGCGCTGGTTCCGCTTCATGGGAGACGTTTTTTTCCTAGGAACAGCCATAAGTTAACTCCGGTCTTCGCGGCGTCGCGAAGGGCGCCGGCGGTCGATATGCAAGGGTGATGATGGTCGGGCGTGTCAAGCTCCAGACCTAATAAGGTCGCGGCCTTATACCGGCAAAGCAGGCCCGAAGCTAGAGGCTTTTCGGCGCGAAACGCCCGGCTGAGGGGCCGCGGAGCGGGTCGAAGCGGGCGTCAGGGGCCGAACCTCAGGGTCGGCGCCCAATCCTGGCTTTCCTGCTTCTGCTGTTGCGGCTTCTTGGCAGGCGGCTTGCGGGCCGGAGCGGTTCTCGCCGGTGCCGTGGGCCTGGCGGCCGCGGGGGGAGCCGGGGGCCGAGGCGCTACAACGCACTGGGCGACGGAGCCGAAGGCCCTGACCCGGGCCTGGATGACGCGGGCCATGCGCGACGTGCGGGGGCCCGGGTTGCTCGCAACGCGAATGGCCGGGTTCGGCAGCGCGGCGGCCAGCAGGGCGGCTTCGCGCTCGGTGAGCTTGGAGGCGGGCTTGTCGAAGTGATGCCGGGCGGCGGCCTCGGCGCCGAAGACGCCCGGGCCCCACTCCGCGATGTTGAGATACACCTCGAGAATCCGCTTCTTGGGCCAGACCAGTTCCATCACGAGGGTCAAAGGGAGCTCGACCACCTTCCGCAGGTAGCTTTTCGCGTTCCAGAGAAAGAGGTTCTTCGTCACCTGCATCGAAATGGTGCTGGCCCCACGGGGGGCGCCTCGGCTGGCTTCCTCCAGGGCGAGGCGCATGGCCTGCATGTCGATGCCGCGGTGCGCGCAGAAGCGGGAGTCTTCGGAGACGATGACGGCCCGGGCGAGGGCCGGCGAAATCGCTTCGAAGGGAACCCAGGTGCGGTCGATGGCGGTGCCGCCGAGCAGCTTCGACAGCATCAGCATCGAGCCTGGCGGATTGACGAAGCGAAACAGGATGATGAGCAGTAACACGAGAGCCAGATAGCCGGCGATGGCGTAGGCGGCATAGCGGGCGCCGGTCCACAGGTGCCGTTTCCAGGGGCTCGCCGGCGGCGCTTCCGTCACGGGCGCGGGGGGCTGCGGCTCCGGCGTGGGGACGGAGAGGGTGCGATTGAACCTGCGGCCTGTCGTGATGAGGTGGGTGTCGTCGCTCCCCGTGCCGGACGGGCGGAACAGCCCCTCGACGGCGGACGTAAAGGATGCGGAGTTGTTCTCGTCCTCAGGTGCGGAGGCATCGTCCGTGGCGGCGGGCGGCGGGGTGGCGTCCGGGCTCGGCGCTTCCTCCTCCTGCTCCTGCGCATCGGAGACGGGCTCCGGCGCGGGGTCAGAGGGAGCTGGTTCCGGAACGGCAAGCGAGGTGTCAGCCTCTGGTTCAAGTGCTGCCGGTTCTTTCGCTTCTCCAAGAGCGTGTGCGGCCTGCGCAGGCTCGGCCTCGGCCGGTCGCGGCGTCTCCGGCGTCGCCCGGGCCTCGGCGAAAACCCGTTCCACGGCTTCGGTCCGCGGGGCGGGGGCAATCTTTTGCTCCGCCTCTGCGGTTTCCGGATCGGCCGCGGGGTCGACCGAGGGCATATCGGCCAGGAGTATCGGCGCGGGTTCCGGCTCCTCCGGCGATGGCGGCTCGGATGAGGCAGCGTCCCCGCTTTCCGCGGGCGGTTGACCGATCGGCTCGCATGGCGCGCGGGCTTCGAGCGAAAAATTCGGCTGATCGGGTGGATTTTCGATGGCGCCAGGCGAGGCTTCGGGGGCGTCGGTCCGCATGGGCTCCGCGGCGTGCGGATCGGCGGCGGGGGCGTGGACCACAGGCGGCTCGTCCCGCGCGGTCGGGGCGCCTTCCGACCGGGAGCCCTCGGGCAATGGTCGGGGCTCTCGGAGGATCTCTCCGGCCTCCTCAGGCGTGTCCTTCTCCGCCACGAATGCTATATCCCGCGCCACTCGTCGCTTCTCTTAGATAGATTAGGTACTTCGTCCATGACGTTCGCGCAAAGGCTCGATCGGATCGCAGGGCTAACGGAGGCCCGCCTCGCAACGCTTGTGGGCGCAAATTCGCAGCGTTCTGAGGATGCAGGCCGCGTCCCTACCCGTCTTTTCGAGGCCCTTCGTCATGCGACGCTCGGCGGTGGAAAAAGGTTCCGGCCCTTTCTTGTCGTAGAGAGTGCGGCTCTTTTCGGGCTTTCCGAGGCGGCCGCGCTGGATACGGCCGCCGCGCTCGAATGCGTGCACTGCTACTCGCTGGTCCACGACGATCTGCCGGCCATGGACAACGATACGTTGCGGCGCGGGCAGCCGACGGTCTGGAAAGCGTTCGACGAATGGACGGCCATTCTCGCTGGCGATGCCTTGCTGACGGTTGCATTCGAAACCTTGAGCGCGCCTGCGACGCATCCCAACGCGGAGGTGCGGCTGGCCTTGATCGCAGGCCTTGCGCGGGCTGCGGGCAAGGACGGCATGGTCGGCGGGCAGGCGCTCGATCTCGAAGCCGAGCGGTCGGCCGAAGCGCAAGCGCCGACGGTTCGCGAGATCCTGCATCTCCAGAGCCTCAAGACCGGTGCGCTCATCCGCTTCGCGTGCGAGGCGGGTGCGATGCTTGGCGAGGCCTCTCCCGAAGAGAGGGCGGCGCTTGTCCGATATGGCGATGCGATCGGGCGTGCATTCCAGATCGCAGACGACCTCTTGGATGCCGAGGGATGCGCGGAAACCGTCGGCAAGGCCGTCAGCAAGGATGCGGCGGCGGGCAAGGCGACGCTGGTCGGGTTGCTCGGGATCGCGGATGCGCGGGCCGCGCTCGCGCAAGCGGAGCAGGACGCCGTGGCCGCCTTGGCGCCGTTCGGTGCGCGAGGCGACATGCTGATCGAGGCAGCACGGTTCGTTTCGCGTCGGGAGCATTAATCCGTCGAAATAGAAAGTCGCGCGGGGACTTTTGGTCCCCACGCGACGGGAGCACCGGCATGACGAACACCGGGTGCCTAAGACGCTTCGACGTATAGCCGAGAGAAACTCAAGCTTCGGTAAACACGCGGGTTGCCTGGCCTGCGCGCCGCAGCTCCGACGGTGATTGGACGGTTGGTGCGGGTTCGAAGCGCGAAAAGGGCCCGAACCCACCGTCGACACCGGTGAGCTCCGCGTCGGAGAGATCGCGGCTGCGATCGGGCTCGGCGTCGGTCTGCGGCAGAGAGGCCGTGTCGGTCGTCGTGCTGCTCATCATCATCCTCGCAATTCGTGTTTCGATGCCGTGACGCCGGCGGCGGATCGGTGTCAGTGGATGACTTCCGTCTTCGCTCCGATGGAGGCGATAAAGCAGGCGTCTTGGGTGACGCCCCGTGCAAATGCCGCCGCGGCCGAACCGCCATGGACGCGATCCAGATCCGTGTCGGGCAGATCGTCGGCGTCGATGGGGCGCGGTTCGTCGGCGGCATTTGCAGGGGCCGGCTTCCCGTGGGTTTGCGTTTTGTCCGCCACTTCGCTTCTCCTTCACGTATCGAGATCTCGCGGCACGACTGCGTGTGCGCGCTTACTCGATGCGTGAAGGATGTCAGATATTGGGGAACGTGTTTTGCGCCGAGTCCGAAAAGTTGTGCCGCTTATCCAGGACTGGGCGCGGCGTTCGAAAACGACTCGCTTCGCAGCATTTCATTAGCCGCTATCGAAGCGTGACGGGCTTATACAGCCTCGCGTTTCGCGCCGACGCCGAAGCGGCGCTCGATGTAATCCTCGACGAGGGCCTTGAAGTCGGCCGCGATGTTCGGCCCGCGCAGCGTCATCGCCTTCTTGCCGTCGATGAAGACGGGAGCGGCCGGGCTCTCGCCCGTGCCAGGAAGCGAAATGCCGATGTCGGCGTGCTTGCTTTCGCCGGGGCCGTTCACGATGCAGCCCATGACGGCGAACGTCAGCGTCTCGACGCCGGGATAGCGCGTCTTCCACTCCGGCATGCGGTCGCGGATCATGTTTTCGACGTCGCGTGCCAGTTCCTGGAACACCGTCGATGTCGTGCGGCCGCAGCCGGGGCACGCCGCCACCACCGGAACGAACGAGCGGAAGCCCATCGTCTGCAGGATTTCCTGGCCGACCTTGACCTCGAGCGTGCGGTCGCCGCCGGGCTCCGGTGTGAGCGAGATGCGGATGGTGTCGCCGATGCCTTCCTGCAGGAGGACACCGAGGGCTGCTGTCGAGGCCACGATGCCCTTCGAGCCCATGCCGGCTTCCGTGAGGCCCAGGTGCAGCGCGTAGGAGCACCGCCCGGCGAGCATGCGATAGACGGCGATCAAATCCTGAACGGCCGAGACCTTGGCCGAGAGAATGATCCGATCCGCGCCCAGTCCAAGTTTTTCGGCCTGCTCGGCGGAGAGGAGCGCGGATTGCACGATGGCCTCGTGCATGACCTCGCGCGCGTCCTTCGGATTCGGCAGCGCCGCGTTCTCGTCCATGAGGCGCGTCAGCAGGTCTTGATCGAGCGAGCCCCAGTTGACGCCGATGCGCACCGGCTTGCCATGCTTCAGCGCGATCTCGATGATGTCGGCGAACTGGCGATCCTTCTTGTCCTTGAAGCCGACGTTGCCCGGGTTGATGCGATATTTGTCGAGGGCTTCCGCGCAGGCCGGGTTCTCGGCGAGCAGCTTGTGGCCGATGTAGTGGAAGTCGCCGACGAGCGGGACGCCGACGCCGCGCTTCAGGAGCTGCTCGCGGATATGCGGGACGGCTTTCGCGGCTTCGTCGCGGTCTACGGTGATGCGGACCAACTCGCTGCCGGTGCGTGCGAGGGCGGCGACCTGGGCGACCGTGCCCGCGATGTCGGCGGTGTCGGTGTTGGTCATGGATTGAACCACGACAGGTGCCGCCCCGCCGACGACCACGCCCGCGACGTTCACCGGAACGGACCGGCGGCGGGCAGACCTTTCAAGATCGGAATACTGGGTCATAGACTCGATATTTGCTGCAGCGGCATCGGCTTAGACATAAACGAGGTTTGTGTCACCAGCCAGCCGCCCGTGGCCCGGATTGTCGGGATCGTGGGGTGGCCCGGTGCGACAAAGCGGTTCAGGCAGGATGTTTTCGATGGGCCAACCCGAATACCAGATCGCGCCGGCACGCTCGGAGAGCGATATCGAGGCCGTTCGCGCGCTCTTCGAAGCTTACGCCGACTGGCTCGGCCTGGATCTCATGTATCAGGGGTTCGCGGGCGAACTGGCGGGGCTTCCCGGCAAATATGCGCCGCCGCGCGGTGAATTGCTTCTCGCCCGCGATGCTCAGGGATCGGCCGTCGGATGCGTCGGGCTGAGGCCGCTCGATGCAGAGGGTTGCTGCGAGATGAAGCGGCTTTACGTGGCGCCTGAAGCGCGCGGGCACGGGCTCGGACGGGCGCTCGTGAGTGCCGTCATCTCCGAGGCGACGCGGATCGGCTATCGCGAACTCATGCTCGACAGCCTGCCCAAGCTCGCGCAGGCGACCGCGCTTTACGAGCGGATGGGCTTCCGGCCGATCCCGCCGTACTACGACACGCCCGTTGTCGCGACGCTGTTTTTCAGCAAGCGGCTCGGGTCCTAGAGCGTCTAGGAACCGAGCGCGGGGCGATGGAGGTCATGTGCGCCGTGCGAGGGCGGCGCATCCGACGGATATGCCGGCGATGGCGGCCATCACGAGCACGATCGCGGGTCCGGCCGGGACGTCGACGGTGAGCGACCCCCAGAGCCCCAGCACGACGCTTGCGACGCCGACGACGGCGGCGAGGATCGCCATGCGCTCGGGCGTCGATGCGAGGGGACGCGCGGCGACGGCGGGGACGATGAGGAACGCGATCACGAGCAGCGCTCCCACGATCTTGATGGCGATGGCGATGGTGAGTGAGAGCAGCACGATGAAGACGGCTTTCACCACGTCGCGGTTGACGCCTTCCGCGGAGGCCAGCTCCTCGTGCACGGCGAGGCGGAGCAGAGGCTGCCAGAGCCATGCAATGATGGCGAGCACCAGCACGCCGCCGCCGTAGATCCAATACAGGTCGGTGACGGTGACGGCGAGGATGTCGCCGAAGAGAAAGCCCATGAGATCGGCGGCGCCGCTCGTCAGGTTCAGAGTCAGGATCACGCCAAGCGCCAGCGCGCCGTGGTGCATGAGGCCCAGAAGTGCGTCGAGCGGCACGATCTTCTGGCGCGATAGCCCGATGAGGAGCCCGGCCATGACGAGCGTCGCGAAGATGACGGGGGCCGTGATGTCGATGCCAAGGAACAGGCCGAGCGCGATGCCGATAAGGCTCGCTTGCGCGATCGTCTCGCCGAAGTAGGCCATGCGGTTCCAGATCACGAGCGAGCCGAGCGGGGCCGCGATGACGGCCAGCGCGAGGGCGGCCGCGACGGCGCGCAAAAGAAACGGCTCCATCACGCGGCGCCTCCGGACGGGCCGCCATTGCCGTCGTCCGCTTGCTCAGATGCGGAGCGGACGGGTGCCGGCTCGCCCGCCAGATCGTGGCGGTGGTCGTGACGATGCTGGTAGACCGCGAAGGCGCGCGCCTCGTCGCGTCCGAACAGGCGTACGTATTCGGGATGCTGTGCGACCGTTTCCGGCACGCCCGAGCAACAGACGTGACGGTTGAGGCAGACCACACGGTCGGACTTGCCCATCACGATGTGGAGGTCGTGCGAGATCAGGAGCACGCCGAGGCCGCGCGTGTCGCGCAGCCGGCCGATCAGCGTATAGAGCTCCGCTTCGCCGACGTAGTCCACGCCGCGCACCGGTTCGTCCAGCACGAGCAGGTCGGGATTGTTCAGGAGCGCGCGGGCAAGGAGGACGCGCTGCAACTCGCCGCCCGACAGCTCGCTGAGCTGCTGGTTCGCCACGCGCGTAGCGCCGACCTCCTCCAGCACCGCTGCGATGCGGGTCTGGCGCGCGCCCTCGCCGAGGGCGAGGAAGCGCGACACCGTCATGGGCAGAGCGCGGTCGATGTCGAAGCGCTGGGGCACGTAGCCGACGGTGAGGCCGCGGCGGCGCTGGACCTCTCCCTCGTCCAGCCGCTCCAGGCCGAGCAAGGCGCGGACGAGGGTGGTCTTGCCGGCGCCGTTGGGGCCGATGAGGGTGACGATCTCGCCTGCCGCGATGTCGAGATCGACGTCGGACAGGATCGTGCGTCCGCTGCGGGCGACGGCGAGGGCGCGGGCGCTGATCAGGATGTCGGCGCCGGGCGGGCGCTTATGGGCCGCGCCATGCCCGCCGCAGCACGTGCCGTCGTGGGTGTGTCGATGGCCGTGAGAATGACCATGGGAATGACTGTGGGCGCTGTGCGCCGAGGCACAGGACGCCTCCGCGGACTCGCCGGGACGATCGTTCATCGACGTGGTGCCTTATTCCTTCGCGCTCGCCGCGCAGCGCGGGCAGAGGCCCTGAACCTCGACGAACTTTACACGGGCCGTGAAGTTCGCGCCATCGGCGGCTTCGCCGATCAGGTCGAAGATGTGCTGTCCGTCCACCTCGCCCACGGCGCCGCATTTCTCGCAGGAGAGAAACAGGGGACGGCGGCCGGTGCGATGGTCCATCCGTCGGCAGGCGAAGAAGGCGTTCTTGCTTTCGAGGCGGTGGATGACGCCGGCTTCGAGAAGGGCGTCGATGGCCCGGTAGATGGAGATGGGCGCGACGCGGGTGCCCTTGTCCGCCAGGCGGTTCAGGATCTCGTAGGCGCCAATCGAGGCATAGGTGGCGGCGATTTCCTCGTAGACCATCTGCCGGAGCTTGGTGAAACGCAGGTTCTTGGCCGCAAACTCCTCACCGGCGCGCTCGACGGCCTTGGCGAGCTTGCGTCCGTTGGGCTTCTCCGGCGAAGGGAAGGGGGTGCTGCGTGCTTGCGCGTCAGACATCAGGGCCTGCGATCGTGGTCTCGGATTTCACGTTACACAATATCATGACGTAACGTGGTGCCTAGAGAAATTGATCCGTAGGGGCTGAGGGGCGGTGAATTGATCGTGATCTGGCGTGTAAAGCCGTGAGATGACGGCCTGGGCGCTTGTATAGAAACAGTATTTTTCGCCTGTCTGTTCGGAGCGCCGCGCCTGTTGCTGGCGATGTCCGTGTCTTGCGCGCGTGGCGACCATGCGCTCCCGGATCGATGGAGGGCTTCTTTCCCGACGATGATTTTCCTGCACATCGTTCTCCCGGGCGCGGCGAGCCCGGAGGGGCCGTGTCCTGCCTCGTGGCCGAGAGCCTTGCGGCGGGCTTTGGGCGGCGTTGATTAAATCGCATCCATGTCGGGCGCTCGCCGCAATACCGCCGCGATGACGCCAGGGAATTGTAGGACGTATGCATAAGGGCGATTACGGTATCCGCGTGCCGCTTTCCAACCTGCACCGAAGGGCTCGGTCTCTCCTTGCGACCGCTTGCGGCTTCGCGAGGATGGGATGACGGCGGTCCGAGACGGTCCGGAGCGGTAGGCGCCAGGAGGATTGAGCACCATGGGCTGGGACGTGAAGGCCACGGCGGACGGCATCGCGCAGTCGCTTCCAGAGATGCCGACGCTCAGCGCCGAGAGCGTGTCGCTGCCTCAAGCCGCAAACTGGATCATCATGGGTCTTCTCGTGCTCGCGGTTGCGAGCGCGCTGACCCGGCTGCTGCCACGCATATGGGCTGCGACGGAACAGGTGCTGTTCTCGAACTGGCGGCTTGCGCTGATCGGCAGCGCCGCGCTCATCCTCTCGCTCGCGGGCGGTTGGGTGACGTGGGACGGCATGCGCAACTTCACCGGCGAATCGGTGCTGTCCGCGATGTTCACGTTCGGCATTCACGCCGTGATGCTGATCACCGCGTGGCTCATCGGCGAAAGCTTCGCGACGGGCATGAACCAGATGCGCGGGGCCTCTGCGCGGAAGGTCAATGCGCCCATGATCGCGCTCTCGCTGATCGGGTTCGCGCTCGTGCTGGCGGCTCTCGTCGCGGGAATCGTTCTCTACGGCGTCTCCAACGACCAGGTGTTCTATGGACTGGCCGCGGCCGGGCTCGTGGTGCTCGCCGTCGCGGGGATCCTGATCTTCTCGAAGAGCGACGTCGTGCGGCCCTACACGCAAGGCGTGCGGATCGTCGCCAAGAACGCGATGCTGTGGGTGATGTTCCTGGTCTGCATGTCGACCAGCGTGTTCTTCTCCTTCGACAGCCGCTTCAACGTGATCTTTCCGAAAGACCAGCGGGAGCGGGCCGCCGAGATCCGCACCAAGAACCAGGTCGCGGGCGTCGTGGCCGACATCGGCGAGACCATTTCGAGCCGGCGGATCACGGAAGCCGAGACGCTGTTTCAGAGCCAGGGCTGGGCCGCTTACGAAGCGCAGCTCGCGGCGCTCTCGCGTGCATCAGAAGGAGCCGAGCGGGAGATCGAGCAGCATTTCACGCGGCAGATGGAGGCGCACCGGTCCGCGATCGCCGAGCAGCAGGAGCGTATCGCCACTGCGACGAGCGGCCAGGCCGGACTTGCAGCGAAGAAGATCGTGCTGACGGACGAGCTCTCGCGCCTCAAGGCTGAGCGGCCGGGGCTTGCGGCCGACCTTGCGGGCAAGAAAAGCGAACTCGATGCCCGGGCACGCGAGGTGGATGCCAAGCGTGTGGAAGCGATGGCGGAAGAGAAGGGCGTCGAAGGCACCCTGAAGACCGGGCGGGGCCCCATGTATCGCGAGCGCATGGGCGAGCTGGGCCGGCTGCGGGACTACTACAAAATCGGCGAGGAGCGCGTGCGCGACGCCGAGAAGCGCCTGGGCGCGGTCGATACGCGTGTCACGGAGATCGAGCGGGAGCTTGCGGGCGTCGATGGCGAGCTTGCGAAGCTGAAGGGCGAGGCGGACACCGCCGGCCAGCGGATCGCGGCGTCGGAGGCTTCGCAGCTCGGGCAGGAGGGACAGACGGTCGATCCGGCGCGTGTGCGTGCCGCGTTCGAACGGGCGCGGGCCGACTTCCGGCAGCAGCCGGATGCGGAGCGCCTCGGGTCGCTGCATCAGCACTGCGTGCAACTCTACGACGCGATGATCTCGACGGACGCTACGAAGGAGCGCGTGCGCGACATCGATTGCGATCCCAAGCAGGCGGTCGAGGCGGCCGCGGTGGTCCTTGCGCTCAACGCGGGTCTGAAGGCGTTCGAGGCGAACTGTGCGGGCGGCGACAAGCTGCCCACGGTGGGCGGTGTCGATCCGCTGCTCGGGTTCGGGCGCAAGTGCCTGCAGGATTCGGGGCTGCCGAGCGCGGATTCGTCCGCCATGGGTGCCCGGCTTTCGGCCATCGATCTCAATCGTGACGACAAGGCCCACAACTTCGTGGTGTCGCTCAATGCATTCCAGGACGGCAACTCGCTGGCGTACCTCGCGCTTGCGATCGCGATCGGCATGGACGCGCTGATCTTTATGAGCGGACTGTTCGGCGCCAACGCCGTGCGCTCGCCGCTTTCGGACGTGCCGAGTCTCAAGGCGCGCAATTCGCAAGAGCTGAACGCGATGATCGAGGCGGCGCTCTTGCCGGATACGTTCCGCAAGGCGCGGATCGTCGTGCAATCCATGCATCCGATCGAAAACGTCGAAGGCTATTCGAACGAGGTGCGTCTCGACGAGCTGGATCCCGAGACGGCGGTGCAGGTGCGCAGCGTTCTCAACGCAGGGGCCGTGATCGGGGCGGTGCGCCGGGGCGCGCAGCCGGGGCACTATCTCGTGCGCTCGGAACTTTTGGAATTCCTCAACACGGTGGTGAAGCGCGAGCTCGAGCGCAATCCGGACAAGGCCGAGCGTGGCTTGGCGCTCGACCAGTTCGAGGATCAACTCGTCGTCGCGCTGCTGCCGGACATCGGGGCGTCGTGCGATGCGGTGATGGGCGCGCTGGTGCCGATGGACGAGGATCGCGGGTTCACGTCGCAGATCGATCTCGACGATGTGGACGACGACGTGCGCCCCGCCGTGCTCAACGTCCTGAACACGGGCGCGACGTTCTCGCTCGTGCAGCGCGTCAAAGGCACGGAGAGTTACTTCGTGCACAAGGATCTCTACAAGACGCTGGCGCGCATCCGCGCGCGCGAGATGGCGCGTGGAGCCGAGCAGGCGCGTCTCGCGGGGCCGCGCCAGGCTGGGTTCGGCGGTGCGCTCACCGAGCAACAGCTTGCCCTGACGGATCAGACGCAGAAGGCGGGCGCGAAGCACAGCGACGAGGACGAGCGTGTGCGCGCGATGACGGCGCTGATCGATCCGCTCGGGGTCGATGCGGAAAGCTACTTCCTGCTCGACAGCCAGGTGCTTGGAGCGGCCGGGCAGGCGAGCGAGGATTTCTATGCGCTGCGCCGCACGCAGCGTGGCCTCGATCATTATCTGGCGCAGGGCGACGACGAAGCGCGCCGCGAAGTCGACCGCGCGTTCTCGCGGGAAGACCAGGCGCTTCGTCCCGGCGATGGCTGGAAGCAGCGGCTTCTCAATGCCGCTGCGGAGGATCTCGAGCAGAACTGGGGCGTCGTGATGCTGCTGCCGAACGGGCCGTACGAGCGGGCGCTCGGCGGGCTCGTCGAGCAACTCGAGCCGGACAACGCGAACGAGATCCTTGCCGGGGACGAGAAGCTCCTTCTGGCGACCGCGCAAAGCCTCCTCAACGGGCTGCAAAGCAATCCGCGCCGGAGCAGCGCGGACTGGATGCAGCTTCAGTCGCTGTTCCATCAGCTCCAGCGCGTGCCCGTGCAGCAGGCCGGCCTCGGCGACGCAAAGCGCACGCTGAATTGATTTTTTTGTTTCGTACGCAAGCTGCGGGAAGCTTCGAATAAGAGACGTCGTGCTTTGCGGATGGCCGCGGCACTGGCCGCGGGTCGCTTTGCTCCCGGGCGCTTCGCGCCTTTTTTTGTGTGCAGCGAGCGTGCGCCGCGTGTCATGCGCGTGCGGTAGGGTGAGGCCCTTATGTCATCGTGCGGTGTGGCCGATCGGCAGCTTGCTGACGATCTTTTTTTGGCCATCGCCTCTGCCCCGTTCCGACACGGCATCCGCATTATTCCGCCCGTGTACGCATTTATCGTGTGGGCTCGTTTTGCCATGAGGAGATTTCCCATGTCGTTCGTGCGCACCGTCTCGCCGCTGTTGGGGCTTGCCGCTTTTTCCGCGGCGTTCTTTTCGACCGGAACAGAAATCCGTGCGGCCGAGGTTCGCCTCGCCGCAGAGCTCGGTCATGCCGTCATCGACACGACGGCCAAAGACAAGATCTATCTCCGGCTTTCGCTCAAGGCCCTTGCGGCGCGTGAGCGGGATCGACGGGCTCCCATCAACGTGGCGCTCGTGATCGACCGGTCCGGCTCGATGCACGGCGAGCGCCTCGAGGCGGCGAAGAAGGGCGTCGAGGCGGCGTTAGAACGGCTTGGGCCCGAGGACATCGTCTCGCTCGTCGCCTACAATCACGACGTCGACGTGCTGCTTCCTGCGGGGCGGCTCGGCACCAAGCGGGATGATGCGGAACGCGCGATCAACCGCCTTTCCGCGACAGGCACGACCGCGCTTTATGCCGGCGTCAAGGAAGGCGGCGAGCAGGTGAAGTCGCATCGGTCCGATATGCAGGTGAACCGCGTCGTGCTGCTGTCGGATGGGCTCGCCAACGTCGGCCCCAGCTCTACCCGGGAGGTGGCGGATCTCGGCCGAGCCCTTGCGGGCAAGGGCATCTCTGTCTCCACCATCGGTCTTGGGCTCGAATACAACGACGAGCTGATGCAGCGCCTCGCGGCCGTCAGCGACGGCAACCACGTGTTCGTGGAGCGGCCGAGCGATCTGGCCGAGGTCTTCGACCGCGAGTTTGGCGACGCGCTTTCGATTGCGGCGCGCGACATCACGATCACCATCGAGTGCAAGGCGGGCTTCCGGCCGACGCGCGTGCTCGGGCGCGACGCGGAGATCGCGGGGAGCCGCGTGACGGTGACCCTCGCGCAGCTCCAGGCCGAGAACGAGCGCTATGTCGTCGTGGAACTCGAACCCACCGTGCCGCATAAAAGCGTCCGCGCGGAAGAGGTGGCGCATGTGGATGTCGCGTATCTCAATCTCGACAGCGGAGCGCGGGATGCGGTTGCGACAGCCGTAAAGGCGCGCTTCACCGAGGACGCAAAGGAGGCCGAGGCGAGCCTCAACAAGGCCGTCATGAGCCAAGTCACCGAGCAAATCGCGACCGAGAACAGCGAGCGGGCCATGGAGCTGCGCAACCAGGGGGATGTGACGGCCGCCCGCCAGGTGCTGATGGACAACGCATCGTTCCTGAGCCGCAACAAGACCATATTCGGCTCCGGCAGCGCGCCCGCGCCGGCGGCCTCCATTTCCACGCTCGACAAGCTCGAGGAGCGGTCGCGGGAAGCCGCTGCGTCGCTCGAAGAGGGAGATTGGGAGCGCACGCGCCGCGCCATGCGCTACGACCAGCACAAGTCCAAGGTGCAGCAGGCGTATTGAGGCCGAAAACACAAAGGGCGGCTTGCGTGAGCAGCCGCCCTCTCGAAATCAAGTCTCTCAGCCGCTACTTCGGCGCGAGGACCATCACCATCTGGCGGCCCTCGAAGCGGGGCTCGGATTCCACCTTGGCGA
>DAOMQQ010000041.1:0-15693 GCA_035445405.1 Hyphomicrobium sp.
CGAGGCCAGCCGTCCCGATTTGCCTTGATATTTCAGCAAAAAGGAAAAACCCGAAGCCCCCAGCCATTCCGGTGACGACCATAGTCTGGATGCCCCCAGAGCGGAAGGACCGCAACGACACAGTGGCCGCCAAAAAAACCATCGCGACGCACAGCATGGGGCGGCTCAGCAGGAGCTCGTATTGGATGCGCAATTGCGCGGCTGAAAGACCCGCTTTTTCAGTGATATAAATGAGATCTGGAAGCTCCCAGAACGAGAGCGAGATCACGCTGCCGAAAGCGTCGGCTACGCGCTCTGGCGAAAGGTATGTGGACAACAGGTACGTGGGGTAGGATTCTGGTTGACGGCCGACGCCCGAGACCATGGCCTGCTCGAGCACCCAGAAGCCTTCCTCAAGGGTCGCGGTGCGGGCATCGACGCGTTCGGCGAACTTCCCGTTCCGGTCGTAGACGAAAGCCGTGACCGAGCGGAGCTCCGTTCCCTGACGCTGGACCGATGCCGCGCTCAGCACCGATTGACCGTCCGGCCCATCCTGGCGGAGCCACGGTCCGGACCCCTTTCCTAGGAGCTGCAACTCCCGATCGAACGCCTCGGCGTAAAGGTCTTCGGCCCGGTCGCGGGCCCCGGCGGCCAGCGGATTGAACGCGACCGAGCTCAGGATCCCGAGCCCGAAGGCCACCACCAGCGCCGGCCGGAGGAACTCCCACACCGACATGCCACCCGCGCGCATCACCGCGAGCTCGCTCTTGCGCGCCAGCATAAGGAGCGCGCCGATGGACCCGACGAGGATCGCGAACGGCAGCAGGATCTCGGTGTAGGCGGGCAGCCGCAGAAGCGTGATCCAGGCCAGAAGCCAGGCCGGCACGCTGCCGTACTTCCCCGCCTGGCGCAAAAGCTCCACGAAATCGATCATGAAAATCAGGATCGAGCAGAGCCCGAACACGCCGAAGATCGCGGTCAGAAACCGCCGCCCGATATAGACCGAAAGGGTGTGGTTGCCGGACATGGATCAGCTCCCGTGTCCGGCGGGGACAGTCTGCGCGCGGCGGAGACCGCGCTGTCGAAGGCGCTGCCAGACCTCGGCCAGCCTCTCCTGCGTCCGCTCCAGCCAAATCTGGAGCTTCGAGGTTCGTGCGCCCTGCATGATCCGCATCAGCGACCAAGCGATGGCCGCCAGGGGAATGATGTAGAGGAGGGGGACGGCACTGGCATTGATGGTGACGAGGTTGGTGGCCGCAAGGCCCGAGAGCCGTACGCCGACCCCCGACAGAAAACAGATGGCCATCCGCGTGTTACGGCTCTGGCGCGTGCTCTGCGCCTGCCCGACGCCGGCCACCGCCATCAGGACGAACGCCAGCGGGTAGAGAATATTGGAAAACCGCTCATGCAACTCGGAGCGGAACCGTCCGGGATCGCGCGCATAGTAGGAGTTCGTCTCGTCCGGGGCGATCAGATCGCCCGTGTAGTGCTCCCGGGGGCGCAGCTGAATGGTCTGGTCGCGGCGCTCCTCGAAGCGGTCGAGGTCGACGGCGTACTTTTCGAATTCGATGATCTGCGACGGCTCGGTCACGCCTCCCGAGCGGCGAATGATGTGACCGTCCATCATGAAGAGATACGCGCCACCTTCGGAATCGACGAGCACGGCCCGGTCGGCGAGGTAGGACTGCACCTGCTTTTCGTCGCGCGAGTCGTGCATGACGAGCCCGTGGAGCGTGCCGTCGAGGCTCCGCTCCCGGATGTGCACGGTAAGCCCTTGTTCTGGGCTTGAAAATCTCCCCGGCTGGATCACCTGGCTGAGAAGATTCGTGCGCACCTCGATCACCTTCGTGCGCAGGTGCTGGAGGCTCCACGGCATGGCGATGTGATTGACGAAGGCGAGAAAGCCCATCACCAGCAGCGCTAGTCCGACCATGGGCTTCACGACGGTCCAGATGGTGGCACCGGAGGCCGTGAGAACGATGATCTCGCTGTCGCTGTTGAGACGGTTCAAGGCGTGAATGGCCGTGATCAGCAGCGCGAACGGGGTGATCACGGCGATGAAACCCGGCAGTCCGAGCGTGGTCATCTGGATTAGGGTCAGCGCGCTCTGACCCTTGCTCGTCACGACGTTGAGCTCGCGGAGCGCGAGCGAAATCCACACGATACCCGTGAGCGACAGGAGCACGATGAGGAGCGCACCCGTCGTCTGACGAAAGATATATCGCGAGATGATCGTCATCCGACGTCGATACCGCTTGCGCTCGGAGCACGCAGCCGGCCGGAGCTGCCGACGTGCGAGGCAGACCCTGCGCCTCGCGGCCGGAGCGCCCCGCCGCCCGTGATGCCCGCTGTTCCCCCGCTCGGGCCCAAATCGGCCCTATGCCGTCCTTCCATGCCACAATGGCGGAAATTCGGCTCCGGCCCAAGCCGATAGCACGGGACGCTCATCCCTGCCGCCTGTGTCCCGGGCGAGGGGATATTAAGGCTCCGGGCCGAGATTTCAGCCTTCTGCAGCTTGCACTTCGCCCGTGAGCGTCTAATTTCCACAGCGAAGATCGAAAAACATTCCCGCCTTCGCGCTGGCCGATGGCCTTCCGTGTCTCCACGACCGGCGGCTCTCCGCCTCGACGCCCGTTTCGCCCCGCTCTCGACGCGCGGGCCCACGCTTCATACCCGCACATTTTTTCCCGCACGAGGAGCACCACCGAACGATGACCGCCCCGCTTGAAATCAGCTTCGCCCGCCTGGATGCCGCGCCCGCGTCCACCCTTGCCGTTCTTGCCGGGCAGGAGCTTGCCTTCTCGCCCACCGTCCAGAGCCTCAACACGAAGGCTCAGGGCCTTCTGTTGAAAGCCGCCGAGGCGGCGAGCTTCAAGGGCAAGCAAAAGAGCGCCATCGAAATTCTGGCGCCGCAGAAACTCGACTGCCAGCGGGTGGTGCTTCTGGGCGCCGGCAACGCGGCGGAGCATTCGGACAGCGATTGGGCGACGCTCGGCGGCTATGCGCTGGGCCAGATCACGGCGCGCAAGACGACCGAGGCAAGCCTTGTCGCCGAAGTTGCCGGCGCGGGCGTGAAACCCGACGTTCTAGCTGCGAACCTCGCCTTCGGCGCCTTGCTCCGCCACTACACGTTCAAGAAGTACAAGAAGAAGGGCGAGAGCAACGGAAACGGCGAGGGGGGGAACAACGGCAACGGCGGCGACAAGAAAGCGAACGGGGATACGCTCGAAAAGCTCGTCGTCCATTGTGCCGATCCCGACAAGGCGCGCGCGGCGTTCGAAGCCAAGCGGGCGGTCGCCGATGGCATCCATTTCGCCCGCGATCTCGTCAACGAGCCGGCGAACGTTCTCGGTCCGGTGGAATTCGCCGATCGCGTGAAGGAGCTCGAACGTCTCGGCCTCGAGGTCGAGATCCTGGACGACGAGGCGCTCACCGCACTCGGCATGAACACGCTGCTCTCGGTCTCGGTCGGCAGCGCACGGCCTGCGCGCGTCGCGGTCATGCAGTGGAACGGCGCGAAGTCGAAGCGCGCGAAGCCGCTCGCCTTCATCGGCAAGGGCGTCGTGTTCGACACGGGCGGCATCTCGATCAAGCCCTCGGCCGGCATGGAAGACATGAAGGGCGACATGGGCGGCGCGGCTGCCGTGACCGGCCTCATGTATGCACTCGCCGCACGCAAGGCGCCGGTGAACGCGGTCGGCCTGATCGGCCTCGTCGAGAACATGCCGTCGGGCACGGCGACGCGCCCGGGCGACATCGTGACCTCGATGTCGGGGCAGACGGTCGAGATCCTCAACACGGATGCCGAAGGCCGTCTCGTACTTGCGGACGTGCTCTGGTATGCGCAGGAGCGCTTCAAGCCGCGCTTCGTCATCGACCTCGCGACGCTCACGGGCGCCATCATGGTTGCACTCGGCAAGGACTTCGCCGGTCTGTTCGCGAACGACGACAAGCTCGCCGATCAGCTTCTCGCTGCCTCGAAGGCCACGGGCGAGAAGGTGTGGCGGATGCCGCTCGACAAGTCCTACGACAAGCTGATCGACAGCCGGAACGCGGACGTGAAGAACATCGGCGGGCGCTGGGGCGGCGCGTGCACGGCGGCGGCGTTCATCGGGCGCTTCATCAAGAAGGACATGCCGTGGGCGCATCTCGACATCGCGGGCACGGCCATGGACGCGCCGAAGAGCGAGATCAGCACGAGCTGGGCCTCAGGCTGGGGCGTGCAGCTGCTCGACCGGCTGGTGGCCGACAATTTCGAGAAAGCTGAAAAGTCGTAAGGTGACAGCGGGCCGTGGCGGCAACGAGCGCTACGGCCCATTCTTATGTAGCCTCAAGCCATTCATTTAAAATTGTTAAGATCTGATATTTTCCATAATATATATTATGCGAATGACGAGCATCTGGGGAATTGGTGCGCTTGCGGCTTGAATTCGGTCTTGGGCGTGGATCCAGCGCCTGCGCCGTAACCTGGAGACGCCGCGGGCATAGCGGCCGCTGATCTTACGGCAGCCGCTCTTCCGCCGCGCGCACGACGGCGGCAATGACGGTCGCGTAGAGCGACGCGACGAAGCCGGTCAGAACGTTCACGCTCACCGCAATGGCCGCGACGCGCGCCCACTCCCGCGACATGACCTGGCTGAGCAGCATCACGACGAAATCGTCGAACGCCTGCTTGATCTGGAAGAACAGCTCGCTCACCTGGCTGATCGACGGACGCTCCGGCAGCTCCCATACCAGCCGCCAGCCGATCTCGCTCACGCTCGGCGACGTCATGAGACCGAGCCCGATCAGGGCGGTCATGCCGGCCGAGAACGCGAGCCCGAGCGGCGGGCCGAGCCTGAAAAAGCCCCAGCGACAAGGCTCGGCTCGAAACGAAACCGACAGCCCCCTCAGAATGCTCGCGCCGGCATAGGTGACGATGGCGAACACCACCGCGACCCAGAACAGGCGATCGCTGTCGGTGCCGGCAAATGTGAAGAGCGCGGCGAGGCCGGCAAGCACGCCCTTCATCAAAGCTTCCACGCTCCCTACCAGGGGCACCAAGATGAAACGCGGGGCGCGTGCGCCCTCGAAATAGAACGGCAGCTCGTGCCGCAGACGTGCGATTTCGAGCCGGAGCCCCAAGACGACGGCGAGGCCCGCGGTTCCGGCCGCAAAGAGGAACGGCTGCGTATAGCCGAGATAGGCGACGGCGAGCACGGCGGCGAGTTCGGCGGCCATGATCAGTCCGTTGAGCAAGATGCGTACGACGATCATGGCCCCTCCCCCTCGGATGCGCCCCAGACGGCGGCACCCCTCGTCCCGCCGCCCTCACGCTCCGAGGTTTAACGCGCCGTGGCGGGGACGCACAATGGCAGGAGCCTGCTATTTCCGCCCGGGCGAGAGGCGCGCACGCCTGGAGTCGCGCTCGGAAGCATGTCATGACGCCTCGTGATTTCCGAACCGCGAGGACCCGGCCCTGCATGACACCCTCCAAAGACATCGCCCGCCTCATCGAGATCATGGCCGCGCTGCGCACGCCCGAAACGGGCTGCCCGTGGGATCTCGAACAGACCTTCGCGACGATTGCGCCCTACACCATCGAAGAGGCGTACGAGGTGGCGGATGCGATTGCGCGCGGGGACCTCGTCGATCTCCGCGACGAGCTTGGCGATCTCCTGCTGCAGGTCGCCTATCACGCGCGTCTGGCCGAGGAGCAAGGCGCGTTCGCATTCGATGACGTGGTGGAGGCCATCACGTCCAAGATGATCCGCCGCCATCCGCACGTGTTCGGCGATGCGGACGCGCGTTCGGCGGGAATGGCCGAAGGCTTCTGGGCGCGGATCAAGGCGGAGGAGAAAGCGGCGAAAGAGGCAGCGCGCCGTCCCTCCCCCCTCGTGGGTCAGGGAGGGGGGGAGTCCAGAACAGCGGCTGTCGGGCATCCGCCCACCCCCAACCCCTCCCCACAAGGGGGAGGAGAACTGCTCGCCGACGTGCCGGTGGGACTGCCGGCGCTCACGCGCGCCGTCAAGTTGCAGGACAAAGCAGCAAAGGTCGGCTTCGACTGGCCGACGCTTGCGCCCGTATTCGAGAAGCTTCGCGAGGAAATCGGCGAGCTTGCCGAGGTTGCCCTCCCCGCCGATCCGCGCGGCTCGGATCCGGATCGCAGCGCCGAACGCCAGGCCAAGGTGGAGGAAGAGTTCGGGGATCTCCTCTTCGTGATGGCGAACGTGGCGCGACATCTCAAGCTCGACCCGGAAGCGGCGTTGCGCGGGGCCAACGGCAAGTTCATGCGCCGCTTCGCGCATATCGAGCAGAGGCTCGCGGAGGATGGGCGCACACCCGAGGGCTCGACGCTCGCGGAAATGGACGCGCTGTGGGACGAAGCGAAAGCGCGCGAGCGGACCTGAGCGGCTCGACGCTCACATTTTTTCGCCGGGCTGCTTGCTCGCCTGTTTGACCCAGCGGGCGAATTGCTTTTCGTCGAACGGCTCGCCTTCCGTGATGTGAAAATAGCGGACGTGCTCCTGCTTGGAGGCGACGGGCGGAACGGGGGTGAGCGACGCGCCACGGAAGAAGGCGACTTTTACGTATTTCGTCAGGCAATGGACGCCGAGGAACCACGTCTTGCCGTCCATGCCATAGAGCGGCGAGTTCCATTTCACCGCCTTTTGCACGCCCGGAACGGTGCGTTCGACGATGTCGTCGATGCGCTGTCCGACGTCGCGCTTCCAGCCCGGCATGGCCGCGATGTAGGCCTGGACCGGCGCGTCGCCCGAGCCCTTTGCGATCTGCGGATTGCCGCCTGCGAGCAGCTTCGGCTGTGAATTGTCCGCGGCCTTCCCGGGCGTCTTCGGCGGCATGACGGTCCTCCCGACGATTTCAACAGTCGGCACGCACGATGACGTTCGCCACGCGCTCGCGGCGGACGCCGAGGCCGAGAATACGCGCCGGGATCCGTTGAAGGATCGGAAACCGCTGCATGAGGCGCACGGGCAGCGGCGGCGTCGGCGCCTGGCGCGTCTTCAGCATCGGCGCAACGATGCGGTTCTGCATCACGAGCTGAAGCCGCTGCGTGACGCATGTCGGAAACTCGCGGCGGCGTTGCACGGCCCGGAGATCCGCGAGAGAAACCGAGCGCGCATCGAGCGGCCGCGCGAGCCGGTTGGCGGCGGCGACGGCATCCTGCACGGCAAGGTTCACGCCCACGCCGCCAATCGGGCTCATGGCATGGGCGGCATCGCCGATGGCGAGGAAGCCCGGCCGATACCATCGCTCGAGCCGGTCGACGCGCACGGTGAGCAGGTTCACATCGCTCCAGTCGCGGATCGCGTCCAAGCGTGCGGCCTCGAACGGAGACGCGGCAGCCACCGTCTTTCGGAAGGCCTCGAGCCCGCCCGCTTTCAGAGCTTCGAATTCGCCTTTCGCAATCACATAGGCGCATTGCCAATAATCGCCGCGGTAGAGCAGCACGAGGAGCGTGCCCGCGCCGAAGCGGCCCATCGTTTCGTCATTGTCGTGCGGCATGCGGGGCAAACGAAACCAGAGCGCATCCATCGGCGCGCCGGCATCGTGCGCTTCGAGGCCGGCCTCGTCGCGCAGACGCGAGCCACGCCCGTCCGCCCCGATCACGAGATCGGCCCGCACCTCGCCCCTCTCGCCGTCCGGCCCGCTGGTGCGCACGCCGACAACCACGCCATCCTTTTCGACGAGGCCGGTCGCCTGCGTTTCCATGAGGAGGCGAAAACCCGCATAGCGCGCGCCCTCCTCTGCCACAAAGTTGAGAAAGTCCCATTGCGGCATCAGCGCGATGTACTTCTCGCGTACGGGGAGATGCGAGAAGTCCGCGATCCTCACCTGCTCGTCGCCGAACTGGGCCGAGAGACGCGGCACTTTCTGGTGGGGGAGCGTGAGAAAACGGTCGAGCAGACCGAGCTGGTCCATGATGTCGAGCGTGGACGGGTGAATGGTATCGCCGCGAAAGTCGCGGAGAAAATCGCCGTGCTTTTCGAGAATGACGACATCGACGCCGGCCCGCGCCAGCAGATACCCGGTCATCAAACCGGCCGGTCCGCCACCCACCACGCAGCATCGCGTCTCACGTGTCGCCATCGAGGCCTCCTTCGGAGGGCAGGCGGCGAGAGTGGGTCCGGCTGCCTTATGCGTTCGGCGTGAGACCTGCGCGCTCGAGCGCGTTCAGGAGACGCAGCTTCTTCTCGGAAGCAATACGCACGCGAACGTCCAGCGTTCCGTCGTCGTTCGCCTCACGCGCAATGACTTCCGCATTCTCGTGCAGCCAGGCCATGAGACGCCCTTCGCTCGCGGGGACCCGGACGCTCACGATCTCGTCGGCGGCGCCGAGCCGGGCGTCGATGCGGGCCAGCAGACGGTCGAGGCCATCGCCACTCACGGCCGAGATCAAAACAGGCTTGTGGGACCGGAATCGGGCGGCGGCCTCTGCCTCCTCGCGCGTGACCGGCGAAAGCAGATCGACCTTGTTCCAGACTTCGAGGATCGGGCCCGCGGCCGCATCGGTGTCGATCCCGAGATCGCGCAGGACGTGCTCGACGTCCACCGCCTGCGCGTCCGTCTCCGCGTGGGCGATGTCGCGCACGTGGAGTACGAGATCGGCCTCGATCACCTCTTCGAGGGTCGCGCGGAAGGCGGCCACGAGTTGTGTCGGCAGGTCGGAGATGAAGCCCACCGTATCGGAGAGGATGATGCGGCGACCGGAGCCGAGGCGCACCTCGCGCATGGTGGGATCGAGGGTGGCGAACACCTGATCCATCGCCATCACGCCGGCTTGAGTAAGCCGATTGAAGAGCGTCGATTTCCCGGCGTTGGTGTAGCCGACGATGGCGACGACGGGATAGGGCACCTTGCGGCGCCCCTTGCGGTGCAGCTCGCGCGTGCGCACGACGCCTTCGAGCTCGCGGCGGATGGCGATGATGCGCTCGTCGAGCATGCGCCGGTCGAGTTCGATCTGCGCTTCGCCCGGGCCGCCGAGGAAACCGCGTCCGCCACGCTGGCGCTCGAGGTGGGTCCAGGCGCGCACGAGGCGGCCCTTCTGATACGTGAGATGGGCGAGCTCGACCTGGAGACGGCCTTCGCGCGTGCGGGCGCGACGGCCGAAGATTTCGAGAATGAGGCCCGTACGGTCGAGCACCTTGGCCTTCCACGCGCGCTCCAGATTGCGCTGCTGGACGGGGCTTATGGTGTGATCGACGATGACGAGGCCCGCTTCCGCCTCTTTGACGAGGGTCGCGATCTCCTCGACCTTTCCTGAGCCGAACAGCGTCGCGGGACGCGGCTGGGGCACGGGCACGAGACGGGCTTCCGCAATATCGAGATCGATGGCCTCCGCGAGGCCCGTCGATTCCGCGAGGCGGTCCTCGGGGGAATGAAGCGAGACGCTCCGCATGCTGCGCGGCGCGTCCTCATCTCCCGTGCGCGCACGCGACAGCACCGGCACGAGCACCACCGCCCGCATCGCCTCGCCGCCAGCGTATTTCTCTTTCTTCGCGTCTTCGCGGGCCGGGTTCTTCCCCGGCTTCGTGCTGTGATCGTCTATCGGACGCCTACCTTTTTACTGTCCGTCGGACTCGGCTTCCATCAAATGGACCGGCGCACCCGGCATGATGGTCGAGATCGCATGCTTATAGACCAGCTGCGAGTGGCCGTCTCTGCGAAGGAGAACGCAAAAATTGTCGAACCAGGTCACGATACCCTGAAGCTTGACGCCGTTGACGAGAAAGATCGTGAGGGGCGTTTTGCTTTTGCGGACGTGATTGAGGAAGGTGTCCTGGAGGTTCTGAGCGCGATCTGCGGCCATAGTCCGTTGCCTCTTTTTTTAGCCTCTTCCTGGACTTTGAACTTGGGCGACGGTCACAGGCGACGTCGTAATCAAAAGCCGCCGCGAACGTGCCGAGCAATCCGCGATTTAGGAGCAGCTAACATACATTGATGACGAGACAATAGGCGCGCGATCCCGCGCCGACAACTGCAAGAATGGTCAAGATCAGCCTTCAGCGACAAAGTTCGGCAACCTGATGAAAGTTTGAGCGCAGACGACGCGTCAATTTTCCAGGATGTCCGTCACCGATGGCAACCCCATTGATCTTTACGACCGGCATCACGAGGCCGAAGGCGGACGTCACGAACGCCTCGCGCGCGGCAATGGCCTCCTCGACGCGGAACGGTCGTTCAGTTAGTGGGATTTTTTCCCGAACGAGCAGGTCAAGAAGGGTTTTTCGCGTCACGCCGGGCAGCAGCTCGGGCCCGAGCGCGCGGGTGACCAGCACACCGTCCTTGTCGAGGATCCACGCGTTGCTGGAGGCGCCTTCCGTTACGAAACCGTCACGGTCGACGAACCAGGCCTCCTGGGCCGCCGCCTTCGCGGCGGCCTCCTTGGCGAGAACCGCGGGGAGCAGCATGACGGTCTTGATGTCGCACCTCGCCCAGCGCGTGTCGGCCATGGTCTCGACCGCGATGCCGACGCTGGCGCGGGCCTCTCGCGCCGCGCCGTCGAGGCTGCGGGCGAGGCAGATCACGGTGGGCGCGACGTCGGACCGCGGAAAGGGGAAGTCGCGCGGCGCGGCGCCGCGGCTGATCTGCAGATAGACGAGGCCCGTCCTCACGCGATTGCGGCGGACGGTTTCCGAGAGCACGATCGAGAGCGCGGCCCGCGACATGGGCTGGCGGATGCCGAGCTCCGCGAGCGAGCGTTCGAGGCGCTCCATGTGGCGCGTCCGGTCGACGAGCGCCCCGTCCCTCACCTCGCACACCTCGTAGATCGCGTCGGCGAACTGGAGGCCGCGATCCTCGACGTGGACGCCCGCCTGGGCATAGGGCAGATACCGCCCGTTGACATAGACGACCCGCGTCATGACTTTCTCCGCGCCTCGGCCGATCAGCCGATCTTGAGTTCGCTGCCGCGCTGATCCGACGAGACGCCGAGCGCGCGCAATTTCCTGTGCAGCGCGGAGCGCTCCATGCCGACGAACTCGGCCGTGCGCGAGATGTTGCCGCCGAAACGGTTGATCTGCGCGAGCAGATACTCGCGTTCGAAGATCTCGCGCGCTTCGCGCAGCGGCAGGCTCATCAAGTGCTCGGCGCCGCCGTTGACGGGGAGCGGGACGTTCGAGCCGATCTCGTCGGGCAGCATGTCGGCGGTGATGACGGTCGAGGGATCGCCACCGGCGAGGATCATCAGGCGCTCGATGTTGTTTCTCAGCTCGCGAACGTTGCCGGGCCAGTCGTGCGCCTGGAGCACGGCAATCGCGTCCTCGCCGATGCGGCGCGGCGCGAGGCCCGAGGCCTGCGAGAGCTGGCTCACGAAATACTGGATGAGATCGGGGATGTCCTCACGGCGCTCGGCGAGACCCGGCACGCGCAGAGGCACCACGTTCAGGCGATGATAGAGATCCTCGCGGAAGCGGCCCTCGCTCATGTCGCGTTCGAGGTCGCGGCTCGTGGACGACACGATGCGGACATCCACCGACACCTTCTGCGCGCCGCCGATGCGCTGGAACTTCTGCTCGACGAGGACGCGCAGCACCTTGCCCTGCGTCTCGATCGGCATGTCGGCCACTTCGTCGATGTAGAGCGTGCCGCCGTGCGCCTCTTCGAGCGCGCCGACCTTGCGCGGGCCGCCCGAGCGATCCTCGGTGCCGAACAGCTCTTCCTCGACGCGGTCGGGCGCCATCGAGGCCGCGTTGAGGACGATGAAGGGCCCGTCCGCGCGGTGCGATTTCTGATGCAGGAGGCGCGCGGCGAGCTCCTTGCCGGCGCCGGACGCACCGCGGATCAGGATGCGGCTGTTGGTGGGCGCGAGGCGGTCGATGGCGCCTTTCAACTGATTGATGGCGGGCGACTTGCCGATCATCTCGGCGGAGACGGTCGAGCGCTCCTTGAGCTCGCGCACCTCGCGCTTGAGCGACGAGGCTTCGAGCGCGCGCAGCGTGACGAGCACGAGCCGGTCGGCCTTGAAGGGCTTTTCGATGTAGTCGTACGCGCCGCGCTTGATCGCCGTGACGGCGGTTTCGACGTTGCCGTGGCCCGAGATGATGACGACGGGAAGCTCGGGGTAGGTGCGCTTGATGACGGAGAGCACCTCGAGGCCGTCGAGGCGGCTGCCCTGCAGCCAGATGTCGAGGATCACGAGCTGCGGGCGGCGCTCCTCGATGATGCGCAGCGCCTCGTCGCTGTCGCGGGCGAGCCGCGTGCGGTGTCCTTCGTCTTCCAGGATGCCCGATACCAGCTCGCGAATGTCGGCCTCGTCGTCGACGATCAGGATGTCTGCAGCCATCTCTCAAACTCCTCAAGGATCCGTCGCAAATCTTGCAATCGGTGTGTCGTGTTCAGATGTCGCGGGCGTTCGCGGCGCGTTTCGGCGTCTCGTCGTCCGTCTCGCCCGGCCGTTCCGCATCCGTCAGGATCGAAAGCGGCAGCGAGAGCGTGACGCAGGCGCCGGTCGGGCGGTCGCGCGTCGGCTCGGCGTCTTCGAAAATCAACGTGCCGTCGTGCTGGTCGATGATCTTCTGGACGATGGCAAGCCCCAATCCCGTCCCCTTGTGGCCCTTCGTCGTGACGTAGGGTTCGAGCAGGCGCGCCCGGTTGTGCTTCGGCAATCCGGGTCCGTTGTCGGTGACGGAAATCGCGATGCGCTCCGCATCGCGGCGAAGCTCCACCTCGACGCGCCCTTGGCGGCCCGGCTCGGCCTCGGAGGCGCTCTCCACCGCCTCGGTGGCGTTCTTCACGAGATTGGTCAGCGCCTGCGTCAGGAGGCGGCGGTCGAACGAGCCGTTGAGCGGCGCGTTCGGCATCTTGAGGGTGTAGATCACGCGGCCGTGGCTTTCGCGGAACAGGATCACGGGATCCTGCACGGCATCGCGCAGATCGCCCTGCTCCATGACGGGCTTCGGGATGCGCGCGAACGACGCGAATTCGTCCACCATGGTCTTGATGTCGCCGGCCTGCCGCTCGATCGTGGCGGTGAGCTTGTCGAACGTCTCGCGGTCCTCGGTGATGACGCGGCCGTACTTGCGGCGGATGCGCTCGGCCGAGAGGATGATGGGCGTCAGCGGGTTCTTGATCTCGTGGGCGATGCGGCGCGCGACGTCGGCCCAGGCAGACGTGCGCTGCGCGGAGACGAGCTCGGTGATGTCGTCGAACGTCACGACAGATCCGACGTCGCCGGGCCCTGCCTTTTCGCGCGTGACGCGCACCGCGAAGATGCGCTCCTCCTCGCCGATGGTGACGGCCACCTCGTGGGCGCCGCGCGATTTCGATCCGGGCTCCTCGCGCCGTTCCAGCGCGGGCACCAGCATCGGCAGCACATCCACGAGCTTCTTGTTCACGAGCTCGGCTTCCGCCGTCGCGAGAAGCTGCTCGGCGGCGCGGCTGACGAGCGTGATGCGGTCATGGCTGTCGAGGCCGATGACGCCTGCGGACACGCCCGAAAGCACCGCCTCCATGAAGCGGCGGCGGTCGAGCAACTGCTCGTTGGCGGTGACGAGCGCGTCGCGCTGGCTCTTGATCTCCCGCGTCATGGTGTTGAACGTGTTGGAGAGGCGGCGCAAGTCGCCCTCTCCCCGCCGCTCCGGAAGCTCGACCGCGAGATTGCCCTGCGAGACCTGCTGGGCCGCCGCGATCAGGCGGCGGATGGGCGCGACGAAGCGGCCCGCGAACCAGAGCCCGACCCAGATGGCCGCCAACAGCGCGGTCATCGAAATCATGGTGTAGATGAGGGCGTGGGCGAGCCGCAGGCCGCCGCGTGCGCGCCGCAACTGGTTGTACTCGTCGACGCTCTCGGCCGTTTCGGCAAGATGCCCCATCACCTTCGGGCTCAGCGTGCGCGTCACGTAGAGGAAGCGATCCTCGTAGCGATTGAGCTTGGCGATGGCCGCGACCTGGGCGGTGCCGGTCGGCGTGAACATCGCGACCTGGCCGGTGTCGGCCTGCCTCAGATAGAAAATCGGCACCGGTGCAAGAGGCATGGCGTCGTTCTCGAGCGCCTTGACGACGGGATTGCCTTCGCTATCGAGCACGTAGGCGGTCGGCAGGTCGCGCAGAGCGGCCTGCGCCATCACGTGCTGGCGGAAGGCCTCCGTGTCGCCTGGGATGTCGTCGGCGGAGGCGTCGATGTCGCGCACCATGTTGACGAGGTCGGTGCGGATGAGTTGCCGATGCTCATCGACGTAGGCCTGCGCGATCTCCATCGAGTTGTCGATGATCGCGCGCGTGCGCGTGGAGAACCAGCTATCGAGCGAGCGGGAGAAGGTTGTCGTCGCCGCCGCGGCGAGCACCACCGCCGGAAGCGCGGCGATGATCGAGAACAGCAGCACGATGCGGACATGCAGGCGCGCGCCCGCGAGCTTCGCGCGCCAGGCGCGCCACATGCCGTAGCCCTGCCAGGCGATGACGACGATCATCGCCGCGATGAGCAGGACATTCAGAGCCAGCGCGCCGACCACGATCTCGTCGCGCGGGGCGATGGGCGTGAGGCCGGTGAGGATCAGATAGGTGGCGAGGGCTGCAACGATCGAGAGAAGAACGATGACGAGGCCGGTCCAGAACGCGCGGTCGCTCAGGTCGAGGGGCGACGCGGCGGCGCCTGTCCACGCAGCTTTCTCAGGGGTGCCAATTCCGGCCATGTCGTCTTCCGTCCTTAGACCCAAGAAATCCCGGCACCGTTGGCGGGTCTCCACGTACGTGTCACTCTCCGAGCACGGATTTCGTGAGCGGCGCGGTTTCTTCGCAACGTCGAGGGGCGCTACGGCGGAGCGCACGCTGTTCAGGGGGCAATTGAGACACCCTAACTGTGACATTCTTGCGACGCAACGGTGCGGCGAAACCGTCCACTGTGCAGCGCTGCCACGTCGGATTGCGCGAATGTAACGCCTTTCGCCGCCCGGCCGTGCAAGTCGTGTCGCCGAGCGGAAAACGCCCCTCCGCCGGGCTCAATTCAAGGGGCTGCGGAAGACGCGGATGTCGAGGGCCTTGATGCGGCTTCTGAGCGTATTGCGGTTGAGCCCCAGCAGCTCCGCGGCGCGAATCTGATTGCCGCGGGTTGCGGCGAGCGCCGCCGACAGCAGCGGGTGCTCCACCTGCCGGATCACCCGGTCGTAGAGGCCGGGAGGGGGAAGGTCCTTCCCGAAGCTCGCAAAGTATTGCGTGAGGTAGCGCTCGACGAGCTCGGAGATGTCCTTGGGCTCGGCCTCGGCGGCCGCACTCCGTTGAGGCACGGCCTCGACCAGCTCCTGATCGATGATCTGCTGGGTCAGCGTGTCCTGCGTGTAAAGCGCCCCGACGCGCCGGACGAAGTTTTCCAGCTCGCGCACATTGCCCGGCCAGGGATGCGCCTTGAGGCGCTCGATGGCGCTGGTCTCGATCGACTTCTGGCCCAGGCCCTCGCGCGCGGCCTGGCGCAGGAAGTGGCGCACGAGATCGCCGATGTCCTCGACGCGCTCGCGCAGCGGCGGCAGGCGCAGCGGCACCACGTTGAGGCGGTAATAGAGATCCTCGCGGAAAAGGCCCTGCTGGATCTGGCTTCTGAGATCGCGGTGGGTGGCCGCGACGATGCGCACGTTGGTCTTGATCGGCGTGCGCCCGCCGACGGTGGTGTATTCGCCCTGCTGAAGCACGCGCAGCAGGCGCGTCTGCGCTTCGAGCGGCATGTCGCCGATCTCATCGAGAAACAGCGTGCCGCCCTCGGCCTGCTCGAAACGCCCGATC
>DAOMQQ010000042.1:0-15658 GCA_035445405.1 Hyphomicrobium sp.
TGGCCTCTGCCGCGTTGACGATCAAATTGTGTGTCGCCTGCTGAAGTTGAACCCCATCCGCGCGAATAATCGGGAACCCTGGCGCGATCGAGATCGAGAGGCGAATGCCCTTCTTGGCCAAATCCTCGCCCAGGAGAGCTTCCAGCTCCTCCAGCTTCGCGACGAGATCGACGCGGTTCTTCGAGAGCGTGCCTTTCCGCAAAAGCTCGCGAATGCCGCGCAGAACCTCGGTTGCGCGCTCGCTTTCGGCGTGGATTTTTCCGACCGCACGCTTGGCGAGATCGAGGTTGCCTTCCTCCATCGCCTTCGACGCGATCCCGGAATAGGTGGTGAGCGCGGTCAGAGGCTGGTTGATCTCATGGGCAATGGTGGCCGCCACCTCGCCAGCCGAGCGCACGCGCAGGGCCCGGTTGATGGCGGCCTGCTGGTCCCGCAATCGCGCGGCGGCATCCTCTCTTTCCGCCACGATGGTGCCCACGATGAGGCCCGTGACGGCGAGCGCGGTCATCAGCACCTGAAGCGCGCCGAGGCCCGGATCCGGCCCGAAGCGGATCTCGGCGCCGACGATGAGGCCAAGCTGGATAAAGAGAAGCGCAACAGACGATCCGGGCGGGCCGTAGCTCAGAGCAATCCAGAGCAGTGGGATGAAGAGCAGGTAGAAGAGCTGGAACGCGGTCGCCTCGCGATAGCCGAACACGATGGCCAGCATGAGGAAAAGCGTCAGAAACTGCACCACCGCCAGCGGCCCCGGCACGGGCCACGGCCGGTAGGTCACGGCCAGAAGCACGAGCGGGGCGATGACGAGGATGCCGATGACATCCCCCAGCGCGGCACGCCATGCGACCGCAACCACCTCGGTCTGGAAAATCGTTCCGGTGCTCAAGAGGATCAGAACGTAAAGCGTGGCGGCGACGGTTGCTCCAGCCGCGGCCACGCCGCTCAACGTCAGGGCATCACGCACGTAGCGGAACCTGGGATCGAAGGCCGTGATGCGCTGGAGCACGAGCCCCGCCACGAGGTATGTCCCGCCCACCGCGAGCGACAGCACCAGCTCCAGCCCCACACCGAGCGCCGAGCCGCGAACGATCGCATCGGCCAGAAACGGGGCGATCAGGACGAAGGGCGCGTAAAACCAGCCGCCGAGAAAAATGAGGGCGATGCTGAGGCCGGGCGGCGGATTCCAAGGGGTGATTCCGAGCCCTCGATAGGGCTTCACGAAGCTCACGTAGTCGAGCGCGACGTAGGCCGCGAGGAAGGCCACGCCGATGAGAAGCCGGTGATACGTGCGAGCGTCGATCATCGGATATGCCGGGGTTCCCTCAATTTTTTTTCGGGTCGGGCAGGCGCGGCGCCGTTGCCACCCCTTGGAGCACAATTGCGGCGCGCGCGCCGCGGGTCTGTCGTCGCTCGCATCGGCGACACCATACAGTTTCATCAACTCATTGTAATGAAAAGATTATTATCGTGCTGTCCCCAAACGGGACGGCACCCTACGTCGCCGAGGCCCGGCGCCCCGCCAGCGATACGTATAATCACGTAGGGGGACTATCTACGTACTCTTGCCAATTGCTGGCTTAGGGCCGAAACCCCCAAGTTCCTCCCCACGAACTCAGGCATTAACCTAATTCAACGGAGGAACCGATGAATCACGCTCCCCTCGAGGCCGTGCCCGACCATCGCCTACCTTCGGCGCAGTCCCAAGGTTTTGCCCACGTCATGGTCGTGCCGTTCTCCGATCCCTATTCGACGGGACCGCTGACGGCAGCGACAGAGCTCCCCGCAAAAAGCCTCGCTGCCCTGCCCAACGCGCTTCGCCGCGCGCCTCTCGCGGGCTGCACCGAACCTGCCGCCAGTTGAGCGCGCAGGAGACGCGAACGATGCCCAGCGGTGTTAAGCTTTTCGATCTCGCGCTCGTCGCGTCAGCCATTGTGATCTTGTCGTTCGGATTCATATCCTGACACGAACACGTCAGCAGATTGGAGGCCCCTTCGGGCCTCTCGTTACGCTACGATGAAAAGGATAGTGGTGGTGCTCGATGGGCCGGGACAGGCAGGTCTTATCCTGAACCGTGCCCCCGAAGTCGCTTACGCGCTCCCCGGCTTCCCACTCCTTTTCTCCTCGATCCCCACACGGCCGCCGACCTGGCATGAGCCTGCACGCGTCGCTCCCTGTCGCGGAGACCACGAACGCGTCGACACGGCTCTCTCCTTTGCGCCTCCCTGATCGGCCTTAGCGCTTCGTCCTTCGATGCGCCCCTTTCCATCTCTTGCGGACGTCGCAGTGACGGCCGTCGCCCATGAGGGCATCGCATGAGGACCTCACAGGTCTTCGACCCCACCCATCAGCTTGCAGGGAGAACAGGCCAATGGAGCATACAGACAGCATCAAGCCGTTCGGGAACGGCATCGGAACGCGAACAGCCAACAGCGCGAAGGCCTGTTTCGACAGCATCTATTCGCACCCGGACCCGCGCGAATACTACCGCGTGCTCGGCGGGCTCAACTACGTCATTCCGGATCTGGCCAAGGGCATCTTCCGCAATTTGATCTCGGCTCTCGAAGATCTAAAAGGGCGGCCGATCAAGGTTCTCGATCTCGGCTGCAGCTACGGCAACAACGCGGCCCTCATCCGGTTTCCTCTGGAGTTCGCCCGCCTTCAGCAGCGCTACATGGATCTCCAGACTGCGGAGATCTCGACCCGCGAGCTGATCGCGCTGGATCGGCATTTCTACGCATCCTGGCCGAAGCACGACGTCGAGATCGTGGGATGCGACGTGTCCCAGCCTGCCGTCGAATTCGCACGCGCCGTGGGACTCATCGATGCGGGCGTGACGCAAAATCTCGAACAGGAGCCTCTCTCCGAGGCCAGCCGGGAGGCTTTGCGCGGCGTCGACCTCATCATCTCGACCGGCGCCATCGGCTACGTGACGGAGCGCACGCTGTCGCGCGTGCTCGAAGCCATCGGAGAGCCGAGGCCCTGGGTGGCGTCGTTCGTGCTTCGCATGTTCCCTTACGACAGCTTCGCGAACCTCCTCGACCGGTACGGTCACGTGACGGAAAAGCTCAACGGCGTCACGTTCGTGCAGCGGCGCTTTCAATCCGAGCAGGAGTTCCGGAAGGTGCTCCATCAGCTCGAAGTGCTCGGCATCGACAGCCGGAACAAGGAATCCGAGGGGCTCTTCCACTCCGAGTTCTACCTGTCGCGGCCATCCGGCGACTGCACCGAGCACCGAATTGAGGATCTCGCCTCCGTCAGCTCGGGGATCTGCCTGCCCTACGGCCGTCGTTTCCGGCTGGGGGAGGATCAGGTCGTGCGCTTCTCGCCCTGATACGAAACTGAGGGCGCGCGTTTCGCCCTGCCGACTGGTGGCGCGGCGCCTCTCAGGGCGTCTCGCCGCCTTCCGCCTTTACCGCCGCATGAATGCCGGCGACGATCGCGTCGGCCGTGTATTCGGCCGCGCATCTGTAGCCCATGTCGGAAAGACGGAAGCGGTCACCCGCGAGACGCGACCAGGACGGGTGCGCGCGGGCAAGATCGGCCATCGCCTCATAGCGGTTGACCCGCAGGATGCGCTTTTCGCTCGCCACGGCCGCCACCTGGTCCACGATGCCGGTATAGCCTTCGTCGTCCGACAAGCGGGCCACGTACTGAGGATCGACGAGCACGACGTCGATGTCGTGCGCGGCGAGCCAACCCAACGTGTCGCGCAGGCGGTCGGCGAAATCGTCCGCATCGATCCGCGCGATGGCGTCGTCGGTGCCCACCTGCCAAACGAGCAGGTCGGGCCTCAGCGCCGCCATCGCAGTCTTCAGGCGTTCGGCCGCATCGTCTGCCACCGCACCCGCCTGAGTGCGCGCAATCATCTCCACCTGAAGCCCATTCGCCTCCAGATCGCGCTCGAGCTCGCTCGGATAGCTTGCGATCGGGGACGACGCGTCGGCGGCAATCATGGACGAGGTGCCGAACGCGACGATGCGGGCCGGTCTCCTCTCCAGGAGCGCGCGACGCACGGAGCGAAGCGGAGCGCGGCCCTCGAACGGCACGCTTTCGACGCGGCATTGCGCGGAGAGCACCTGCGCGCCGCCCGCCAGAGCGAAACTCGCGGGAGCGGCCTCGTGCGTAATTGCGGCGGGCTCTGCCGGCTCTCGAAGCGCCGTCCTCGCAACGAAAGCGAACAGTGCGAGCGCGCATGCGCTTGCTAGGAGGACGAAGGCTGCAATTCCGCGATCCATGCCGTCACTCTCAATGCCACCAGCCCGACGATCACGATGCCCGTGTCGAACAGAAAACCCGGCTCGCCCACGTATCGCGCAATCTGACCGGCGAGGGCGAGCAACGAGGCCACACAGAACACGACGAGCGAATTGCGTCCCAAGCTGCTGCAGTACCGCACGAGGGGGGCCATCGCGCGAGCAAGTATAGGAAACAGCGGATAGAACGCAATTGCGAGAGCAGCCATGTTCAAGATGCGGACGGGCGACAGAAATTGCTTATCGAAAAGAAAGAAAAAGCGCGGGTCGGGAACGGCCATCGGATCGGGACGATATTCGATCCAAACGACGACGGCACCGATCGCGACCACGACCACAGATACCGGCCAGAGACGCCTGACGGCGGCCTGCCACATCGTCGAGTGTGTTTGCTGCAGCGTGATGACGGCAAAGCCGAGGACGACGAGCAATTGCCAGGAGAGCGGGTTGAAGAACCACGCGCCTTGCGCGGGCCAGCTCGGCAGTTGAAGCTGCCATGTGAGCGTCGCCGCGTAGAGCGCAAAGGACGCGGCGAGAGCGGCGGCGAGCGAGCGGCGCGCGATCACGACGAACACGAGCGCCAACAGCAGAAGCACCACATAGAGCGGCAGGATGTTGAAGTATCCGATCTGGTAGGTGAGCAGCACGAGGCCGATCGAAGCGCGCGCGGTGTCGGAAAACGCCGGCTTGGCTCCATGCCATTCGAGCAGCAACGGATCGTTGAAATAGAGGGCGCCAGCCCCGAGCATTGCGACGGCGACAGAGATGACGACGATCTGCGCGCGCCAGATCTCGAACGCGCGCCAAAGGAGGCGCCCGACGACCTGCCCCGCGGGCTTTGGCCCCGCCTTGCCCGCCGCGACGAACGCAAGCGAGCATCCGGCCAGGAAGACGAACAGCTCGGCCGCGTCGGATATGGCATAATCGCGGAGCGTGAGCTGCGAATAGACCATGCCCGGAACATGGTTGATGAAGATCATCACGAGTGCGACGCCCCGCCAGAAGTCAATCGCATTGGGCGTCCGCATTCCCGCTCCCGACTTTCGAACTTTCCCCGGTCCCCGATTTCCCCCGGTCCCGGGTGCGTTTAAGCGCATATTCGTGTGGCCAGACAAGCGCATCGGGCAAAGCTTTCGACGCGGGACGTCGTTTTTGGCGGCCGGTGCGCATGAGCCGGGCCGTTTGCCTGACGAACGCGCACCCACAGCCGGACCGGACGCAGGCCCCGTCCGAGATATTTCGTGGGCGCGGTCTTGAGGTCGGGGCCTCGCTTCCTATCTACGCCTCGTTCAGGACAAGCGGCTGGAGACCCTTAATGATCGACCCGACACGGCTTCTCGATCTGGTGTTGAATGGAACCGGCGGGACGGACCCCGCGCAGAGCACAGGCTCGGTACCTGTTGCGGGCAGGGGCGTGACAGGCGCCGCGCCGGATGCGGCGCAAGGCGGCGATCTCCTCTCGCACGCGAAAGATTTCCTTCGCAATCAAGGGGGAGGGATCGCCGGAGGCGCCGCAGCGGGGGCTCTTGCCACGCTGCTGCTCGGATCGAAGTCCGGCCGCGAACTGGCGGGCGACGCGCTCAAGCTCGGCGCGGCGGCCGCGCTCGGCGGTCTCGCCTACAAAGCCTATTCGAATTACCGAGACGGCAAGCCGCTCATCGGCACGCGTGCGGCGGAGTTTCTGCAAGCGGCCCGCACGGGCGCGACGCTTCCCGGCGCGCCGCCTGAGGACGCCCATGCGCTGCTTCTCCTGCGGGCCATGATCGCCGCGGCCTTGTCGGATGGGCTGATCGATGCCCGCGAGCGCCAACAGATCCTTGGGCGTCTCTCCGCGCTTGGCGTCTCGGGGGAGGAGCAGCAGTTTCTGGAGCAGGAGATCGCGCAGCCCTGGTCGCCGCAACAATTCGCAGCTGCCGCGGCAACGCCGGAAATGCGGAGCGAGGTTTATCTCGCCTCGTCGATCGCCATCGAAGCGGATACGCCGGCGGAACAGGCTTACCTGCGCTATCTCGCGGCGACTCTCGGCCTCGACGACGCGCTGGTCCAGCATCTCGAAGCGGCGGTGACCTCCGCAAAGGACGGCGCGACGTTGGCCTAAGCGGATACTCCGCAGCGGTTATCGGACGCGACGATCGTCAGGGCTCATCCTCCGCGCGGACAGGGACAACACCGACTTCAGATTCGAGGATATAGACGGTGATGTCCGGCCGCTCGCGCGCCAAGCGTATCGCGAGCGATCGTGCCATCCCATCGTGCGCCTTGCTTTGCTCCTCAGTCCAGACGCTTTGCGCGGGATCCTCCTGCTTGAGCGATGCGGTGTAGGCATCCGCCCAATCGTTGAGATCCCGCGTCAGCTCCGCCGAGAGCCCCATCTCTCCGGGATCGATGTCGCCGTAGAGATCCTGGTCCAGCGCCCACAGCGGATGCGTGTAGTAATCCGCCATGACCTTGACGACCTTCGCGTCCGACAACGGACGCGAGGGCTCGCCGTCCGCTCCGCCGGAAAGAGGCGCATCGAACGGCGACGCGGAGGCGGGGCCGGCCGGTGCCTTCGCGCCCCGGAGAATATAGATCACGTGCACGGCGACCATCGCGGCAGGGGCAGCCACGAGCGGCCACGACACCTCCGTGACGCCCGCCAAGCGTCCGGCGCTGGCGGCCCACACGACGCCTGCCGTCGCCATCAGATAAAGGACGAATGCGTTGAGCGACTGGCGGCGGCCCGTCTCGTCAGGCGGGTCCTCGGCATCGAAATATCGCGGTGCTACATAGAAGAGATAGATGGCCTGGCCGACGGATGACGCCAGGAACGCCCACACGGCGACGTCGAGAAGAAAGAGCAGCGCCGCGCCCCCGATCATGACGATGACGGACGCGGCGATGAGCCAGTAACTCTTGAAAAGATCCGCGCGCGGTGGCGCCGTCCCGCCGATCGCGGCAATCGCCCTATCGATCAATAGCGACATCAGGCTGGCGCGCGCGCCGACATAGGCCGCGAACACGTAGAACGCGCCAACGAAGCGCAACAGCAGGTCGATCGCGTCCATCGTACGAAAGCCCCGGTCCCCTACAACCGCGCGGATCGGGTCCGCGGGCGGCGTCGCATCAAAAATGCGCGCGGATGCCTTCATCGCACGAGCGGCAGGGGAAGACCAGACTACGGATTAATCTTGGCGATCACGCGGACAGCCCCGCGCGGGGGCGGCGTGGGGCTCGCGGCAAAGGGGTGGGCTCAACGAGACGCAACAGGGAAAATCCCCCGCGCAGCCGTTCAGACGCGTTCGAAGCGACCGGTTCAACCCGGCGACTGGGAGTAGAAGAAGATGTACACGACGATGGCCACCACGAGCGCGATGAGCAGAGACCGCGTCAGCACGCGATAGTTCATCCGCTGAGGTGTCGCCTGACGCGACTCCGTCGGGGTGATATTCTTGCGATCAGCCATGCCGTTTTCCTCCACGTCCGTCGGTATTCGAACGCGTCGAGATAACGATGGTTCCCGGACGCTTCATGGTGGCGCCCGAAACCATGACAACAAAATCCCCTTTGCTTCAATTCGTTATGTGTCCTCTTGGGTTTTTATCGAGCCGGGCGGCGCGAGAGATGCCCTCTCGCCGCGTTCAGTTTAGCGATTTGTTCACCATCTTTGCGGAAGGTCTGTCCATCGGCTCTTGTGGACGGACGCGCCCATGGATTTTTGGAAGTCACTCGTCTCGACGCTGGCCCGCGATCCTGCACCGGCGAAGGGCAAGACGGATCGCCAATCAATAGCGCCCGGGCAGTTTCGTCGGAGCCCGCGCATGAGAGAAGGCTTTCTGTGGGCCGACGGGCTCATCATGCCCCGCCCGTGCACCATCCGCGATATTTCCCCGCTCACGGCCGAGGTCGTGCTTTGGCACGACGACATCAAGCCCGCGACGCTGAGAGGCCCGCTCAAACTCTACTCCAGCGCGGACCGGCGAGAAGCGGACTGCACGCTTGCAGGGCGCCGCGACAACATTCTGTCGCTCAAGCTCCAAAGCGCGTTTCACGCCCCGTCGCGCGCCTATCCCTAGCCTACCCAATTTCCCGCATTCTCATCCCGGCGGCACGGCCACACGCTTGCGTCTAGACAGGAGCGGGCGGCCGACATAGCCGTCCAGTTCGCCGCGCCACCACAATCGTATCGGCTCGATAAGATTGACGCGCCGGGTGCTTCTTTCCGGATCGCGATAGCGCGGATGGTATCTCCACAGCCGCCACGCATAGAGATACCGCAAGCGGAGAAGGCGGAAACCTTCCGTAACCGGACGCACGAACGGCAGCCGCCTCATCGCGGACACCGTCGAGCGATGGGTCGCACCGAGCGTCTTCCAATACCAGGTTCCGAACACCGCATCCGCGACGCGGACCCAGAGCTTCCGAACGACAGGAACCAAAAACGCTATCGGGAACACCACCAGGAAGAAATGCAGGTAGATCTGGCTGGCGATCAGCCCGGCCACCACGAGCAGTTTCACCACGAGCGGGAGGTTCTGCCATTTTTCGCGCGCGATCTTGATGGCCGTCTGCAGTTTCCCGCGCCAGCCGCGCGCTTTGCCGACGGTGCTGTCGCTGACGATAACGCTCGCGGCATATCCGAGCCCGACTCCGGTGAACACGGTTGCAAGCCGCGAGAGACGGCGCCAGCCCACCCCCCGCGCCAGCATCTGGACGAGACTGCCGGCGACGCGAATGATCCCGTTCGCCGCCACGACCAGCCCATTCCAAATGAAGCGTCCTGCGGCGCCCAATGCATCCTGGCCGGTCAGCGCATAGATCGCAACGAAGGCAACGATGACGAGCAGCGCGAACGTCGCGTACCAGCCTCTGCCTTTTCGCGCTTCCTCTTCCACTGCCCCTCCCCGCCCCGCTCATCTCGTGCGCCCGCCGGCTTTTCGGCGCGTCTCCGCCTATCTAGCGGCAAGCTCGGAGCGCCACGCCCAGACAGTCTACCGCCCGCAGGGACGAGAGACGAGTTGCATCAGCGCGCCGCTTTAGCTGTCGCGAGGGGCGAGTTCGTCCAGCCATTCGCACAGGAGACGGGCCGGGATTTCCCAGTCGGGGTCGAGCATCATCACGTGCGAGAGGCCCCTGACGATGATCGGCTTCGTTCCGTACCAGAACGCGGTTTGCCGGACGTCGGCCTCGCCGATCAACCAATCCCGCGAGCCGCCCATCACCAGCGTCGGGCCTGCCTGAGATCGCGAGGCTCCGAACCATCGAAGGCCCAGCATTTCCTGGATGGCCAACGGGCTTTCGTCGCAAAATTGCGCCGCGAGCTGCCGATACTCCTCTTCCGACACGCGATTGTCGAAAAGACCGTCGCGGAGGATCTCCGGATCGGCGTCGCCGACGCCCGCATGCATTATTCTCGATAGCTCGAACCATAACCGCGGACGGCTCCAGAACATTCTCTGGGTCGCCATCAACATGCCGGAGGGCGGAACGGAAGCAAGGAGCGCCGTGCCTGCAAAACGGACCCCAGACATCAGGGCCCATTGTACCACCGCGCCACCCAGAGAATGTCCCACGACGGCGACCGGGCGCCCGATGCGCTCGGTCGCTTCCGTCAAGTCGGCCACGTAGTCGGCCAGACAGACACGCGCGAGCGGGACCGCGCTTTGGCTTCCGCCGTGTCCGCGCAAACTCAGCGCGTGGACGGTGTAGCCCTGCGCCGCCAGGAACGGCATGACATGCGGCTGCCAGACCGACGCGCTGCAATAGCTGCCATGGACGAGGAGCACATCCACCGGGCGCGACGGTCCTTCGCCGGGTGTCCGAACGACCTCAAGCTGCATGGGGCGCCTGCTCCCTCATCGGCCGACGACCCTTGAGCTCGGGCGTCGGCGTTCGATCCAGGCGATTGGGATTTGGGCGTCCGGCGCGCGAGATCACCGGACGCTCGAACCGCACGCTCGCTGAGGCGATATTACGGAACCCTCGCGCGAGTTCTATCCTCACGATGCGCGACATGGCGCCCCGCGGCGCCCGTTCGGGGCCGCCCGAGGCTGCTGCGGACGGCAGAATTCAGATCTTCAGCCGTGCTATTTCTGCAGGGACGACGCCGGGCGAGCGCTGTGACCGACCTGCACGGACGGCCAACGACACGATCATGTCCGGGCCGGATATACCAGCCCCGTCACCATCCGATGGTAGAGATATGCGCAGGCCACGATTGCGGCGCTGCCGACGAGAACGGGCATCACGATGAAATCGATTGCCGGCAGTGCGGCCAGGACGACGAGCGGATTTGCGCCGGCAGGAGGATGCACGGTCCGCGTGACGATCATCGCCGCGATGGCGAGCCCCACGCCCACGGCCGCAGCCGCGACGCCGCCGCCGAACACCGCCACCGCCAACATCCCGGCGATGGCCGCGACCGCGTGACCGCCGATCACGTTGCGAGGCTGGGCGAGCGGGCTTGCCGGAAGGGTGAAAACGAGCACGCACGACGCGCCGAACGGCGGGATCAGAAGTGCGAAGCCTGCTTCAAATGTCAGTGTGGCGAGAATTGCGATGATCAAGGCACCGCCCACTCCCGCAAGAGCCGCGGTCATCCACGGATGCTCTCGCACAGCGGCGAGACCGGGAATGATCGACCCATCCATCAATGCGCGCTTGCGTCTGTCGCTCATGACATAAAGCTCGCTTTCTTTATCTGGGATCGCGCGTGTGTGGGTGAGCGCGGCCGGCGATACTGCCGGCCGCGCGAGGTTGTGTTTGCGGAGGGATCAGCGCTTGAACTTCGCCGCTTCTTCCGAGCCGCCGGTCGCGTTGCCTGCGCTGTAGGAGTGAGCGCCAACGCCCGCCAGCTTGCCGCCCTGGACGATGAGGTACTCGTTGCGGATCGGCCTGTTCTCGAAGTGGCACTCGAGAATTTCGCGCACGCCTGCAGCGTAACGCGTTTGAGCCGAGAGAGAGGTGCCCGAGATGTGAGGCGTCATGCCGTGATGCGGCATCGTCCGCCACGGGTGGTCCTGCGGGGCCGGCTGCGGGAACCACACGTCGCCCGCGTAACCGGCAAGCTGACCGCTTTCCAGGGCCCTGGCGATCGCATCGCGATCGCACAGCTTTCCACGCGCAGTGTTCACGAGATAAGCGCCGCGCTTGAAGCTCTTGAGCGTCGTTTCGTTGATCATGTGCTCCGTCTCCGGATGGAGCGGGCAGTTCAGCGTCACCACGTCGCAAACCTTGGTCAGACTTTCGAGGCTCGTGTGATGGGTAAGGTTCAGCTCCTTCTCGACGGCCTCGGGCAGACGATGGCGGTCGAGATAGTGGAGATGAACATCGAACGGCTTCAGAAGACGCAGGACGCGGAGGCCAATGCGGCCCGCCGCCACCGTGCCGACATGCATCCCCTCGATGTCATAAGAGCGGGAGACGCAGTCCGCGATGTTCCAGCCACCCTTGATGACCCAGTTGTAGGACGGGATGTAGTTGCGCACGAGAGCAAGCATCTGCATGACGACGTGCTCGGCAACGCTGTTCGAGTTGCAGTACGTCACCTCGGCCACGGTAATGCCGCGATCCATGGCGGCCTGCAGGTCCGTGTGATCGGAGCCGATGCCGGCGGTCAGGATCATCTTGAGCTTCGGCGCCTTGGCGATGCGCTCAGCCGTCATGTAAGCCGGCCAGAAGGGCTGCGAGATGACGATCTCGGCGTCGTGCAGCTCCTGATCGAGCTTGGAGTTCGCGCCATCCTTGTCCGACGTCACCACCAGAGTGTGGCCGGCGCTTTCGAGATATTTGCGCAGGCCAAGCTCGCCGGACACACTGCCGAGCAATGCGCCAGGCTGGAAATCGATCGCAGACGGCGTGGGCGCCGTTTGTCCATCGGGATATCCGGTGATCTTCGGAATATCGTCGCGGGCATACGAAGTCGGGTAGCCGTCAACGGGGTCATCATAAAGTACACAGACGATCTTTGCCATCGTTCCACCTCTTCCATGGGAATTGACCACGAGGCAGCGCTTCGCTCGGCCCAATAGCCAAACGATGGATGATCACTAATGACGGGCAGCTCTGTTGGGTTCCAACACCTAGCAGGCTGCCGCTCCGCGCGCTTCCTCATCACGCGGCCCGTTTTGTCGTTTTGTGGGGGTGGCCGTCGCGATGGCGCATATGTGGAGGTATGCATCGCGCGCGGTCAAATTGATGTGCTTGACGGAGCGATTGACGCGATCAATCACGCCGTCTCGAGCGCGGCGTCGAACGCGATATCGAGGTTCAATCGCGTCCCAGTTTTTATGAAGGCTCGCGCAAGCGGCGGCAGAGGATCGCGGTCCGTCGCCACGATACCGACGGTCTGCGTATGCACGGGCTTGACGACGTCAAGCAGGACCAAATCCTCACAACCAGCAAAAATGTAGGCGAAGGTGTGCGGTATGATGCTCGACCACTTTCCGCTGCACACATGAGAGCAGACAGACAGGAACGAATTGGTCGTCACCGTCGGCGCGAGCTCGAGACCCTGAGACCGCGCGAGGTTGTTCAGAACACGGCGGTTTTGCATGCTCTCGTTGAGCAGGCATAAATTGCTGGCAACGGCATCCTTCCATGCAATGACGGTATCGTTTGCGCGCGGAGACGTCTTGCTCGTCGCGTACAGATAGCGCTCGCGATACAGCGCCGCTTTCCGCACACGCTGAAGGGGCTCGTTCTCGAGATAGGTCACGCCCGCATCAAGCTCGAACTTGTCGAGCGCGCGCTGGATCTCGGCCGAGGTCATGGAATGGACCTCTATCGCAACCTCGGAATGCTTGCTGGAGAAGGGCGCGGTGAGCTCCGCAATCGCGGGCATGGCGGCAGGAATGACGCCGAGCCTGAGCGTCCCCTTGAGACATCCCCGGAACACTTCCACATCCTGCTTCAGGCTTTCGTAGTCCGACAGGATTTGCCCGGCCCAGTCGACGACGCGCTCGCCTTCCGGCGTGAGGCCGATGTATCTCGGGCCTCGGTGCACAAGCCGCATATCGAGCTCGCGCTCCAGGGCCTTGAGGCCGGAGGAGAGAGTCGGCTGGGTCACGTTGCAGGCCTCAGCCGCGCGGCCGAAATGCTTTTCGCGGGCGAGCGCCACCAGATAGGTCATTTGTCGAAGAAACATCGCGCTCGAAGCTCCGGAAGCGCATCTATTGTATACTTCTATAGTAGAGTTTTCTAGTGTGGGAGTGCCGCGGTAGGCTTTGCGTCCTCTGCGGACAAGGAATGGGCAAGCTGCAGCGCATCGCTGCGCGGCATGGAGAAGCTCACGCCAAATCCGTCCGTCGTCCGCAGAGTCACGATGAGTGCAGACGGATCCGTCGATCGCTCAATGGCCCAGGAGCCGACGGGGTAGGTGAAGCGGAAGGATGCGTCGCCCCACTGACGCCGTAGCGCGGCATCGATCAAGCTCGGGAGCGTCACCGACAGATTTCCGAGGTCTGGCACCTGAAAGACCAGTGACGTCGGAGTTCCTGCCTCGTCTACGAGACCGAGGGTGATCTCCTTGCCGTCGTCGCTGATCGCATACCTCGTCATCGCTTTCACATTGATCACTATCCTCCTCCGTCGTTATATCTTATTAAATATAACGATAGAACGGCCGAGACGGGCTTGCAAGCTCACAAGCGGATGCGGGGCCTCCGAGTCGAGCCGCCGGAGCCGCGTTTCGGCCACGATGTCGGCCTCGCGATCCCATGCCCCCGATGCGGCACATCGCGCTTTCATCGTCGCGCCGCTCGCATGTGGCTTCTTCATCGATATCATCGACGCATTCGTCATATCCGGCGTCCGTCATGAGGCCCGACTTAGAGCCGTTCCGATTTTGGTGGAATCGCGGAACGGCTCTAAGTTTTTGCTTTGTCGTGCTTCTTATCGGAAAACCGATTCCCACTTTTCCGGAAGCACTCTAGGGAAAGTTCACCACTCTTGAGCCAGGACAAAGATGTGTCCGCGCGACGATGCCTCTATCGGGCCCGCTGGTGGCAAAAGGATTGGAAATGAAGTTCGAGCACAGAGAACGTCTCCTCGCGCTGGCCGCCGTCGCTGCGGTGGCGATCGGCTATGTCGTCTGGCAAAAGGCCACGGATACGGGGCTGCCGGACGGCTTCGCGAGTGGGAATGGTCGGCTCGAAGCTGTCGAAATCGACATCGCGGCCAAGACGGCGGGGCGGCTGAAAGATGTGCTCGTGCGCGAAGGGGACTTCGTTCGCGCGGGGCAGCCGCTGGCGCATATGGATATCGCACAGCTCGTCGCGCGGAAGCGTGAGGCCGAAGCTCAGCTTCGCCGCGCCAAGATCGCAATCGATACGGCCGGCAGCCTGGTCGCTCAGCGGCAGGCCGAGCGTTCGTCCGCAGCCGCCGTGATCGAGCAACGCCAGGCAGAACTGGACGCGGCCGAGAGCAAGCTTGCACGCTCCGAGCACCTCGTTCGCAACAACAACGTCTCTCAGCAGGTGCTCGACGACGACCGTGCCTCACAGAGACGCGCCAAAGCCGCGCTTGCCGCGTCCCACGCGGCGCTTGCGGCGTCCGACGCTGCAATCGGAGCGGCAAAAGCGCAGGTCATCGACGCCGAGGCCGCCGTCGAAGCGGCGAAGGCCGCCATAGAAAGCCTGGATGCCGACATCGAAGACAGCACGCTGACCTCGCCCCGCGACGGGCGCGTCCAGTTCCGGGTTGCCCAGCCCGGCGAAGTGCTCTCGAGCGGCGGCCGCGTTCTCAACATGATCGACCTGTCCGACGTGTACATGACGTTCTTCCTGCCCACACAGCAGGCCGGGCGCGTCCCGATCGGCGCCGAGGTGAGGCTCGTCCTCGACGCCGCTCCCCATCTCGTCGTTCCCGCCACCGTGTCGTTCGTTTCGGATGTCGCGCAATTCACGCCGAAAACCGTGGAGACGGTGGACGAGCGCCTCAAGCTCATGTTCCGCGTTCGTGCGCACATCCCGCCCGATCTGCTGCGCAAGTATCTGACGCAGGTGAAGACCGGCCTCCCCGGCATGGCCTACGTCCGCATCGACGGCAACGCGTCCTGGCCGGCTCATCTCGCCTCGAACGTCGTGCAATGACGGCCGAGCTCTCTCCCACCGTCGCGCATTGCGAGAACCTTCGCCTGACTTACGGGACGACGAAGGCGCTCGACGATCTTTCGCTCGACATCCCGTCGGGCCGCATGATCGGCCTGATCGGGCCCGATGGGGTGGGAAAGTCCAGCCTGTTGGCGCTCATCGCGGGCGCGCGCAAGATGCAGGACGGGCGGCTGACCGTTCTCGGCGGCGACATGCGCGAAGCGCGGCATCGCGAGGACGTCTGCCCCCGCATCGCTTACATGCCGCAAGGGCTCGGCAAGAATCTCTACCACACGCTCTCGATCTTCGAGAACGTCGACTTCTTTGGTCGCCTCTTCG
>DAOMQQ010000043.1:0-15348 GCA_035445405.1 Hyphomicrobium sp.
TGCCTTTGCCGCCCCAGCCGCCGCCGCCGTATCCGAAGATCTGCGAGTTCATGTGTGGGAACTGGCCCTGCCCGAGCTTGAGCGGGAACACGATGTTGGGGAGGTACACGTAGCGGTCGCCGATGCGGCCCTGGCGAAGGTCGTTGGCGTGCATCTTGCCTGGAGGATGGTAGGCGAAGCCCGCTTCCTCGGGCGTCTTGCCGCCGCTTGCGGGCGGAGGCGCTTCCGTGCCGGTTCCTCCGCCGGGCGGCGGTTCCGGCTCGGGCGTCTCTTCGCCCGGCAGCGGAAGCAGGCTGCAGCGCGCAAGGTGCACGCCGCCTGTCCCGCCGTTTTCGGCGAGGCACGAGGGGTCGAACGCGGGCCAACCTTTACGTGTCGTGGGTCCCGGCATCGTCCCGGCCCCGAGGCTCGGTCCCGCGATGCTCTGGATCAGTGCGTAGGTGGCGATATCGCGGCCGATGAGATGAGAGGGCGGCGCGCTGGGCCCCGCCGCATGGGCGCGATCCTGAGGCGTCGGCGCCGAGGCCGCGAGCAATGCGCCGCCGATCACCGGCATGGCGCACAACGCAAGTCCACGAGCTACCCTCACGCCGTCCCCCCTGTATCCATTGCAGCTTGGCTGTGCATCTGGGTCCCCCGCCGGATAATGCCCAAACTGTCTTGTCGTGGCAACGCAGGCCCCCCTTTAAGGGGAGTCTTCATTCGGATTGTCTTCCCTCGGCAGCAGAGAGCGGAGCATATCCCGCGCCTGCGGCGAGAGTTGGTCGGAAGGAAGGTTGAGCGCCAGCACGCGCCGGATGGCAATTTCGACCTCCGCCGGTGGCGGTTCCGGCGCAGGCTGAAGCGCCTGCGGGCCGCCGAGATCGGGCGCGGCCGAGAAGAGGCCCCACCAGTCGATGCCGATGGAGGGGCTCGTCCAGCTTCCGGAAATCCTGACCGGGATCGGCAGCGCCGTGGGCGGCGGGATCGCTTTCACGCGGATTTCCTGGTTCAGGCTGCGCGCCGGCACGTTGACCGATCCCGTCGAGTTGATCTCGACTTCCGATCCGCCCATCGAAAGCCCGGGACGACTCTGCAGGATGCCGCGGCGGATGTCGTACTGCGCGTCGAGCCGTTCGAAGCTCGTGCGCTGCGCGAGATCGAATTTCCAACTCTTCCACCATTCGAAGATCATGCGCCGGACGTTGAAGCCGCGCAGCGCGCCCTGCCCCATCTGGAAACGGGCCTTGCCGTCGAGCGTGGCGGTGAGCTGGCTCTGGTTCTGGCCCGCCGCCGTGGCGCTGATCTCGACGTTCGACGTGCCGCTGAGCAAGGGATTGCCGGTCAGCTCGACGACAATCGGTTCGGCGGCCACATTGCTGAGCGTGAGATCGACGGCACCCTTTGGCGGCTCCGCGCGCGTGTCGAGGCTGAGCGTGCCGACCGCGCGTCCCGCGCCGATGGCGAGCTCTTCGATTTTGGCATCGAGCACGCCGTCCGCGATGTCCGCCTTCACCTTGCCCTGCCTCAGATCGAGCTGGCCGTAGCTCACCTGAGCCGCGCTGATCGTGGCATCGAGATCGACGGCGCGGATCGCCTTGAGATTGAAGGGCTGCTCGCTCCAGGTTGGCGCCGCCGCGGAAGGTGCGGCGTCCGCGCGTGCCTGCGGTCCGGCTTCGAGCGCCTTGAGGTCTGCGAGCAACTGCTCCCAGCCGGGCGCCACGAGCGGCTCGAACGTCGTCTCGGGCTCGAGCGGCATGAACGAGGTGCGCCGCGTCGTGCCGAGAATGCGGTCGATGTCGAGATGCTCGCTCGCGATATCGCCCGCGATTTTCGGCCGTTCGCCCGCGAAGCCCACGGTGCCGTTGAAGCGGCTCGCCGTAGTGTTGATCATCACGTCGGTATCGGTGAACGCGATGTCGCCCGTGGTGGCGACGACGTGGCCTTCGAGCGATGTCTTGAGCGGTTCGCCGCCCGGCGCCGCGTCGGCGCCGAGCCAGCGCACGAAATCGAGGAGCGAAGGCGTCGATGCGGCGAGCGCGCCTTTGAACTCGGCATCGGATGCGAACGCGGCGTCTCCGTCCAGTGTTGCTCGGAGCAGGCGTGCATCGAGCGAGCCTTTGAGGGAGGAGGAGCCGCCCGTCAAAGGCGCGTCATAGTCGCCGAGCGCGATGTCGAAGGTCACCGTCTCGCTGCCCGCGTCCAGATTGCCTTTCGCCGTCGCTCCGCCCGTCGCAAGGTCGAGCAGCACCGATCCGTTGATCCGGCTCGCCGCGTGCTGGCTGCCGGTCACGGCGCTCGCATAGGTGAGCCCGCCGTTCTCGATGAGGGTCACGGAGGGCGGGCGGAATTCGGCTGCCTGCGCCGCCTGCGGGGTCGTGCCTTCCGGTGCGGCCCCTGGCGTCGCAAGTTGTGACGTGAAGACCCAGTTCCGCGTGCCGTCCGAGCCTTCTTCGAGCGAAAGCAGGGGGTTGATCAGCACAAGGCTTTCCAGCCGGATCCGTCCCTTCAGAAGCGGGAAGAACTCGACCGTCGCTCTGGCGGTGTCGGCATGGAAGAGATCCCGCTCCGCCATCCCGGGCGGATTGGAGACGCGGACGTCTCTGAATTCGAGTGTAAGGAACGGGTTCACCCGGTAGTCCATCTCGCCGATGGTCACCGTGCGGCCCGTTGCGTCTCCAGCGCTCCTCGCGATCTGGTCCTTGATGAGCCCGAGCGGCGGGAAGGCCAGCAGCAATGCTGCCGAAACGGCGATGCCGATCAGAACGACACGGAAAATCCGCCAGCCCCTGCTGCGCTTTTTCCTGGGTCCCGCTGCCGCCGCCGTGGCGGTTGGCGCTCCGGTATCTCCGACCATGCGGGCCTCCACGCAACGCTTGGTCACGATCGCGCCGAATGCTGCTGATACGGCGTAGATCGTGACCGATGACGAAAACGAACTGCGGTCGTCTCCCCCCGAGGGAGCAGCCCACGGCAACGCGAGCCTGGATGTCGGGATACTATGCGAGGCTCCGCCCTTCAACCCGGCGACGGAACGCAGGCATCCAGGCGTGGCAAGCAAGAGACGATGGCGCCGTCGGGCTTGATTGGAAACGGACGGCATGGCTAGACTTCCGGACGGGAGCGAGCCGGCTGAGGAACAGAGGGAACGAACGCATGTCGATCAAGGGCTTGTGCGCCCGTGCGCAGTCTCTGGCCGCTCTGGCAATGGCCGCGCCCGCGCTTGCGGCGGTCGCGGCGTCTTCTGCATTTTCGGCTGGCAAGCTCATTGCGGTCGAGTGGTCCGATCCTGAGATCAAGAGCTTCGTCAGTGCCCATCGCGATGCCGCGGCCCGGTCGCTCGGGCCGACGGCCGACGATCAGCTCGCGAAGCTCAAGCTGCCCGTGCTGGCGTTCGACAGCACGCCCGGCATTGTGGAAAAGACGCTGAACATCGGCCCGCGTCCCGCCGTCGAGCGCGACGTGGTGATGGATGAGGCGGAGCCCGTCTGGTACCAGCTCGTCGAACGTTACGGTGATGTGACAGTTTCGGTGTCCGCCGATCTCCGCGTCCAGCACGAGTTCCCGGAAGGCGCGATCAAGCTCTACACGGACGAGAGCCGCGGCGCAGCGCCCTCCGCCGGTCCAGCCGTTTCCGTGTTCGACGAGACCGATTACGGCGGCGAGGAAGGCTTCCTGGCCGAGTACACGATCACGCGCTTCGGCGTGCCCTATACGGTGACGGTCGAGTGCTCGGAAGAGGCGAAGGATCAGTGTCGCGACACGACGCAGATCTCGAAGGACAGCGAGCTCCTGACGCTGATCCGCGCCAATCCTCCGGCCGAGCCGCAGGAATAATCCCGCTACACAGCGACGTTCCCGCTGACCACGATCCGCGCGGGCGGCCGCACGTCGGCTGAGGCAAGATCCGGCCCATGCGGAACGGCGTGTTCCATGGTCCTGATCGCGCCATCCTGCGTGCCGGAGATCATATTGTTGCTGATCAGGCAGGCGCCGCCTGCGGCATCGGACGATACCGCGATCCCGATGCCGGCGTTGCGGATCAGGTTCCCGGAAATGGAGACGTCGCGGAGGTACGGCCCCCAGCCCGCGCTGATGCCGGCCGATGGCGCGTTCTCGATCACGTTGCCGGAAACGACGGTATCGGCCTCGATGCCGATCCCGATGCCGCGGACGTCCACGGGCTCGTGCTCGCGCCGGAACAGGTCGCGGATCAGATTGCCCTGCACGACGGCGAGGCGGCCGCCCTCGTTGAAGTTGGTCACCGAGATGCCGCTCGCAGCCTTCTCGACGACGTTGCCGGACATCAGCGCTCCCTCGAACGCGAACTCGGCATAGAGCGCGACCTCGCCGGCCCGCGCGCAGGAGTTGCCGATCATTTGGATGTTGCCGGCGCCGTTGCCGCGAATGGCCGTATAGGCGCAATCGGTGATGCGATTGTTCGCGACCAGAACGCCGCCTGCGCGGAACACATTGACGCCGTTGCCGTTCTGCCCCGTCCCGCCGCCCTTCGCGGCGATGCGCTCGATGCGGTTTCCAGAAACGATCGTGCCGTCCTCTCCGGGCGAGCTGCGCCAGACCTGAATGCCGTTGTTCGCGCAATCGGTGACGCGGTTGTGCGCGATCTCGAGCCCGAGCGCGTCGAGGCTGAGGAGGCCGGCTTCCGACATGCCCGCAATCGTGCAGTCGTTGACACGGCCGGAACAGCGCGTGAGGCCGACGCCGTTGAGCAGGCCGTCGCGCACCACGACCTCCGAAAGCACGACCGCCTCGCAATCGACGAGCGCGATCAGCGAGGTTGCGCGCGCCGCGTCCATCGCAAGCCGGTCGCCGTCGACGACGATGCCTTCGAGACGCACGTCGGGTGCGCCCTCGGCGACGAGGAACGTCGCGCCGCCGGTGAACTTCAGAACGGTCTGGCGCGGCGCACCGATCAGGTGGGTGCGGGGGCGCAGCGTAAGCGGGCCGACGAGAAACCGCCCGGGTGCGAGCGCCACCGGCACGCCCCGCTCCGCTGCCTGGTCGATGGCCGTCTGCATCTCCGCGGTCTGGTCGCTGCCGGTCGGTGCGAGCGGGATCGCAGTCCGAGGCGACGCGCCGGCACGCGCACGCGGGCCCGCAGCGGCAGCAGCGGCCGTTGCGGCAAATCCGGTCGCGGCGAGGCCGGTCGAAAGAAGTGTGCGCCGATCGAGGGGCATGGGGGATCTCCAGATCGGAGATCATGCACCGGAGCCGGTTAAAGGACGTTAACGCGCCTTGGCCCGCGGGTGCCGCCGGGGCGGCGGCCGGCCGAGGCACGTGCGAATGATCTCGAGCCCGCCTGTCAGCGCCGTGCCCCAGTCGAAGCGCGGCTCGTCCGTCTTGCCCGGTTTCGCCTGCGCCGCAGGAATGATGCGCGGAATGTGGAAGAAGCCCACGATAGGCGGGTCACGGAGCGCGTCGGCGAGAAGCAAGGATCGATAGAGGAGGGCGTTGCAGAGATAGCCGCCCGCGTTATCCGATGTGACGATCGGCACGCGCATCGCGCGCAGTCGCTCGACGATGTCCGCAGTCGGCAGCTTGGCGTCGAGCGTCTCCGAGCCGCCCTGCACGACGACGCTGGCGGAGGGCAAGGCCCCTGCCGCATCTTCCGCAAGCTTGCAGGCGTTGCGGGCGACGCCTTCGAGGACGTAGGAATTCGCCTCCGCCGAGACGCCGAAATGCAGCACCAGCTTCGGCCGTTCCCGATCATAGAGCGCTTCCAGCCGTTGAGGCGCGCGCTCCCACTCGGTCGGCAGCACGCGCGCCACAACCCGGTGCGCGCTGAACCGGCGGGCAGCGAGATGCGCGAGCTTCGAAACGAACCGTTCGCTCACGTTTTGCGACACGCCCGGAAAAGGACCGAATCCCGTCAAGAGGATGGTGTCTCTCTGCCGCATCGGTTTCAGGACCGCTCAGACTAGCTATGCAAAAAAGCGGGCCGGGTCACGCCGAGCGCCCGCGCGATCTCGTTGATCTGTGGTGCGTTCGGGCCTAGGCTCCGCCAGCTCTCGATGGTGGCCACGCGAAAGACCTGGGAACGCGATGGCAATCCTTCAATAGCGGCGTCGGCGAGCAGAGTGTGGGAGGGAGCTTTGCGCAGATTCGGGTTGCTGCCTCTATGTCTCGCGGCATTGGCCCTGGCGTCGTGCGGCGAGGCCCCCGATCGCTCGGAAGCGCCGGAGCCGCCCACGGTCGGATCGCCGTCGCCCGACGTGTCCGGCGCGCCCGACAGCGGGATGCTGGACGACACGGACATCGTTGCCGAGCCCGCGCCTGCGCCGGCCCCTGTCCCACCTCCGCCGCCGTCGGTGGAGCCCGACTATCGCCAGCGCCAGCAGGTCGATCCGAGCGGCGGCGGGCGGCCCTCGCCCTCGTTCCGTCCCACGCCTCCGCCCCCCGCCGGCCGGATTGCTCCGCCGTCCGCAAGGGCTCCCGGCGAACGGCCGCCACCTTCGGCCGAGTATCAGCCACCCGCTGAAGCCGCACCGCCTCCGCCGCCTGAAGTCGCGGGCGCCGCGGTCGGGGGCGAATGGGATGTCGTCCCCGTGTACTACGGCACCGATCGCGCGGAGAGGAGGACGAAGGACCGCCTCGATTACGGCACCGATCGGGGTCGCCGTCTCGAGCTCGGGCGCGCGCTCGTCACCGTGCCCAAGGCACACCGTGAGCCCTTGATCGAACGGCCGTGGGCGATCCGCATGTTCAACATCACGCTCTACGAGGAAGCCGAGGACCCCAACCGCCACTTCACCATGCAGGAGGTGAAGGCGCTCTCGGAAGACGACTTTCTGGCGCTGGTGCGCGAACGGCTGGCAGCCTCCAAGCGCTACAAGGATCACGCCTTCATTTTCGTGCACGGCTACAACACGAGCTTCGACTACGCGATCTATCGCACCGCGCAGATCGCCTACGACCTGAAGTTCGACGGAGCCCCGTTCGCGTATAGCTGGCCCTCGGGCGGCGGCATCGCGAGCTACACCTACGACCGCGAAAGCTCGGGCCAGGCGGAGCCCTATCTCCGCGAATTCATGGAGATGGTCATCAACAAGACCGGCGCCAAGTCGGTCAGCGTCATTGCGCACAGCATGGGCAACCAGCCGACGCTCCAGGTCCTGCGCGAGCTTCGCCGCTCGAAGCCGGACGACGTGCGCATCAGCCAGGTGATCCTTGCAGCCCCCGACGTGGACCGTGACAACTTCGAAAACATCGCGCGCGACATCAAGGGCCTCGCCAGCGGCGTGACGCTCTACGCGGCCGGCAACGACCGCGCGCTCATCGTGTCGCGAAATTTCTATGGTGGCATCCCGCGCGCGGGCGACGTGCCCTTGACCGGCCCGCTCGTCCTGCCCGGCATCGACACCATCGACGTCACGGCCGCCAGCATGGACAGCCTGGGTCTCAATCATTCGGGCTATGCCGAAAACAACGATCTGCTCGACGACATCGCCGTCCTGATCGAGCGGGGAACGCGCCCGCCGAAGCTGCGCACGCCGCGGCTCGAGGAGGTCACGACCGAACGCGGCGCATACTGGCGCTTTCCGAAAGCGGTGCGCTGATCCGGCAGCAATTCGTTAACCCGGCTTTGAGATTGTCCTAATGCGCGACTCGAATTGCGCCGAACGATAGTCTCAGAGCGGGATGAGATCATGCGAAGCGTTGGGTTGGTGCGTTCGCCGATTGCGATCCTGGCAGGCGCCGGGACGCTGGCAGTGATGACGCTGGCCGTGATGCTGATCGCCCTTCCCCGGAGCGCACGAGCCGAGGGCGCTCCGGATTCGGCCACTGCCTCGTCGCCGGAAGCGGACTACTATACCCGTCGCGCCCGATCTGTGCTGGAAGCGGAGAGAGCCGCCCTACCGCAACCGCACGCCCTCTCGGCGTCCTACCCCGGCAAGGAAATCGTAGTTTGCGAGGCGGGCTGCGCCGATGCGCGCGCGCCCCACGTCGTGTTCGTCCGCCCTGAAATTCCCCCCGTCGTGGAGCAGAGCGAGAGCGTGATGGTCCCGACGTCGGCGAGCGACGGCCGTTCCGTGCCGCTCGACGAGGTGGCCTGTGTCGCCGGGTGCTACGGTGCGGCAACCTCGAAGGCTGTTGCGTCCGCGCCGGCGCTGGTGCCCCAGCCTGCGGAGCCGGCCGTCTCCGTCGAAGACTGGACGCCCCCGATCCGCCTGCGCGAGACCATCGACGATAAGCTGTCGCCGGTCCGCTGACGCGGTATTGCACTCAGCCGCCGAGTGCGGTGCGCACTTTCTCCGCGTTGGCTGCGAGCACCGCCTGATCCTCCATCGTGTCCGAGTGCCGGCGAAGGGCCACGCCCTCGTAGCGCGGCACCACATGGATGTGGAGGTGGAAGACGCTCTGCCCGCCGGCCGCTTCGTTGTACTGGAAGACGCTGACGCCATCGGCGGCGAACGCTTCCTTGACCGCGCGAGCGACCTTCTGCGCGACGGGCAAGAGCTTGCCGAGCACGTCGGGATCCGCGTCGAGAAGATTGCGGGACGCGGCTTTCGGCACCACCAGCGTATGCCCCGGCGCCTGGGGCATCACGTCCATGAATGCGATGACGTCGTCGTCCTCGAACACTTTGTGAGACGGAATCTCGCCGCGCAGGATCTTGGCGAAGACGTTGTTGGTGTCGTAGGTCATCGCGTGTCGCTCTCTCATGCCTCGATGCTCCTCTCTAAGAGCATCGGCGTCCGCGCTCCGCAACCCCCCAAGTCGGCGACTCCCAAGTCCGCAACCTCCAAGAGCGCGCGGGCGCAAACTAGGCGGGGTCGTCTTTCCTGTAGGGTCCGCGGTCCCGCAGTACGGCATTTACGGCGGCAATCTCGCGCCGCTCTTCCGCGAGATAGCGTGCGACCGCCGCCTCGAGCCTGGGATCGGCAATCCAGTGCAGCGAATAGGTCGTCTCCGGGAGGTATCCGCGTGCGAGCTTGTGCCCGCCCTGGGCCCCGGCTTCGGCACGCGCCAGCCCATGCGCAATCGCATAGTCGATGGCCTGGTAATAGCAGAGCTCGAAATGCAGAAACGGGTGATGCCGGGTTTCACCCCAATAGCGCCCGTAAAGGCAGTCCCCGCCGATGAGATGCAGCGCGCCCGCCACGAACGTGTCGCCCTCCCGCGCGAACACCAGCAGACAGCGCTCGGCGAGGCTAGCGCCGAGCAACGAGAAAAATTTGCGGTTGAGGTAGGGTCGGCCCCATTTCCTCATTCCCGTATCCATGTAGAAATCGAAGAAGGCATCCCAGTGCGCTTCGGTGATGTCGCGTCCCGTGACACTCACGATCTCGACGCCCGCCCGCGCCTCTTCGCGTTCTTTACGGATCGCCTTGCGCTTGCGTGAGGAAAGTGTCGCAAGGAAATCGTCGAACGTCCGATAGCCCGCGTTCCTCCAATGGAACTGCTGCCCCGTCCGCTGGAGAAATCCCGTCTCTCCGAGGCGGCTCCATTCGCCGTCGGTGAGAAACGTCAGGTGCACGGAGGACGCTTCGATGCGCTCGGCCACGGCGACGGAGGCCGCCGCGAGGATATGCTCGATCTGCTCTTCGTTGGGCCCCGGTCGCGCGAGGATGCGGCGGCCGGGCACCGGCGTGAACGGCACCGCGCTTTGCAGCTTCGGATAGTAATGTCCGCCGGCCCGCTCCAGCGCATCGGCCCACGCGTGGTCGAACACGTATTCGCCGTGGCTGTCCGTCTTGAGATAGAGCGGCATGACGCCCGCAACTGCGCCCTTCGGCCCTTCGAGCACGAGATGCTGCGGATGCCACCCCGTTCCGTCTCCGACTGAGTCCGATTGCTCGAGCGCGTTGAGGAAGGCGTGCGAGAGAAACGGATCGTACGGGCGCGTCTCGGGATTGGCGCACGCGTCCCACGCGTCGGCGGAAATCGTTTCGATCCGCCCTGCCACCTTCACGATCATCTGTTCGGCGTCGCCCAGGATGGATCTCCTCCTCGTCCGCAGCCGTTCAAGGTCTCAAGCGACCGCGCGATCGGCCGCGGATTTCCAAGTGTCGAGGTCGGCGAGCGCGCGGCGTGACATGAGACGCTTCTTCTCCGCGCCGCGCGCTTTCCCTTTGAGCTTGCGTCCTTCGGCATCCGTCGTCGGCGCCTCGTCGAGCGGCGGCAGCAGGCCGTAGTTGATGTTCATCGGCTGGAATGAGGAAGAGCCCCCTTCGTTCCCGTCGAGCAGATGCCCGCCCGTGATATGCGCGAGCAACGCGCCGAGCGCTGTCGTGGCAGGCGGCGGCCCGGCGTCGCGGCCGGTGCGGTCGGCGGCCGCGAAGCGCCCCGCGAGCAGCCCGATGGCAGCGCTCTCGACGTAGCCTTCGACGCCGGTGATCTGTCCCGCAAAGCGCAGCCGCGGCTCGGCCTTGAGCCGGAGCCTGCCGTCGAGCAGCTTTGGGGAGTTGAGAAACGTGTTGCGGTGAAGCCCGCCGAGCCGCGCGAATTCGGCCTCCTGCAGACCTGGGATCATGCGGAACACGCGCACCTGCTCGCCATGCTTCAGCTTGGTCTGGAAGCCGACCATGTTCCACAGCGTGCCGTGCGCGTTGTCCTGGCGAAGCTGCACGACCGCATGGGGCCGCCGCCCGGTGCGCGGATCCGTCAAGCCCACGGGCTTCATCGGCCCGAAGCGCAGCGTGTCGCGCCCGCGCTCCGCCATCACCTCGACCGGCAGGCAGCCGTCGAAATAGGGTGTCGAGGCCTCCCACTCCTTGAAGACGGTCTTCTCGCCGGCGAGCAGCGCATCGATGAAGGCTTCGTACTCGTCATTCGACATCGGGCAGTTGAGATAGTCGGCGCCCGTGCCGCCGGGTCCCGCCTTGTCGTAGCGCGATTGCCGCCAGACGATGGTCTGGTCGATGCTGTCGAGATGGATGACGGGCGCGATGGCATCGAAGAACGCAAGCTCGCCTTCGCCGGTGCGCGCGCGAACCGCCTCGCTGAGGGCGGGCGAGGTGAGGGGCCCGGTCGCAACCACGACGGTGTCCCAGTCGGCCGGCGGCAGGCCAGCCACCTCGGCCCGTTCGATGGTGACGAGCGGGTGCTCCGAAAGCCGCGCCGTCACCTCGGCGGAAAAGGCATCGCGGTCCACGGCGAGCGCACCGCCCGCGGGCAGCTTGTGCCGGTCACCCGCCGCGAGGATGAGCGAATTCATCCGCCGCATCTCTTCGTGCAGCAGGCCGACCGCGTTGGTCTCCCAATCGTCGGAGCGGAACGAATTGGAGCAGACGAGTTCGGCAAGCCCGTCCGTCTTGTGCGCGTCCGTCGTGCGGACGGGGCGCATCTCGTGGAGGACGACGGGAACGCCTTCGTGGGCGATCTGCCAGGCGGCTTCGGAACCGGCGAGGCCGCCGCCGATGACGTGGATGGGGTTCTTGATGGTCATGCCCGCGAGCCTATCACAGCCAAACGGGCGCCGCGTCAAGCCGTGGGCCGCGCGAAAGCGCCGCGCAGGGGCGCCGAGCCGAGCAGGGGGCGCTCAAGACCCCGTGCAGTGGCCGCCCTCGTTGAGAAAGGTCTTGAGGTCCTCGATGCTGTCGAACTCGCCGACGGGGCCGATTTCCGTGCGGCCGGTGGGGTCGAACAGCCAGTACCAGTCGAAGCTGCCGCCCAGCTCGAAGTAGCGATGCTGCTCGACGACGATGGCGTCCGCGAGCTTCTTCGAGGTGCACCAGCTGAGCACGGCGTAGGTATTGGCCGGGATGACGTACCGGGTCGCCTTGCTGTCGAGCGACATGGCGTGAAGCGCACCCGACGTGGTCCACGCGGGCGAGAGGAAGAAGAGCGTCGCGCCGTCGGCCGAAAACTGCTTGTCGAAGAATCCGCAAAGCGCGTCCGTCGGCTCGCTGCCCGGACGGCCGGCCGTGAGCAGCGTCTCGTCCGTCCCATCGATGCGGATGCGCCGCAATTCATCGGGCGAGGATAGGGTCGTGCAATCGGGAAATTCGTCGTCGTCGGAGCGTTTGCCGGCCTCGGCGGTCCGCGTGAAGTAGACCCATTGCCCATCGGGCGAGAGCACGGCCTCGCTGTCGCGCCCAAGCGCCGTCAACGGTGTCCGGCTGCCGTCCTTCGTCAGCACGACGTTGCCGTCTTCGATTTCGAGGACGGGCGGCGTGTCCGCGCGAGCGCCCGCCGAGAGACCGGCAAGACAGAGCGCCAACGAAACGGCCGATGCTGCGATGGCGCGCATCAGTGGTAGCCCTCGCCTGCACGGACTTTGCCGCGGAAGGTGTAATAAACGAAGACGGTGTAGGCGAGGATGATCGGCAGCAGGATCAGCACGCCCACCAGCATGAAGAGCTGGGAGGAGGGATGCGCCGCCGCGTGCCAGATGTCGACCGAGGGCGGCACGATGAACGGCACGTTCGAAACGCCGAGGCCGAAGAAGCCAAGCAGAAACAGCGCGATCGTGGAGACGAACGGCCGCTTGTCGTCGTTGTTGTGAAGTCCCGACCAGCACGACCAGGCGGCAAACGCGGTGAGCAGCGGGATGGGGAGCAAGAGGAAGAAATTGGGTAGCGTGAACCAGCGCTCGAAAATGCGCGGGATGGCGAGCGGCGTCCACAAGCTCACGACGGCGAGAGCCACGAGCACCACCGGCAGCACCAGTTTCGCGTGACGGCGTGCGCGGGCCTGCACGTCGCCGTCGGTCTTCATCACGAGCCACGTCGCGCCGATCAGCGCATAGCCGGCCACCACGCCGACGCCCGTCATGAGCGAGAAGGGCGTGAGCCAGTCGAACGTGCCGCCCGCATAAGCGTCACCCTCGATATGCGGGCCTTGCAGGAGCGTGCCGAGAATGACGCCCTGCATGAACGCCGCGACGATCGAGCCGCCCGCGAACGAGAGATCCCACATCTGATGGCGAGGCTTGGCCACCCAGCGGAATTCGAACGCGACGCCGCGGAACACGAGCGCCAGCAGCATGATCAGCACCGGTAGATAGATCGCCGGCATGATGATGGCATATGCCATCGGAAACGCGACGAAGAGGCCGCCGCCGCCGAGCACGAGCCACGTCTCGTTGCCGTCCCAGAAGGGGGCGACGGAGTTCATCATCTGGTCGCGGTCGGCTTCCGCCGGGTTTGCGGGGAACAGGATGCCGATCCCGAGGTCGAAACCGTCGAGCACCACATAGAGCGCGACCGCGACGCCGAGAACGAGAAACCAGATGAGCGGCAGCCAGTAGGACGTGTCTTCCATGGCTCACCTCGTTCCTTCGATGGCTTCGTGCGCAGCGTCCTCGGCCGCCGAGAGCGGTCGCGATGGGACGCCGTCCGATGGCTTGACGGCGGCCCCCGTCGGTCCTTTGTCGATCAGCCGGTTGATATAGTAGATGCCCATCGAGAACACGACGGAGTAGACGATCACGAACAGGACGAGCGTGGTCAGCACCGCACCCGCAGACACCGGGGAGGCGGCGTCCGCGGTGCGCAGAATTCCGTGCGCGAGCCATGGCTGGCGGCCCGTCTCCGTCACCCACCAGCCTGCGAGAATGGCGACGAAGCCTGCCGGCCACGAGATCGAAAGCGCCCTGAGGAACCAGCCTGTCTCGAACAGGCGCCCGCGCCACCAGAGATAGGCGCCGAACAGCCCGCCCGCGATCATCAGCATCCCGAGCCCGACCATCACCCGGAACGCGAAGAACACGGGCACCACGGGGGGCCGATCCTCCACCGCGAAATCCTTGAGGCCGGGGAAGCGGCCTTCCCACTGGTGCGTGATGATGTAGCTCGCGACGTTCGGGATCGAGATCTCGTAATGGTTGGTCTCGTCCTTGTCCGACGGCAGGGCGAAGAGCACGAGGGGCGCCGGTTTGCTGCTGTCCCAGTGCGCTTCCATGGCCGCCACTTTGGCTGGCTGATGCTCCGCCGTATTGAGGCCGTGCAGATCGCCGATGACGAGCTGCAGCGGCGCCAGGATGGCCACCATGCCGATGCCCATCCGCAGCATGGTGCGCGCTTCCTCGTGAAAGCGATTGGAGAGGAGATAGCGCGCGCCCACCGCCGCCACCACGATGGAGGTCGTGAGGAATGCGGCCGTGAACATGTGCGAGAAGCGGTAGGGGAAGCTCGGGTTGAAGATGATGGCGAGCCAGTCCACCGGATAGACGATGCCGTCGCGCACCTCGTGCCCCGTCGGCGTATGCATCCAACTGTTGGCCGCCAGAATCCAGAACGCAGAGATCGAGGTCCCGATCGCGACCAGCACGGCCGACGTGACGTGAACGCGGGGCGAGACCCTGTTCCAGCCGAACAGCATGATGCCGAGGAATGAGGCTTCGAGGAAGAACGCGGTCAGCACCTCGTAGCCGAGCAGTGGGCCCATCACGTTGCCGGTCACGTGCGAGAAGCGGCTCCAGTTGGTGCCGAATTCGTAGGAGAGCACGATCCCCGAGACCACGCCCATTGCGAAGCTGACGGCGAAGATCTTGGTCCAGAAGCGGGCGAGGCGGTGCAGATGGTCCTGCCCCGTCATGCGCCATCGCACGAGCAGCGTCGCGATGAAGGCCGCGAGCCCGATCGTGAAGCTTGGAAAGATGATGTGGAACGAGACTGTGAATGCGAACTGGATGCGGGCCAGCATTGTTGCGTCGAGATCCATGGCCCCTCGCCTTGAGAGTTAGCGCCAAGCACGCGCGCGATCACGAAATCGCGCGCATTGTGGCGAAAGCCGCTGCTCCCGTCGAGCCCCTAGGGGCTAAAACGGGACCCTTTCCTGGCTCGAAAGGGCAAAGCGTGCTATGAATCGCCCCCATATTTTTCTGAGCACGGAGGACTACGCCATGGACACGAAAGTTGTCATTGCGGTCGCTGCCGCGATCGCTCTGGCTGTGATCGCCTACGTCGCCTTTACGCCGCAACCCGTAACAGACACGCCGACGGCAACGCCTGAGGCGACGACGCCGAGCGCCGCGCCCGAACCGACACCCGCGCCGACACCGACACCTGCGCCCGAACCCGCGCCGGAACCGTCGCCTGCACCGGAAGCTGCGCCCGAGACCCCGCCGTCTCCATCGCCGCAGCCTTCGCCGACAACGCCCTAAGCCGCGGCGAAACCTTGAGAAAGAATGATGAGCGCTGCTCGGGCCAATCGCCCGGGCAGCCCATGCTTTTTTTGCGTCGCGCAACGGATGAGTAGTAGTAGTGGCGCTGCATCGGCCACGTTCCTGACACAGGGCCCGCAAACACTAAGGCCCGGATGATCAGAGTGCGGCGTAAGGGATAGACCGTAGCCGCCGCTTCGATCGCTCCGTCAACGTCAACTCTCGGCACAAGGGCCGCTCCCCCGCATGAGAAGCTACCGCAAACGTATCGAACGCGATCTCGCGCGATGGCGCGAGGC
>DAOMQQ010000044.1:0-15311 GCA_035445405.1 Hyphomicrobium sp.
AGCCGCCTTCGCGCGTGACGTCGGCCACGAGCCGGCGCAGGAACGGGAAGGTCAGCGTCGGGCAGTTGACGAGCAGGAACGGCTCGAGCGCGCCGTCAGGCATGTTCTTGATGCGAAAAATTCCGGCATAGAGCACTTCGAGGTCGTAGATCGTGCCGTCCTTGTTGGAGGCGACAGCCTTGAAATCGATCACGCTCTCGAAGAAGTCTTCCTGCTTGAGCTTCGTGGCTGCCACGTTGATTTCGAGCTTGATGTTGGGCGCGTCGGTCGGGCCCTCGAGAAGCTTGCCGAGGCTGGGGTTCTCGAATGAGAGATCCTTGATGAACTGCCCGACGATCTGCGCCTCGACGGCCACCTCGTTGGAGTTGGTGCCGGCTTCGGCTTTCTGCGTCGGCTTTGTGTCTTCTGCCATGGTCAGCGAGCTCTCGTTATCTCTTGTGCGGTCGCTCTCGGCGACCCTCCCCAGGGTCCCGCGCGCAGTTTCGGCTGCAAAGCCTCCGGCCCGGTCGGCCAAGCTGCTATCACGCCGGGGTGGCCGCTGCAATCAGCCAATATCCCGTTTTATGACCGCATCTTGGCCCCTTCCGCCCCTAAGAATGTTTGGCATCCTTCGCGTTGTAGCCTAAGTTGCACGTCATGATCGGCGTGCCTCTGAAGTGCGGGAGCTCTCACCGCAACGGGGTTCTGCGCCTAGACGGACCTCATTAGCGATCTTACATCAGGGCAAGAGCCCGTTTTCGGGGCGTTGCCGGGAAAGCTGCCAAGACATGGATGGCGAAATCAATCTTCTGACGCTTTTGTCTCTCGTCGTCGCCGTTGTTGCGATCATCAAGCTGAGGAGCCTGCTCGGTCGGCGGACGGAAGAGGACGATACCCGTATCCAGCGCAAGCGCGAGGCGATGAGCAAGCAGGTCGCCGGATCGCAGTCCGACAAGGTTGTGGCGCTGCCCCGCCGCGACCGCGAGCCGGAGCCCGCGGAAAGCACCGTATCGGTGGCCGAGGTCGAGGAGCGTATCAAGGCCTTCGCGGGCGCGAACACGCAACTCGCCACCCGCCTGATGGATATTCTGCGCCTCGACAGCAAGTTCGAGCCGGAGACGTTCCTGCGCGGCGCCAAGCAGGCTTACGAGATGATCGTGACCGCGTTTGCCGAGGGCAACCGCCGCATCCTGCGGGATCTCTTGAGTGCCGACGTGTTCGACAGCTTCAGCCGGGCGATTTCCGAGCGCGAGCAGCAGAACCTCGTCATCGACCAGAGCTTCGTCGGCATCAACAAGGCGGATATCCTGGAAGCGGAAGTCAGCTCCAAGGGCGTCGCCAGCGTCACCGTGCGCTTCGTGAGCCAGCTCATCAGTGCGACACGCGACAAGGCTGGAGAAATCATCGAGGGCGACGATTCCCGCGTGAAGGACGTGACCGACATTTGGACGTTCTCGCGCGACATCTCCACCAAGGAAGCGCGTCGGAACCTCAACTGGAAGCTTGTCGGCACGCAGTCGCCGAATTGATCCCACGCCCTCACCGCGCACCGTCCGATGCCACTTGGAGCCCCCACGTCTGAGCTGGTGAGCCTCGAGGCGGCATTTTCCCCCGTTCCGTTTGCGGAGCTTCCCGGCTGGGACAGCGACGATCATCTTGCGGCGTTTGAAGCGTTCGTGAGATCGGCGCCTGCCTTGCGAGAGGCAGCGGGGCGGGCTTCAGGAAAAACGAAAACGGCAGGCGCGGCGCTCGTGGCCACTGCCGAAGCCGCCCTTGCAAAAGCGTCCAAGATCTCGACCCGGGATGCCGCGCGCGCCTTCTTCGAGGGCATGTTCGCGCCCCATCGCGTCAAGCACCACGGCGCCGAAGGCCTTCTCACGGGATACTACGAGCCGGTGCTTGACGCGTCCCGCGAAGCGAGCGGCGCCTTTCGCGTCCCCATCTACCGCCGCCCGCCCGATCTCGTGAACCTCGTCGGCGAAGCGGAACGCGGCGCGCTGGCCGACGGCCTCACGCACGCGCGTAGGACGGCGTCTGGCATCGAGCCCTACGCCACACGCGCCGAGATCGAAGGGGGCGCGCTGGCCAACCAGGGGCTCGAGCTCGTCTGGCTCGAAGATCCCGTCGATGCGTTTTTCTTGCACGTTCAGGGCTCGGGCCGCGTCCGCCTAGCGGGGGGAGAAAGCATTCGCATCACCTACGACGGCAAGAACGGCCACCCGTACACGTCCATCGGGCGCTACCTGATCGACAGTGGCGCGATGGCGGCCGAAGAGATGTCGCTCGATGCGCTGAAAGCATGGCTGACGGCGCATCCCGACGACGCGCGCGCCGTGATGCAGCAGAACACGTCGTTTGTCTTCTTCCGCGAGCTTGGCAGCGAGGCGGATGCGCCACTCGGCGCGCTGGGAACCGGGCTGTCGAGCGGACGAAGTCTCGCGGTCGATACCGGCTACCATGCGCTCGGCACGCCGATCTACGTCTCGGCCCCCACCCTGAAGCCGTGGGACGAAAGCGGCTTCGCCCGCCTGATGATCGCACAAGACGTGGGCTCGGCCATCCGCGGACCGGAGCGCGGCGACATCTATTTCGGTTCCGGGGCGGACGCGGGGCGGCTGGCCGGCTCCACCAAGCACCCCGGTCGGTTCTTCGTCCTTCTCCCGCGCGGCGCGTGAGCGGGATGGGAAAGAAGCCGCCACAGCAAGCGCCCCGCCGCCGGCATCTCTCGAAGGAGGACGAAGCCCTCTGGGACTATATGGTTGCGTCGTTGAAGCCGATCCCCGGCAAGAAGGGACGCCATGTGCCGGGGGCCGAAAATCTCGACGGCGTTCCGCCGTTCGAGTTCAAGCCGGACGGCAAGGCGGGCAAAGCCGGTGGCAAACAAACTGCGCTGAAGGCGCCGGTCCCGCCGCCGCCGACGAGCACGGCCGTACCGAGGCCCCTGCCGTCGACGCCCGCGCTCAATGTATTCGACCGCAAATCCGCACGGAAACTCCGTCAGGGCCGGTTCGAGATCGAGGCGCGCATCGACTTGCACGGGATGCGCCAGCACGAGGCGCACGCCGCGTTGACGCGCTTTCTGTTCTCGTCCTACCGGCGCGGGCTACGCTGGGTGCTCGTCATCACCGGCAAGGGCGTATCGCGCCGCGAACGCGAGGACGTGGAATATGGCTTCGGCTCTGTGGAGCGCGGGGTGCTGCGCAAGAACGTACCGATGTGGCTGGCCGAGCCCGAGCTTCGGGCCATCGTCGTGAGCTATACGTCGGCGGCCATATCGCACGGAGGCGAAGGCGCGCTCTATGTGCAGCTTCGCAACCCCGAGCGCACACGCACGTAACAGATGATCTCTGCCGTTTGATTTGTTTGCGAAACGCTTGAATCCGGGACACCCAGCCCGCAGGGCTCGGGAGCGTCTTGGCGGAGGCAAGCTTCGCTTGGGCGCGACCCGGCGCCAATGCGCCGCCCCGGCCGAACAGGCCCGTGAGCGAAAATTACGGGCAGGCGCTCGCCATTTCCTGCAGCGCCTTCGTGATGCCCTGCAGCGAATAGGTGTCTGTGGTCTGGGTGCCGCGGGTGGATGTGGCCCTCACGACCAGCGCCGAGCCCTTTTTCATGGCCTCGATCAGCTTGAGCTCGTCCGTGGCGTCCGCGACATAGGCGCGGTCGTCTTTTGCGAAGAGCTGGAACTCGTCCGACCCGACCTCGACGGCAACCGGGCTGTCCGGCCGGATGGGGTAGCCGAGCTTGACGGACACCTCGGACTTGATGCCGTCCTTGGGCCATGCGGAGACGTAGAATACGATGGCGGAGCGATTGGCGCCCGCCGGCTCCTTGGTTTGCGGCTGGGAGGCCGCAAAGCAGATTTTGGGATCGTCCCCCGCGCTTTGGTGGACGATCCACTGCCCATAGCGCCCCTTTTCGACGGCGCCCGCTGCGCCTTGCGCAACGAGAGGAGTCGCCCAGAGGAGGGCCGCGGCGGAGCAAATGAGCGTGGGGATCGAACGACGTGCCATCATGCGATAATCAACGATTCTCTCAAACTGGCAAAATCGGGTTCTTATACGGGGCGCGAGGCCGTCCTGTCATCCACCTGGGCGACCGCGCCGGTGTTGATCCGGACGGGCGGAACCGGCGTCACCGAGCGGACCCCCTTCCGAAATGGGCCGCGCCGCGAACGGCGCGAGGCTTTTGACCCGATCGTACATCACGATCGCGCCAGCCATGGCAACGTTGACACAGAAGCTGGTCGGGATCTTGACAGTGAAGTCGCAGCGCTCGAGCAATTCGTCCGACAGCGAGCCTCGCTCCGGCCCCAGAACGTACGCGGCCTGAAGAGGGTGACGGAAGCTCGGCAGCGCCACCGCCTCGTCGATGAGTTCGATGCCGACCAGCCGGCATCCTTTCGGAAGCACCATCTCCGCCGGAGTGTCCCAGTTGTAGTGGGGCAGATGCCAGTGGCCCTTGGACGTGTCGGCGCGCGCTTCGAGCGCCTGGTACTGCGCGCCGATGGTGAAGGTGAAGCTTGCGCCGAACGCATGGGCGGACCGCATCAGGTTGCCGAGATTGAGCGCCTTGGAGGAGCGCTCGGCGCCGATGGCGAAATAGCCGCGCGCTTTCGGGGGCCAGTTGCCGGCGGAGGTGGTGGAGGTCATGAAGGGGCTCGCTTTGCGTACCGTCTCCCGCTAGGAGGGCTCGTCGGAATTCGTGTCCCGGGAGGTCACACATGAAGGCGGCCCTTTGCAAGACCCTCGAAGGCCCCGAAGCCGTGAGCGTCGAGGAAATTGCGGATCCTGCAGCGGGCGCGGGCGAGGTTGTCGTGCGCGTGCGGGCCGCCGCGCTCAACTTTTTCGACACGCTGATCACGCGCGGAAAATACCAGACGAAGCCGGAGCTGCCGTTCTCCCCGGGCGGGGAGATCGCGGGCTGGGTCGAAAGCCTGGGCGCGGGCGTGACGGGCCTCGCGGTGGGCGATCGTGTCGCGGCGGCGGTCGGCTACGGCGGCGCGCGCGAGAAGGTCGTCGTACGGGCCGAGACCTTGATCCCGGTGCCGGCCGGCGTTTCGGATGCGGTGGCCTCGGGTGTCAGCGTCACGTTCGGAACCGCGATCCACGGCCTCAAGGACCGTGGTCAGGTGAAGCCCGGCGAGACGGTCGCCGTGCTCGGCGCGTCGGGAGGCGCAGGCCAGGCCGCGATCGAGATCGCCAAGCTGATGGGCGCGCGTGTGATCGCGTGCGCATCGTCCGACGACAAGCTCGCGCTCTGCACGGCGCTGGGCGCCGACGAGGTCGTGAACTACGACGCCGTCGATCTTAAGCAGGCGCTGAAGGATCTGACCGGCGGGCGCGGCGTGGACGTGGTCTACGATTGCGTGGGCGACCGCTACGCGGAGCCCGCGGTGCGGGCGCTCGCCTGGGAAGGCCGCTTCCTGGTCGTCGGCTTTGCCGCCGGCGAGATCCCGAAGCTTCCCCTCAATCTCCTGATGCTGAAGGGCGCCGCCGCCATCGGCGTGTTCTGGGGCGAGGCCGTACGGCGCAATCCCGCCGCGCACCGCGCCAACATGATCCAGGTGCTGGACTGGGTGGCGGCCGGAAAGCTCGATCCCAGGATTCACGGCGTCTACCCGCTTGCCGAAGTTCGCGAGGCAATCGGCGTGATCGACCGGCGCGAAGCCGTCGGCAAGGTGGTGCTGACGATGGGCAATTGAGGGCCGCGCGGTCTAATTGCCCATCAAGCGGGCCGCGCCGATGATAGGCCCCGTGTTCGCCTCCTGGATCAGGACGATCAGGTCCTCGGTTTCGGGACGCATGATGGCCGCGCGTGCAAGACGGATCGTGGCGGGCCGTCCGTTCCAGACGCCCACCGGCGTGAGCTCGCGCACGACATTGTAGTAGGTGAGCGTCTTGCCGGCGTTCTCGCCGGTCTTGATCGGCACGTTGACCTTTCTTTGAACCACGGCGAGCCAGATCGTCGCCTCGCGCGGTTCGGCGTCGGGGGCGGCCCCCCCTGTCTCGATGATGATCGTGTTGCCGAAGTGCCAGAAGAGAACGGGGATGCGGCTCGACGAAAGCGCCGTCTCGGTGGCGCGGATGGCCCGGTCGATCTCGTTGGCGTCGGAGCCCAGCACCTCCATCGTGCCGTTGACGACGGCCTGCGGCGTAAACACCGTGCCGGTGCCGAACCGCTCGACGTAGGCGCGCTGCCGCTCTGCGTTGCGGGGGCCGGCCAGCGTATCCTTCCAGCCGAGGTAGTCCCAGTAATCGACCGGAAGCGTGAGCGCGACCATGTCCTCACGGTCCACGAACGTCTTGAGCAAGGCGTCGGCGGCCGGACAGTCCGCGCACCCCTGGCTCGTGAACAGCTCGATCACCGCCCGCGGCGGCCCGGCGCCCAGGGCATGCGTCGGGACGGGTTGCTGCGCGGAGACGAGCCCCGTCGCGAGCAGAACGAGCCCGGTGGCGGGAACGATGAGGCGACTGAGGAGACGGACAGTCTTCGACACGGAGGCGCCCTGCAGGAACTGGCGAACCCGGGCGCACGCCCGGGCCATCATCGGGGAGCCCGCGCGGGCTCCCCTGATTGATAGAGTCTCAGAGATCGGGGGTCCAGCGCAAGCGTCGACGGAGGGGGGCCTCCCGCGCCTAGGACGCTAGGCCGCCAGGTTGCGCAGCACGTAGGAGAGAATGCCGCCGTTCTTGAAGTATTCGATCTCGTCGAGCGTATCGATGCGGCAGACGAGCGGCACCGTGGTCTGGCTGCCGTCGGCTTTCGTGATCACCGCATCCACGATCTGGCGCGGCTTGAGCCCGGCCAATCCCTTGAGCGTCACGGTCTCGCTGCCGTCGAGCCCGAGCGACTGCCAGCTCGTGCCGGCCTCGAACACGAACGGGATCACGCCCATGCCGACCAGGTTCGAGCGGTGGATGCGCTCGAATGACTGCGCGATAACGGCTTTGACGCCGAGCAGGTTCGTGCCCTTGGCGGCCCAGTCGCGCGAGGAGCCGTTGCCATACTCGACGCCGGCGAAGACGACGAGCGGAACCTTCTCTTCCGCGTAGCGCTGCGCGGCGTCGTAGATCGCGAGCCGCTCGCCCGACGGATGATGGATCGTGTAGCCGCCCTCGACCACGTTGCCCGCCTCGTCCGTCACCATGTGGTTCTTGATGCGGATGTTGGCGAACGTGCCGCGCATCATCACCTCGTGGTTGCCGCGGCGCGTGCCGTACTGGTTGAAGTCGCGCGGCTCCACGCCCTCGTCGAGCAGATACTTTCCAGCAGGAGACGCGGCCTTGATGGAGCCGGCCGGCGAGATGTGGTCGGTCGTGATTTTGTCGCCGAAGAGCGCGAGGACGCGGGCCTCTTCGATGTCGGTGATCGGACGCGGCGTCTTCGTGATGCCGTCGAAGTAGGGCGGGTTCTGCACGTAGGTCGACTTGGCGTCCCAGCTGTAGGTGAGGCCGGTGCTGGTCTTGATGGTGGCCCAGTGGTCGTCACCGCGGAACACGTCGGCATACTTCGACTTGAAGAGATCGCGCGAGATGTTCTCGGCGATGAACTGCTGCACCTCCTGGTTCGAAGGCCAGATGTCTTTGAGGTAGACCGGCTCGCCGTCCGGGCCGATGCTGATCGGCTCGGTCGAGAGATCGCGCGTCACGGTGCCGGCAAGCGCGTAAGCGACGACAAGCGGCGGCGACGCAAGATAATTCGCCTGCACGTCGGGGCTCACGCGGCCTTCGAAGTTGCGGTTGCCGGAGAGCACGGCGGCGGCGACGAGGCCGTTGTCGTTGATCGTCTTCGAGATCTCGGGCGCGAGCGGACCGGAGTTTCCGATGCAGGTGGTGCAGCCGAAGCCGACGAGGTTGAAGCCGACCGTGTCGAGATAGGGCTGAAGGCCAGCCTTCTCGAGATAGGCGGCAACGACCTGGCTTCCCGGTGCGAGCGACGTCTTCACCCACGGCTTGGCCGTGAGGCCCTTCTTGGCGGCGTTGCGCGCGAGCAGGCCGGCCGCGATCAGCACGGACGGGTTCGACGTGTTGGTGCAGCTCGTGATCGCCGCGATCACGACATCGCCGTGCCCGAGATCGAAGTCGCGGCCTGCAACGGGGAAGCGCTGCGCCGTGTCGCCGGTTTTCTTGTATTCGGCCGCGAGCGCGGTCGCGAACCCGTCCTTGACGTCCGAGAGCGCGATGCGCCCTTCGGGGCGCTTCGGGCCGGCGAGCGACGGCCCCACCGTCGAAAGATCGAGCGAGAGGGTGTCGGTGAAGACGGGATCGGGGGCGTCGGCCGTGCGGAACAGGCCCTGCGCTTTGGAATAGGCCTCGACCAATGCCACGCGGTGGGCGTCGCGCCCGGAGACCACGAGATAGCTGAGCGTCTCCGTGTCGACGGGGAAGAAGCCGCACGTCGCGCCGTATTCGGGCGCCATGTTGGCGATCGTCGCGCGATCCGCGAGTGTCAGCGTGTTGAGGCCCGCGCCGTAGAATTCGACGAACTTGCCCACGACGCCCTTCTTGCGCAGCATCTGCGTGACGGTCAGCACGAGGTCCGTTGCGGTTACGCCTTCCTTGAGCGCGCCGGTCAGCTCGAAGCCGATGACTTCCGGAATCAGCATCGACTGCGGCTGGCCGAGCATTGCGGCCTCCGCCTCGATGCCGCCGACGCCCCAGCCGAGCACGGCCAGTCCGTTGACCATCGTCGTATGGCTGTCGGTGCCGACGAGCGTGTCGGGATAGGCGAGCGTCTCGCCGTTGGCGGTGGTGGCCGTCCACACCGTCTGTGCGAGGTATTCGAGATTGACCTGGTGGCAGATGCCGGTGCCCGGCGGCACCACGCGAAAGTTCGCGAACGCGTCCTGGCCCCACTTCAAGAACACATAGCGTTCGCCGTTGCGCTCGTATTCGAGTTCGACGTTGCGCTCGAAAGCCTGCGGGTTGCCGAAGTCGTCGACGATCACCGAGTGGTCGATAACGAGATCGACCGGCACAAGCGGATTGATCTTCTTCGCGTCGCCGCCGAGCTTCAGCATTCCGTCGCGCATCGCTGCGAGATCGACGACCGCCGGCACGCCCGTGAAGTCCTGCATCAAGACGCGGGCGGGACGAAAGCCGATCTCGCGCTCCGCGCGGCCCTTGTTGTCGAGCCATTCGGCGGCGCCGAGAATGTCGGCCTTCGTGACCGAGCGGCCGTCCTCGTGACGCAGCAGGTTTTCGAGCAGCACCTTCATCGCGTACGGCAGCTTCGAGATGCCCGCGAGACCGTTCTTCTCCGCGTCGGGAAGCGAGTAGTAGACATACTCCTGACCGTCGACGGTGAGCGTCCTCTTGCAGTTGAAGCTGTCGAGGGAGGCCGGCGCAGAGGTGACGGTCGTGGGTGCGCTCACGTTCAATTCTCCTTAGAGCAAAGGTGGTGTGTCGGCCGGACGCGGGGCGGGAACATCGGCACCGACACTCTTCCGAAGGTCGTGTGGGCCCGTGGCAGGCGGTTCGCCCTTATTTTTTGCAGTAGCGATACGCGAAGCAAGCCAATTATATAGGCGACGAAAGTCGCAAATTAGCACAGCTTTGCTTGTGAATTTTGCAAACCCACTCTGCTCCCTTTCACAAAACGGCGTGTTCGACGCTGAAGCGGGACCATCGCTTGCAACTTCATGCTGACAATCTGACGGTCGAGCGCGGCACCCGCACGGTGATCGCGAACCTTACGTTTACGGCAAACGCAGGCGAAGCGCTGCTGCTGACGGGCCCGAATGGCGCTGGCAAAACGACGCTGATCCGCACCATCGCCGGTTTCATCGCGCCGTTGAGCGGAAAAATCGCACTCAAAGGCGACGTGGGGGATCGGAATATTTCGGAGCTGTGCCACTACGTCGGCCATTTGACGGGTGTGAAAGCCAACCTGACGGCAGAGCAGAACCTCGCGTTCTGGGCGGAGTATCTCGGCGGCAAGGAAAGCCGCGCCATCGCGGAGCGCGTCGATGATGCCCTCGACGCGTTCGGCCTTCTCGCATTGGCGGACTATCCGGCTGGCCTGCTCTCCGCGGGACAGAAGCGCCGCCTCGGCCTTGCCCGCCTCATGGTCGCCGAGCGACCGATCTGGCTGCTCGACGAGCCGACCGTCTCGCTCGATGCCGCATCGACGACCCTGCTGGCAGGGCTCATCCAACGCCACATCGCAAACCAGGGTCTCGTGATCGCCGCAACGCATCTTCCGCTCGGTCTCGAACAGCCGAGCTATCTTTGTCTCGGATCGGCCGCACCGGCCACCGATGGCCCCCGGGAAGGAGCCGCACCATGAGCGGCTTCCTCGCCCTGCTCCGGCGCGACCTCATGCTCGCCGTGCGCGAAGGCTCGGCCCTCGGAACGGCGCTGGGCTTCTACCTGATGGTGGTCGCCATGCTGCCGCTCGGGCTCGGCCCCGACTTGAAGCTCCTGTCCCGCATCGCACCCGGCGTGTTGTGGATCGCGCTCCTGCTGGCCGCGCTGCTCTCGCTCCCCCGGATGTTCGAGGCCGACCACGAGGATGGCTCGCTCGAAGTCATGGCCACCGCGCCGCTTCCGCTGGAGCTCGCCGTCGCGGCCAAGGCGCTCGCCCACTGGATCTCGACCGGCATCCCCCTCGCCCTCATGGCGCCCATTCTGGGGTTGATGCTCAATCTCGAGCTCGCCCTGACGCCGGCGCTCGTCGCCACCATGCTGGCCGGCACCCCAGCCGTGAGCTTTCTCGGCAGCATCGGCGCGGCCTTGACGCTCAAGGCACGCCGCGGAGGCCTGCTTCTCGCGCTGCTGGTGTTGCCGCTCTACGTGCCGACCCTCATTTTCGGCATCTCCACCATAGGCTTCGCCAGCGTCGGCCAGGATGGGTTTGCCGCCTCGCTTCTGGTTCTGATGGCGGTGTCGGTCGCTTCGATCGCGGTGGCTCCCGTAGCTGCCGCGGCCGCCCTGCGTCTCCAGGTATCTTAACTCTCCTTCAGATAGGGCGATCTCCGAATTGCAGTCCCGCACGCGAAGCCTTAGATGAGCCCCATGCAGACATTGACCCAACGCTTGGCCAATCCAACCCGCTTCATGGCGTTCTCGGGCGCCATCCTGCCATGGATGGCGGTGGCCTCGGCCCTCCTCATCGCCTACGCGATGTATCTGGTCTTCTTCGTCGCGCCGCCGGACTACCAGCAAGGCGAGACGGTCAAGATCATGTACATCCATGTCCCCTCCGCCTGGCTCGCGCTCGGGGGCTACGCGATCATCGCTTTGTCGAGCTTCGGTTTGCTGGTCTTCCGCCATCCGCTGGCGGATGTCTCGGCCAAGGCGGCCGCTCCCATCGGCGCGGCATTCACGCTCGCGGCCCTCATCACCGGCGCCCTCTGGGGCAAGCCCATGTGGGGCACCTATTGGGTGTGGGACGCGCGGCTCACCTCGATGCTGATGCTGTTCTTCCTGTATCTCGGCCTGATCGCGCTGCGCTCGTCGCTGGAAGACGAAGCGCTCGCAAGCAAGCTCACCGCCGTGCTCGCGCTTGTCGGCGTCTCGATCCTCCCGATCATCAAGTTCTCGGTCGACTGGTGGAACACGCTGCATCAGCCGTCCACCGGCTTCACCTCCAGCGTGGATGCCTCGATGCGCACGCCGCTTCTGATCTCGGCGGCAGGGTTCCTGCTGCTCTTCATCGCGCTCCATCTCAAGGCCATGCAGAACGAGATCATGCGCCGCCGCGTGAAGGCGATGCGGGTGGCGGAGGTCGAGCGCGGCGACCGCCTCATGTCGGCGGGCGCGGAGTAACGCCATGGACCTCGGACCGCACGCAGCTTTCATCTGGGCGTCCTACGGCGCCTTCGTCCTGATCCTCGCGCTTCTCGTCGGTTGGATCTGGCTCGACGGCCGCCGCCAGGCACGGGCACTTGCGGATGCGGACCGGCGCGGCGGACGGCGCCGCTCGTCCGGCGCTGCCGAGGGGTCGCCATGACAGTGGAATCTGACAGACAATCGACCAAGCCGGCGGCCCCCGCGCGCAAGCGGCGCGGCTGGGCCATGGCCCCGCTGATCATTTTCGCGGTCATCGCGGCACTCTTCGCATTCGCGCTGACAGCCGGCGATCCGAGCAAGCTCCCATCCGCGCTGATCGGCAAGCCCGTCCCGGCGACCGAGTTCCCGCCGTTGGAAGAGCTGACCGACAACGGCAAGCCCGTCCCCGGCTTCGGCGCGGCCGATCTGATTCAGGGTAAGGTCTCGGTGGTGAACTTCTGGGCGTCCTGGTGCGTGCCGTGCGTCGAGGAGCACCCGTTGCTGATCGAGCTGAGGCAGCGGACGGGCGTCGACCTCTACGGCGTCAATCACAAGGACCAGCCGACGAACGGGCGCCGCTTCCTGGGCCGCTACGGCAACCCCTACACGGCCGTCGGCACGGACCGGACGGGCCGCGCCGCCATCGAGTGGGGCGTCTACGGCATACCCGAAACGTTCGTGATCAACGGCCGGGGCGAGATCGCCTACAAGCACGTGGGGCCGATCTCGAAGGAAAGCCTGGAGCGCCAGCTCCTCCCCGCCATCGCCGCCGCCCGCGAAACCGCCGCGGCCGAGTAGCCGTCGCGCAAGCGGCCCTGGGTCCCGGCTCTCGCTGCGCTCGGCCGGGATGACACGGGGTGCGTGGAGCGCCCCTCAGCTCCCGCCACTTGCGTCCGAAACCGAAACAGCGCGTCAGCGCCCGGGAGCAACGCGACCCGGCGCAAGTGCGCCGGCCATCCACCGGCCCCCGGCCGTTTATCCGAAGCTTCCCGCCACTTGCGTACGAAACTAACGCATCAAAGCGAGAAAAACTCTCCGCGCGAGTGGTTCAGCACGCGAAGGTCGCCGGACTTGATGTCGAAGTAGGCGCCGTGCAGAGACAGCCGGCCCTTGTCCTCGACATCCTTCACGAACGGGAAGGTACGCAGGTTGGTGATGGATGTCTTGATGCCCTCTCGCTCAAGAGCCGCGAGTTGATCGGCCTTGGGGGCCATTTGATGCGCGGACAGCACCTTGAGGCGCGCATCGTCCAGCATCGACATCCAGCGCGAGATGAACTGGGCTTCCGTCTGGATGGCGGCGCTCTGGTCCAGCGCGGCCTTCACGCCGCCGCATCCCGAGTGCCCCATGATGACGATGTGCTTCACGCGCAGGTTGAGCACCGCGAACTCGATGGCCGCGCTGACGCCGTGGAACAGGCCGCCTTTTTCGAACGGCGGAACCAGGTTGGCCACGTTGCGGGCCACGAACAGCTCGCCCGGCATCGCGCTGAAGACCGTCTCCGGATCGACGCGGCTGTCGCAGCAGGAGATGACCATGATCTGCGGGTGCTGGCCGTAGGTGGCCAGCTCCTCGTACTGATCGGCGTTTGGGACGAAATGGCGGTGCTTGAAGCGGCGAAAGCGGTCGGTGAGTTGCTCGGGGAAGCTCGACATGTAGCGCGTTCCAGACGTTGGAGGTGGAGTGTCGCGACGATCGCGGATCGCCTCCACCCATGCCAAGGAGTGACGGCAGATGCAATCGGACACATCAGCCGAGGGTTCCAAAAGCGATGGTAAACCTTGGTTGCCGGGATATCGCGCCGGTTGCGAGCGGGAAAGTGAGCCGCTATCGTCCGCCCGTTTCGGGGCTCAGCCGTAAGAAAAATAACGGCTTTTCAAAAGGGGCGCGCCGGCCGCTCACGAAGGCTTGGCGTGGTAGGTCATGACTTCAACGCCATCGGCGTCCGCGTCCACGTCTTTCTCGGCGACCATCGGCAAGGATTTCCTCGCCTCGATCGTCGTCTTCCTGGTTGCCCTTCCTCTCTGTATGGGCATCGCGATCGCCTCGGGCCTCCCGCCCACTGCGGGCATCATCACCGGCATCATCGGCGGCATCGTCGTGGGCTTCCTGGCGGGATCGCCGCTCCAGGTGTCGGGCCCGGCCGCCGGTCTGACGGTCATCGTGCTTCAGCTCGTTCAGGAGCACGGCGTCGAGATGCTCGGCGTCATCGTGCTGTTTGCGGGCCTGCTGCAGCTCGCGGCCGGCCTGCTCAAGATGGGCCAGTGGTTCCGCGCCGTCTCGCCGGCGGTGATCCACGGCATGCTCGTCGGCATCGGCGTCCTGATCCTGGTTTCGCAGTTCCACGTGATGCTCGACTACAAGCCCATCGGCACGGGCATCGAGAACCTGATCGGCATCCCTGGCGCGATTGCGAGCGCGATTTCCTCGGGCGGCCAGCATCTCGCGGCCGGCCTGATCGGCTTTCTCACCATCGCCGTGATCTTCGGCTGGGGCGGCCTAGCGCCGAAGTCTCTCCGTGTGATCCCCGCGCCGCTCGTCGGCGTCCTCGTCGGCATGGTGACGGCCATCGCGCTCGGCCTCGATATCGCCTACGTGTCGGTGCCGGACAACATCTGGTCGGAAACGATCTTCCCGACGCCCGAGCGGATGATGCGCGTGCTCGAGCCCGCGATCATGGTCGGCGTCGTTTCGATCGCCTTCATCGCAAGTGCGGAAACCCTTCTCTGCGCCACCGCCGTGGACCAGATGCACAGCGGCGAGCGCACCAAGTACGACAAGGAGCTGTCGGCCCAGGGCGTCGGCAACACGCTGTGCGGCGCGCTCGGCGTGCTTCCGATGACCGGCGTGATCGTGCGCTCGGGCGCCAACGTGGAAGCCGGCGCGGTGACCCGCAACTCGGCCATTCTGCACGGCTTCTGGCTCCTGATTTTCGCAAGCCTCATTCCCTTCACGCTGCGCTACGTGCCGGTCTCCACGCTGGCCGCCGTGCTCGTGTTCACGGGCTACAAGCTCGCCTATCCCAAGATCGTCCCGGCGCTCATGAAGTTCGGCAAGGGCGAGGTCCTCATCTTCATCGTCACCGTCGTGACGATCGTGCTGACCGATCTTCTCAAGGGCGTCGTGCTGGGCCTCGTGCTCTCGCTGGCCAAGCTGCTCTACGCTTTCTCGCATCTCGTGATCCGCAAGGAGGAGAAGCCGGAGGAGAACCGGGTCGATCTGCATCTCTCGGGCACGGCCACGTTGATCCGTCTGCCGATGCTGGCGCGCGCGCTGGAGGAGCTGAGGCCGGACGCGAAGGTTCACGTGCACATCGACGAGCTCGATTACATCGACCACGCCTGCATCGACCTGCTGACGAGCTGGGATCGCCAGCACAAGATCAGCGGCGGCTCGCTCGACATCCAGTGGGACGGTCTGACCGAGAAATACAAGAACCGGACGGCGGAAGCGTTCCGTGCAGCCCGGAGCGATCCTCTGATTACGGGTCGCTTCCCGCAAAAGACCTAGAGCGTGATCATTTTCGATTGAATCGGGATCACGCTCTATCTCTTTGGT
>DAOMQQ010000045.1:0-15070 GCA_035445405.1 Hyphomicrobium sp.
CCGATCAGGCCGAGGTCGTGACGCTGGCCTACGTCGAGGGCCTCTCCCACAGCGAGATCGCCGCGCGGCTCGGGCTTCCGCTCGGAACCGTGAAATCCCGCATGCGCCTCGCCTACCAGAAGATCCGCGGCGAGCTCGAGGGGCTGAGATAGATGACGACGATTACCCATCACCCCGACATCTCGACGTTGATGTGCTGTGCGGCGGGCAGCCAGCCGGAGGCATTCGCAGCCGTCGTCGCCTCGCACCTCGCGCTCTGCCCAGAGTGCCGGGACGAGGTGCGCCGCATGCAGGAAATCGGCGTTGCGCTGTTCGACAAGCTGGAGCCCGTGCCGGTCTCCTGCCAGCCGCCCGTCGTCGCCATGCGGGCGGCCGAAGCCGACGTCGGCAGCTTGCAAGCCGATCGCGAGGCCATCGCCGACATCTGCAAAACCGGCGTGCCGATGCCGCTCGCCAAGCACGTGGGATGCTGCCTCCACGACGTCCCGTGGCAAACGGTGGCGCCCGGTATCGCCACCTACACCATTCCTCTGTCCCGCGGCTGCTACGGAAGCTTGAAGCTGGTGATGGTTCAGCCGGGAATCGCGCTTCCGCTCCACGGCCACACAGGAGCCGAGCTGACGCTCGTTCTCACCGGCAGTTATACGGACGAGATCGGCACGTTCCGCGCTGGAGACGTCGCGGACCTCGACGAGGAGGTCACGCACCGGCCCGTCGCCTGCCCGCAAAACGGCTGCGTCTGCCTCACGGCGAGCGCCTGCGAGGCGCCGTTCGAGGGGAAGAAGCGAGATTAGCCGGCGGCACGCGCCTTCGCCAGCGCATCGAAGGCCATCAGCTCGCGCATGAGGGGCTCGAAGTCCTTGAGCGGCAGCATATTCGGTCCGTCGGACGGCGCGTGATCGGGATCCTGATGCGTCTCGATGAAAAGCCCTGCGACGCCGACCGCAACCGCCGCCCGCGCCAGTACCGGCACGAAGCGCCGGTCCCCGCCCGAGCTTCCGCCGAGCCCGCCGGGCTGCTGGACGGCATGAGTTGCATCAAAAATCACAGGCGCGCCGGTTTCCGCCATCTGCGGCAGGCTGCGCATGTCGACCACGAGCGTATTGTAGCCGAACGAGGCGCCCCGCTCGGTGAGAAGCACGTTGGGATTGCCGGAGCCCACCACCTTGGCGACGACGTTCTTCATGTCCCAGGGCGCCAGGAACTGGCCTTTCTTCACCTTCACGACCCGGCCCGTCCCGGCCGCGGCGACGAGCAGATCCGTCTGCCGGCACAGGAAGGCCGGGATCTGCAGCACGTCGGCCACTTCCGCCACCCGCGCGCACTGGGCGGGTTCGTGCACGTCCGTCACGATCGGGAGGCCCAGCTTTTCACGGATTTCGGCGAAGACCGGGATCGCGGCCTCGAGCCCGATGCCGCGCTTTCCGCCAAGCGAGGTGCGGTTCGCCTTGTCGAACGACGACTTGTAGACGAGACCGATCCCGAGCCGCCCGGCAATCTCCTTGAGCGCGCCGGCCATTTCGAGCGCGTGCGCGCGGCTCTCCATCTGGCACGGTCCTGCGAACACCACGATGGGCGCGGTGTTCGAAACGGTCAGCGCCCCGATCGCGACGCTGGCATTGGGTTTCAGAGTGTCTTGCTGGGTCATGCCGCCCTTATACCGGCTTCCCGCCTCCGGGGGGAGTGCTTGACGCTTGCGGCCCCGGTTTCTACACCCACTTAGAGTGCTTCCGGAAAAGTGGGACCCGGTTTTCCGATAAGAAGCACGACAAAGCAAAAACTTAGAGCCGTTCCGCGGTTCCACCAAAATCGGAACGGCTCTAGTCCCTTCCGCCGCCGTCATCCCCGCGCGAGGCCCCTATGCTCGTCCTGATCGATAACTACGACAGCTTCACCTATAACCTCGTGCATTTCCTGGGCGAACTCGGCACCGCTTCGGAGGTCGTCCGCAACGACAAGACGACGGCGGATGCAGTCCTCGAAATGAACCCCAAGGCCATCGTGCTCTCGCCCGGCCCCTGCACGCCGAACGAGGCCGGCGTCTGCCTCGACCTGATCGAGAAGGCGGCCGGAAAGGTGCCCCTCCTCGGCGTCTGCCTCGGCCACCAGGCCATCGGGCAGGCCTACGGGGGCAAGGTCATCCGCGCGCCGCTTCCCATGCACGGCAAGCTCTCTCAGATCCGCCACACGGACAAAGGCGTCTTCAAGGGCCTGCCGCAGCCCGTCGAGGTGACGCGCTATCACTCGCTGATCGTCGAGCGCGAGACCCTGCCCGATTGCCTCGAGATCACCGCCGAGACCGACGACGGCATCATCATGGGGCTCCAGCACAAGACGCATCCCGTCCACGGCGTGCAGTTCCACCCCGAGAGCATCGCCTCCCAAAAGGGCCACGCGCTGCTTGCGAACTTCCTCGAGCTGGCGGGCCTCGATCCCCGGCGCATCGATACGCCCCGCCCGCGCGACGCGGCCTGAGCCCCCCGCGCACCGCGGCCCGAGAATAGGATCACGATGACCACAGCCGGTATCAAGCCCCTCCTGCAGACGATCGCAAGCGGCCGCTCTCTCTCCGTCGACGAGGCGGCCCACGCCGTCGACGTGCTGACCAACGAGGCGACGCCCGCGCAGATGGGTGCCTTCCTCATGGGGCTGCGCGTGCGCGGCGAGACGGTGGACGAGATCACCGGCGCCGCCCGCACGCTGCGCGCCAAGATGATGCCGGTCACGGTCGCGCCCGGCGCCATCGACATCGTCGGCACCGGCGGCGACGGCCACGGCACCTTCAACGTGTCGACCGGCGCGGCCATCGTCGCGGCAGGCGCCGGCCTCAAGGTGGCCAAGCACGGCAACCGCTCGGTCTCCTCGCTCTCCGGCGCATCCGACGTGCTGTCCGCGCTGGGCGTGAAGCTCGACTGCGGTCCCGACGCCATTGTCCATGCCGTCAACGACGCCGGCGTCGGCTTCCTCTGGGCGCCCGCCCATCATCCGGCGATGAAGGCCTGGGCGGCGGCGCGTGCCGATCTCGGCGTGCGCACGCTCTTCAACCTGCTCGGCCCGATCTGCAATCCCGCCGGCGTGAAGCATCATGTGCTCGGCGTCTTCGCGCCCGAGTGGGTTGAGCCCATCGCGGAGGTGCTTCGCGCGCTGGGCTCGGAGCGTGCCTGGGTCGTGCACGGTCACGACGGCCTCGACGAACTCTCGACCACGGGAGCGACGACGGTCGCCGAATTGAAGGACGGCCAGATCGCGATCTTCGAGGTGACGCCCGAAGACGCAGGCCTTCCCCGCGCGACGCTCCAGGACCTCAAGGGCGGCGACGGCGCCCACAACGCAGACGCGCTCCGCAGCCTGCTGGCCGGCGAGCCGGGTCCCTACCGCGACATCGTCCTTCTCAACGCCGCTGCCGCCCTCGTCGTCGCGGGACGCGCGGCCTCTCTCAAGGAGGGCGCGGCCCTGGCCGCCGACGCGATTCTGTCCGGCCGCGCCGCCGAAGCTCTCCAACGCCTCGTCGCCGTCAGCAACAAAGGAAGCTGAGGCTGCGAATTGTCTTCGCGGCTTCAAGGGGCTGCGTTCACCAACCTCGCCGCTCCGCGATCTCGCGAGCTTGACCCCTGCCGCCCGGGCCGGTAGCTACCTACCTTCCCTGACACAAGCATCAGTCATGTCCGATATTCTCGAATCCATCACCCGCTATAAGCGCGAGGAAGTCGCGGCCGCGCAGGCAAAGTTGCCTCTGCAGGTATTGGCGGAGTACGCCCGCAGCGCGCCGCGCGTGCGGCCGTTTGCGGCGGCTCTCGAAGCCAGGCACAACGCCGGCCGCACGGCGCTGATCGCCGAGATCAAGAAGGCCTCGCCGTCGAAGGGCCTCATCCGGGAGGATTTCGATCCGCCTGCGCTCGCGCGCGCCTACGAGGACGGCGGCGCGGCATGTCTTTCGATTCTGACCGATGGCCCGTCGTTCCAGGGCTCGCCGGAATATCTCACCGACGCGCGCGCCAAGGTCTCCCTGCCCGTGCTGCGCAAGGACTTCATGATCGACACCTATCAGGTGGTCGAGGCGCGCGCCTGGGGCGCCGACTGCATTCTGATCATCATGGCGGAGGTGGACGACGCGGTCGCGGCCGATCTCGCCGCCGCCGCGAAGGATTGGGGCATGGACGCCATCGTCGAGGTGCATGACGCCGCCGAGCTCGACCGCGCCTTGAAGCTCGACTGCCGCCTGATCGGCATCAACAATCGCAACCTCAAGACCTTCGAAACCACGCTTGCGACGACCGAAGAGCTGGCTCCGCGCGTTCCGAAGGATCGCATCGTCATCGGCGAGAGCGGCATCTTCACATCCGCCGACATCGCACGATTGAAGCGCGTCGGCGTCGAAACCTTCCTCGTCGGCGAAAGCCTGATGCGCCAGGCCGACGTCAAGGCCGCAACAGAGACCCTGCTCGCGCCGGAGGCCGCATCATGACCAAGCTCAGCCATATCGACGAATCGGGCCGCGCCCACATGGTGGACGTCGGCTCCAAGCACGCGACGCATCGCACGGCGGTCGCGGAAGGCTTCGTCACCATGAACGCGGAAACGCTGGAGCTCATCCTGTCCGGCACCGCACCCAAGGGCGACGTGCTCGCCGTCGCGCGCATCGCCGGCATCATGGCGGCGAAGAAGACGAGCGACCTCATTCCGCTCTGCCATCCGCTCGGGCTCACGCGCGCCGGCATCCACTTCACGCCGTCCGACCAGCCGGCCGGTATCCATATCCGCGCCGAGGTGGGCGTGACGGGACAGACCGGCGTCGAGATGGAGGCGCTTACCGCCGTTTCCGTCGCCGCGCTCACGCTCTACGACATGCTGAAAGCCGCGGACCGTGGCATGGAAATCGGCGCCATTCGCTTGGCGGAAAAGACCGGCGGACGCACCGGCTATTATGCGGCACCTCCGCGCGAAGGCCAGCCGGAGGCCGAAGACGCCGCCGCGCAAGACACCACCGAAACCGGGAGCTGACCATGGCGCTCATGCCCGCCGAGACCGCGCTGGCTCGCGTCCTCGAAGGCATTGGGCCGCCTGACGAGGAGATCGTCCCCATCGGTCAGGCTGCCGGCCGCGTGCTCGCCCGCGATCTCGCCGCCACCCTCACCCAGCCCCCCTTCAATGCCTCCGCCATGGACGGATATGCGGTGTACGGCGCGGATGCCGTCTCCCCGGGCGACCGCTGGACGATCGTCGGCGAAGCCGCCGCCGGAAGCGCATTTGCGGGCACCGTCGGCCCGGGCGAGGCCGTGCGCATCTTTACCGGTGCACCCGTGCCCACGGCGTGCGGCACGGTCGTCATTCAGGAGAACGTCTCGCGCGACGCGGACGCCCTCACCGCCAACGAGCCCACGCAAGCGGGCGCAAACATCCGGCTCGCCGGCAACGACTTCGCGGAAGGCGACGTGCTGCTCTCGCGTGGACGCCGCCTCGATGCCTATTCGGCGACGCTCGCGGCCGCGATGGGTCATGGCGAGGTTGCCGTCGCGCGCCGTCCCATCGTCGCCATCCTCGCGACCGGCGACGAGCTTGTGCCGCCCGGCATCGCGCCGGGCCCGGACCAGATCGTCTCGTCGAACCCCGTGGGCCTTGCCGCGCTCGTCGCGCGCGCGGGCGGCGTGCCGCGCGATCTCGGCATCGCCGCCGACAGGAGAGACGCGCTCGCCGAGCGCATCGCCGAAGCCCGCGACGCCGACATTCTCGTGACCATCGGTGGTGCGTCGGTCGGCGACCACGATCTCGTGGGTCCGGTGCTGAAGGAGCAGGGTCTCGACCTCTCGTTCTGGAAAATCGCCATGCGCCCTGGCAAGCCGCTGATGTTCGGCCGCTTGGGCGTGCGCCGCGTGCTCGGCCTGCCCGGCAATCCGGTGTCCGCGCTGATCACGGCGCGCGTGTTCCTGATTCCGCTGATTCACGCGCTGCAAGGCGAGGAGCCCGAGGCACGCGTGCCGGAGACGGCAATTCTGGCGGCTCCTCTCGAAGCCAACGGCCCGCGCCTTCACCTGATGCGCGGCAAACTCGGGCGGCGCGCCGACGGCGCCCTCACGGTCGCCGCCGTGCCATCGCAGGACAGCTCCCTCCTCGCGGCGCTGTCCCGCTCCGACTGCCTCATTCGCCGTGTCGCCGACGCGCCCGCGCTGCCTGCCGGCGAGCCCGTCGAGATCGAGCGGCTGTGAGGCGGACGTCGCGCCGTTACAAAAAAGTTCCGCGCAACGATGATACGCACCCTGCAACGCGATAGGTTGCGCTTGCAGAACGAGCCGGGAACGATTAGCGTACATTCACGATTTGTTTAGGTGAGTCTTACGACTCGGGTTCCGACGCACCATCCGGCTTTGCGGATCGAGCCGGCACGGTCAGGATGCGGACGAAGGTCTGATTTCAAAGGTTGCGGCAACAAGGCCGCGAACATGGGATCGCCCGTTTGCTCCCCGCCGTTGCGGCGCATCGGCTGCCTCTCAGGGGGGCACGCCGCCGGGACGTCGTAGGTGGAAAAACTCTCGGCCTTGGAAGTCCGGGCCTTGCACGGGAGGCATGAATGCTGACGTCGAAGCAGAAAGAGCTTCTGCTCTTCATCCACGAGCGTATGCAGGCCGATGGCGTTCCGCCGTCGTTCGACGAGATGAAGGACGCGCTCGATCTCAAATCCAAATCCGGCATCCACCGCCTCATCACGGCGCTGGTCGAGCGCGGTTTCATCCGCCGCCTGCCCCACCGCGCGCGCGCCATCGAGGTTTTGAAGCTGCCTGAAAGCTCCACGGCACAAACCGCGGAAGCCCTGCGGCGCGTCGGCTTCCAGCCGAGCGTGATCGAGGGCGCGAAATCGCGGCTGCCCGACATCTCGCTGCCCCCCTCGCACATGCTCGACAGCCGGACGGTCTCCGTGCCGGTGATGGGCCGCATCGCAGCCGGCGTTCCGATCTCCGCGATCCAGAACCACACGCACGACATCGCCTGTCCGCCCGACCTCCTGACCAACGGCGAGCACTTCGCGCTCGAGGTCAAAGGCGATTCGATGATCGAGGCCGGCATTCACGACGGCGATACGGTCATCATCCGCCGCTGCGACACCGCCGAGAACGGCGACATCGTCGTCGCCCTCGTCGAGCACGAGGAGGCGACCCTGAAGCGCCTGCGCAAGAAGGGCTCGACCGTTGCGCTGGAAGCGGCCAATCCCGAGTTCAAGACGCGCATCTTCGGCCCCGACCAGGTCGACATCCAGGGCCGTCTCGTCGGTCTCATCCGGCGCTACTGATCGTCGCTGTCCTGGAGCGACATGCGCGCGCGGCTTGCCCCTCGCGTCCTCTGCGGCCGCTCGGGCCGCTCCGTCCAGGGCCGCACGCCGCGCCGTGCCGCGACCGTTTCGGTCCTGACGATGCGAGCCGCGTCACCCTCTGGAGTGTCGTCCACATAAATTGCGTGCGCGCCGTCGCGCCGCAAGGCTGCGCGGTCGAAAACGGCAAGCGGGCGGTCACAGCCGCGCGGACGCCGCGGCCCGCCGACCAGGATGTCCGCGTTCGCGCAGTCCTCCGCCGTGGCCGAGGGATGGCGCGCGATCGCGACACGCAGGCCCTTGGTCTCGCCGAGACAGCCCACGCCGTCGCAGGAAAGACTGCGGGCTTCGCGTGCAGCGCGCGGCGTGCGCGCGTCGCCGTCGTGCTCCAGCCAGCGCCCGAGATCGAAATTGCCGGACGCCCCGCGCGTGGCGACGAGCAAACCGTCGCCTCCCCGCACCGCGACGAGGTCGCCGCCGCGCCCGACGAGAATGTCGGGCCGCTCCTTTCCGCCCGCCAGCAGCGCACCGGCGGCGATGACGGGCAGCCCCCAGAGCCGCCAGCGCGTCTGCCACAGCATCAGCCAAAGTCCGCCCGCGATCATGAAGCCGAAGGCGATGCCGCGGATTTCCGCGATGACGCCGACCGCGCCGGGAAGCCCCGCCACCACGTACGCCGTCCACGTCATGAAATCGATGCCGAGCGCCATGATCGGCAGAGCCAGCCATTCGAGGCCGAACGGCATCAGCACGAGCGTGAGAAGGGCCGCCGGCATGATGACGAGGTTGACCGCCGGCCCCGCGATGAGGTTGGCGAGCACCGCATACTGCTGGCTCTTGTGGAAGTGATAGATCCCGATCGGCGCCACCGCGAGGCTCGCGATCACGGTGGACAGCAGGATGCCGCCCAGAAAGATCGCGCCCAGTTTCCCCCAGCCGCCGAACGCCGTTTGCTCGGTCCGGCGCCGGATCAGCTCGTATCCCGCGATCAGCGCGATCACCGCTGCAAACGACATCTGGAAGCCGGGATCGAGCAGGCTCTCCGGCATGACGATCAGGATCAGAAGCGCCGCCAGCGCGACGTTGCGCATGGCGAGCGCCTGCCGGTCGAGCAGGATCGCGACGAACATGATCGAGATCATGATGAAGGCGCGGACGGTGGCGATCGCAGCCCCCGAGATCAGGAGATAGCCCGTCGCGCCGAGAAGCCCCGCGACGGCGGCCCACTTCTTCGTCGAGACGCGCAACGCGATCGACGGAAAGAATGCGAGCAGAACGCGTGCCGAGAGAAACACCGCGCCCGCCATGATCACCATGTGCAGGCCCGAGATCGACAGGATGTGAATGAGACCGGAGTCGCGATAGGCATCATTCGTGGCGTCCGTGATGCCGCCACGCTCGCCTGTGATGAGCGACACCGCGATCGCGCCCGTCTCTCCGGGCACGACCGCGCGAATGCGCTCGCCGATATCGAGCCGCAACCGTTCGAGCCAAAGCCGCACAGCCCGCCCCGCGCTGTCCGCATATCCCGCGGGCGGCGCGTCGATCTCGGCCGCGGCCAGCGCATAGCCGGTCGCGCCGAGCCCCTGAAACCATGCCATGCGCGCGAAATCGTATCCGCCGGGCAGCGCCGGCATCGGCGGTGGCCGCAGCGTCGCGCGAAGGCGCACGGCGTCACCCGGCTTCAGCCCCTCGCGCTTTTTCAGAACCCAGAGCCGCACGCGCTCCGGCGTCGCCTCCGGCGCGAGACGGCTGATGGACGTGACGCGGATCGTCAGTCGCTCCCCCCGCGTCGCACGCGGCTCGATCAGTTCGACGATGCCGCGCACGTCGGCAAAACGGATTTCGTGGCCCAGCACCGGCGCGCGCGTCCACTCGGTTCGTACTTTCGAAACGGCAAAGCCGAGTGCCACCGCGAAAAGCGCCAACGCGGCGAGACGGAGCAGTCCCGCCCGCGCGCTCGCGACGGTGAGCGCCAAGGCCATGCCGAAACCCGCCGCCGCAACCCAAAGGGTCGGCTCCACCGGTTGCGCGAAATAGAGCGCGATGCCGAGACCGACGAACACCGGCAGCCACAGGAACCAGCGGGCGCGCTCCGCTTCGAGCCTGGCCATCAGGCTCCAGCGCGCGCCAAACGGGCGCGGATCGTCCGGACCGTCCAGGACAAAAGGCCCATTCCGCCTTTCGTTTCCGGCAGATACGTTCACCCTTCGCCCCTCCCCGGCGCTCGGAACTAGTCTCACCGCGCCCGCCTATGCTACACGGGCGCCCAAACCTCTCAAACCTGAGCCAAACCCTCTATGACCGAGATCTCATCGAGCCCGGCACGCGCGCCGGTCGTGCGCTTCGCCCCCTCCCCCACCGGCTATCTCCATATCGGCGGGGCCCGGACGGCGCTGTTCAACTGGCTTTATGCCAAGGCGAAGGGCGGAACGTTCCTGTTGCGCATCGAGGACACCGACCGCGAGCGCAACAATCCCGAAGCCGTGGCCGCCATCCTCGACGGTCTCTCCTGGCTCGGGCTCGATTGGGACGGCGAGCCCGTCTCGCAGTTCTCGCAAGCGGACCGTCATCGTGAGGTGGCCCGCACGTTGCTCGAGCAGGGCGCGGCCTACCGCTGCTATCTGACGCCCGACGAACTGGACCGGATGCGCAAGGCCGCCGAAGCCGAGAAGCGTCCCTTCTCCGTCCAGTCGCCCTGGCGCGACCGCGATCCCTCGGAGGCGCCGGCGGATCAACCCTTCGCCGTGCGCCTCAAGGCTCCCCGCGAAGGCGAGACCGTGATCGAGGATCGCGTACAAGGCCGCGTCGTGTTCCAGAACAAGGAGCTCGACGACCTGATCATTCTGCGCAGCGACGGCAACCCGACCTACAATCTCGCGGTCGTGGTGGACGACCACGACATGGGCGTAACGCACGTGATCCGCGGCGTCGATCATCTCACGAACGCCGCGCGCCAGACGCAGATCTATCGCGGCATGGGATGGACCGTGCCCGTGTGGGCGCACGTGCCGCTCATTCATGGCAGCGACGGCGCGAAGCTCTCGAAGCGCCACGGGGCGCAGGGCGTGGAAGAGTATCGCGCGATGGGCTATCTGCCGGCCGCGCTGCGCAACTACCTCGTCCGCCTCGGCTGGAGCCACGGCGACGACGAGATCATGTCGACCGACGATCTCATCGCCTGGTTCGACATCGACGACATCAACAAGGCGCCGGCCCGCTTCGACTTCAAGAAGCTCGACGATCTGAACGGACACTACGTGCGCGGCGCCGACGAGGCCGAACTGCTCGCACGCGCCAGAGATCTGTTGCCGCATCTCGATTTCGCAAGTCTGCGCACGCTTGCCGTGGATCCGAAGGCGCCGCCGCGCGCGGACATCGCCCTCGCCCATGAAGTGCACGCGCTGGTGCCGAGCGCCACCAACGGCGCCGATCTCGCGCAGCGTTTCGACGCGGTGGGCTGGGATAAGTTCGGCGCGGCTCTTCCCGCGATCAAGGAGCGCGCCAAGACCGTCGCGGATCTTCTCGCGCAGGCGCTGTTCCTGATCGCCGAACGCCCCCTTAGTCTAGATGACAAGGCGAAGAAGCTGTTGGATGCTGAGGCCCAAGCGAATCTGAAGGCTCTTTTACCGCGCCTGGAAGCCCTCACCGAATGGAACGCGACAAGCCTTGAGGCATTGGTGCGCAGCTATGCGGAGGAAACCGGCGCGAAGCTCGGCAAAGTGGCCCAGCCTCTGCGTTCCGCGCTGACCGGCAGGGCGGTCTCGCCGCCCGTATTCGACGTCATGAGCGTGCTTGGCCGTGATGAAACACTGGGCAGGTTGAGCGAACAAATTCGCTAGCAGCGCCGCAAATCTTTGCAACTTCATCGTTTCGCCGGCCTGCCCGAATTGATTATAATGCACCGCAACAAGTGCATCCTGCTTGGGACGCCTTGGTCTCGTTCGAGGCTCGGGTAGACTGAAACTACCGCAAGGAGAAGCGGCATGGGCATTCAGGAAAACGCGACCCCCAATGTGGAGGCCTCGCGGGAGGCCGAGCTGGAACTCGACGGCCGGAACGTGTCGTTCGACGTGCGCCGGGGGTCGATCGGGCCGGACGTGATCGACATCGGCAAGCTCTACCGCGAGACGGGCTGCTTCACCTACGACCCGGGCTTCACGTCCACCGCGAATTGCTCCTCGGGCATCACCTTTATCGATGGCGACAAGGGCGAATTGCTCTATCGCGGCTACTCCATCGACGAGCTGGCGGAGAATTCGAACTTCCTCGCCATCTGCTACCTGCTGCTGCACGGCGAGCTGCCGACGAACGACGAGTTCAAGACGTTCCGCAACAGCATCTCGCGCCACACGATGGTGCACGAGCAGATGACCAAGTTCTTCACCGGGTTCCGCCGCGACGGACATCCGATGGCGATCATGGTCGGCGTCGTGGGCGCTCTCTCGGCGTTCTATCACGACTCGACCGACATCAACGATCCCGAGCAGCGCCACACGGCCAGCTACCGGATGATCGCGAAGATGCCGACCATCGCGGCGATGGCCTACAAGTATTCCATCGGCCAGCCGTTCATCTATCCGCGGAACGACCTCGACTACACGTCGAACTTCCTGCAGATGTGCTTCTCGGTGCCCTGCGAGCCCTACATCGTCAATCCGGTGGTGGCGCGCGCGCTCGATCGCATTTTCATTCTGCATGCCGACCACGAGCAGAACGCGTCGACCTCGACCGTCCGCCTCGCGGGCTCGTCGGGTGCGAACCCGTTCGCGTGCATCGCAGCCGGCATCGCCTGCCTCTGGGGCCCCGCGCACGGCGGCGCGAACGAAGCCGCCCTCAACATGCTCGAAGAGATCGGCACCGTCGACCGCATCCCCGAGTACATCGAGAAGGCGAAGGACAAGTCGTCCGGCTTCCGCCTCATGGGCTTCGGCCACCGCGTCTACAAGAACTACGATCCGCGCGCCAAGGTCATGCAGAAGACCTGCCACGAGGTTCTCGACGCACTCGACAAACGGAACGAGCCGCTGCTCAAGGTGGCGCTGGAGCTTGAGCGCATCGCGCTCGAAGACAAATATTTCGTCGACAAGAAGCTCTATCCCAACATCGATTTCTATTCGGGCATCACGCTACGCGCGATGGGCTTCCCGGTCTCGATGTTCACGGTGCTGTTCGCCGTGGCCCGCACGGTCGGCTGGATCGCGCAGTGGAAAGAGATGATCGAGGATCCCGAGCAGAAGATCGGCCGGCCGCGCCAGCTCTATGTCGGCCCGCCGCGCCGGCCCTTCCCTAAGCCGTAATCGAGAACGACGTCGGCCGCCGCCTCGCTCGGCGCGCGGCCGCCGTCGGTCTGCAGAAGTCCCGGTATCCGGTCGAGCGCCGCCTGCTGCCGACGCCGCGCCTCCGTATCCGACAAGAGCGGCAGCAGCGTGCCCGCAAGGTTCTCGGGCGTCACCGTCTCCTGATGAAACTCGGGGAACGCGTTCTCGCCGAGCACGAGATTGGCGAGCACAACCGTCGGCGCCTTGATGAGCCGTCGCAGAAACGGCGCCGCGACGGGATCGACGCGATAGGCGACGACCATCGGCGTGCCCGCGAGCGCGAGTTCGAGCGTCACGGTCCCCGAGGCGGCAAGGGCCGCATGTGCGAGCTTGAAAGCGCGAAACTTGTCGTCGTCTCCTTCGACGAGATGCGGCGCAAGCGGCCACGACTTGAGCCCCGCTGCAATCAAGGGCCGCATGTGCGGTACGCACGGCATCAGCACCTGAGGCTCGACACCCTGCGCCATGACGAGCCGCAGGGCGGCGCCGAACGGCTCCATCAGGCGTCCAACCTCGGACGAGCGGCTCCCCGGCAGCGCCACCACGACGGGACGGGCGGGATCGAGATCGAGCGCGGCGGCGAGCGGAGCCGGATCGAGATCGCGGAACCAGTCGAGCCGTTCGGACAGCGCGTGGCCGACATAGGTGCACGGCGGGCCGCCGAGGCGCGCATGCGCCGCCGGCTCGAACGGTAAGAGCGCGAGCACGTGATCCACATAGCCGCGCATCTTCGCCGCGCGTCCGGGGCGCCACGCCCATACGCTCGGGCTCACGTAATCGACGATGGGAATGTCGGGCCGCCGCTTGCGGATACGCTTTGCGATCGGATGCGTGAACTCTGGGCTGTCGATGATGACGACCGCGTGGGGATCGAAGGCAATCGCGCGGTCGACGGTTGCATAAACGCGCCGCACGATCCGCGGCAGGTGGCGCAGGATCGAGAGCGGCCCCATCACCGCAACGTCTTCGATCGGAAAATCCGAGACGAAGCCTTCCGCCTCCATCTCCTTGCCGCCGACGCCCGCAAGTCGCAGCCGATCGCCGAGACGCGCATGAAGCGCGGCAATCAGCTTTCCACCGAGCGCATCGCCTGAATGCTCGCCGGCAATCAGAACGAGGCGCACCTCGTCGGCCGCGCCGCTCATGGGGCATCTCCTTGAGGCGGCGATGTCACGACGAAAAGTCCTTCGCGTTCCGCTGCGGCCAGCGCCGAGCCGGAGGCCGCAACCGCATCGTCGCCGATCGCGATGCCCGCATATCCTGCGCGCGCCACCAGAGCGACGAGCGCTTCCGTCAAGGCCCCTGCTCGTCTCAGCACCACCACACCGCGCCGGCGCCGCGTCAGGCTTGCCCATTGCCGCAGACCTTCGGCACGCCGCACGGTGGCCTCCGCGCCCTCGTCCGCTTCCACCGCAAGCACGTGATTGCGCACCACAACGGCCGTGTGACCGACGCCGAAGCGCGCGAGCGCCTCGACGGTCGCGAGCCCCTTCACCGCATCGCGGACCGAATGCCGGCGCGGCTTCGCGCCGCCCAGCGGGCGAAGATCGCGAACGACGCGATGCGCCTTGAACCGCCGCGGGGCCGCGCCCACCGCCGCCTTGTCCCGCACGCCTTCGACGAAGAGGCCCGCGGCATCCGCGCGCTGAAGCGTCACCGTGCGCTCCGCGATCAGCACATGCTCGGCTTCGACCGCGATGCCGGAAAGGCCGGCGGCCCGCGCCCTATCCACGGTCGCGGGTCCGATGGCCGGCATATCGACGCGAAGATCCTGCTCGGGCTTCGAGCGCTTGACGAGCACGCCGCCCTGCGGGGTGTCTTGCATTCCACGGCGCGCTTCGGCCGCGCGCGCGATCATCCGGTCGGTGCCTTCGACGCCCTCGATGGCCTCGATCCGTCCCCCCGCGATGACGACGCCCTGGCCGATGTCGTAAGGCCCAAGCGCGCGGATCAGCGCAAGACCCGTGTCGATGTCGGCGCGGTCGCGGTCCGACGCGTGCACGGCGCCGGCCGCGCCCTCGCGAACCACGACTTCGGGTGCGGCCTCTCCCGGCCCGATCACGCGGAACCCCTCCTGCTCGAAAAAGCGGACGACCCGGCGCAGCACGCCGTCGTCACCGCCGGACGCGACGATCTTCAGAAGTCGCGGCAGGTTGCGAAAGAACCCGAGGTCCGGCTTGAGAGCTCCGAGCTCCGGCCGGTGCACATGGCCCACGATCACGAGATCCGTCACGCGCGCCTGCCGGAGCGCGCGGATCATGCCGCCGATGCCGCCCCAGTTGACGCGCGTCACGTCGGGGCCGATCAGGTCGCGATCCGCCTCGCTGTCGATGGCGACGATGGCGACCGGCAGTCCCTGCCGCTGCGCGCTGTCCGCGATCTCGCGCGGAAGCGTGCCGCCGCCCGCCAGTATTCCGAGCCGACGCTCGCCTGCACTCATGGCTCTCTC
>DAOMQQ010000046.1:0-14922 GCA_035445405.1 Hyphomicrobium sp.
AGTACGGAACCAGGCTCTCCAGCAGGCACGCCGCGCCGGATCGCTTCATCGAGCCCGAGCAGCTCATCGTCGACGCGCCGGGCCGATCCTCTCCAAAAGCATCCTCCCGGCGCGACAAGGCGGTCGCATCCGCAGCCGAGTGACTTCCTTGCCCATGAGCGAAAACGCGTTTCGCCTCGCCTCCTCCCAATGTCGACAATCCGAAATTTTCGCCTACGACGACCCGTGACGCTCATCGGGCAGCGGTGAGCGTTCCCCTCCTGCCCGTGAGTTCGTTCGCGCGTTCTCTCAGCTCAGCCCGCATTGACGTGGAGCTGGGTATCGGGAGCGCGTTCCAGCACGCGTCGGGCTCGTGCGTGGTCCATGAAGGCGAAAGCTGTCGAGAGCGCATCGGCGGCGGCGGCCGTGGGCGCAACCACCGTCAGGCTGACCGCGGGCCCGGCACAGCGGCCTGTTGCCGGATTGAAGAGGTGATTGCATCGTCCGTCGGCATTGAACCGGAATCCGTCGGCGCCGGTTGTGGCCACGGCCTTATCGACGAGATCGAGCGTGAGGTGCTGCGGTGTTTCGGCCTCGACCGCCGCTTGCCACGTTCGACCGTCCGGATGCTGGCCGAGCGTGCGGATCTCACCCATGTCGACCAGCGAACTCGAGATCCCCTCCTGGCGCAGGAGATCCACCACACGGTCGGTGATGTAGCCCTGCGCGATGCCATTGAGCGTCAGGCCCATGCCACGCCGCGCAAGCGCAATCCGGTCGCGGCTGACACTGACCCCGGACCAGCCGACCAGGTCGAGCGCTTCCGCGAGCTTTTGCCGGGACGGTCCTTCAGGGTTCGCGTGCGCGTCCGCGAAGTGATCCGCATAGCACCGCCAAATGGGCTGGACCGTGGGATCGAAGGCGCCCTCCGTCAGGTGCCAGATGTCGTCGCACAAGCTGAGGAGTTGTACGAGCTCCGTGGGAGGCGCGACGAGCACCCCGCTGCGATTGAGCTCGGAGAGAGCGGTGTCGTCGCGGTAGAGGCTGAAAATGGCCTCCAGCCGTCGGGCCTCGGCAACGGCGCGCCGCAGAAGCTTCTGGCCGATGCGGCGGTCGGGATGCGCGAGGCGGATGGTGGAGACGGAGCCGAGCGAGACGCCCGTCCATTCCAGCACGGGTGCGCTGCCGGCTCGCACAGGCGTTCCGAGCGGCACGAGCGCCGCACCGCCTGCGGCGGCGCAGAGGGCGATCATCTTTCGCCGGCTGATGACGTCCCGCATGTCTCGCTCCTATCGGTGGCCGTCCGCGCCATGGTCGTGCCGAGGGTCGCGCGTTGCGCCGCCGCCGTTCTCCTCGTCGGCAGGCTCCGAGCTCAGCACATAGTCTTGCGGCACATCGGCGAAGGCGACGATGCGGCCGCCGCTCTCGGCCACGAACTTCTCGGCAGCGGCCCGATCCGAGAACGGGATGGTCTCGGGTGCGCCCATGCCGCCCTGCCTGCGGCTTTCGATGACGAACAGTGCGCCGCGGGCCTCGATCCAATTGTCGACGCCGGGATTATCCCAGCTCGTCGCCTGACCCATGTCGGACACATAGACGGCGCGAACGTCCTTCGCCTCCTCGTCCAGCATCGTGTAGGAGAAGGCATCGCGCGCGGAGGAAAACCAGACCGGCGTGCTCTGGCTCGCGAGGATGATCTGCCCCTTGGGTCCCGTGTGCTCCATCAGGCCCATGCCGCAATAGTGGCCCATAGCCTCGGTCGTGAGCGTATGGGGAGCCGGCAGCTCTGCACTTTTTTCCTCGCTGCACCCTGCGATGGAGAGAGCGGCGAGAACGAGGGCTGCAAAGGACGGCACAATTTTCATAGCTCTCTCCTCGAAAATATCATCGCGGCCGCCGCCAGCGGAACCAGGGTCCAGGCCGCGAGTGCGCACAGGAGCTTGGCAGGTCCCAGCGCGACTGTACCGGCGAGGCCCGACATGCCGGAGAAGGCGCTGGCGTTCGTGGCGCCCGCAAGGTTCAGAAGGCGATAGACATCGGTCGGGTTGAGAAGCAGCAGCGCGCTCAGCGTTCCGGACGATATCGTCCGCCCCTGATCGACGACCAGCACGCCGAGAAGGGCCATATCGAACACCACGACGAACAGTAGCCAAACGCCGATGGCGACGCCAGCGGCGGTCGCCCGCTCGCGGACGAGCACGCTGATCAGGTAGCCGATGGCGATGAAGACGGCACCGAGCAGGATCGACGTGCCGATCATGCCTGCGAACGCCGTCCAGCTCTCCGCGTCGATGGCCGCGCCGGTCGCCGCGAGCGTGACGGCCGCGGTGCCATAGCCGAGCACGGTCGCGAAGGCGAGGATCGCGATATGCCCGACGAATTTTCCGAGCAACACCTGTCCACGGCTGACAGGATAGCTGAGAAGCAGGAGCATGGTTCCCCGCTCCGTCTCGCCGACAATCGCATCGTGGGAAATGAGCAGAGCGACGAGCGGCACGAGGAAGATGGTGAGGCTCGACAGGCTCACGATCACGATGTCGAGCGCGCGCGCGCCCACCGTTCCCGTCGGCGCGCTGCCGAGGAAGGTCAGAGACAGGGCAAGCGCGGCAAGCAAGGCCGTCATCGCCAGAACCCAGCGGTTGCGCAGGCTCTCCTGGATCTCCTTTGCGGCGATGAGCGCAATGTTTCTCATGGCGCCTCCTTCCTGAGGAAGTGGGCGTAAAGCTCGTCGAGCGACGGCGGAATGACGTCGATATCCTCGATGAGATCGCCTGCGTCGGCTGCGCGGCGCACCAGCTCGATCTTCTGGGACGGCGTGGCGTCGACCTCTATTCGATGCCCGTTGAAGGTTCGTATCGAATCCTGCGCGCCCAGCAGGTTCTGCACCTTTTCCATTCCACCCTGCGCGACCGACACGCGCACGGTGGCCGGGAGCTCGGCGATGCGCCGCAACTCGTCGAGCGTGCCGTCAGCGACGAGGCGGCCGCGATTGACGATGATCACGCGCTCCGTGCGCTCCTCAAGCTCGGTCAGCACGTGAGAGGAGAGTACCACCGTCGCGCCGCGCTCGCGCAGCTCGCTTACGATTTCGTAGAACTCCATGCGCAGGCCGGGATCGAGACCCGTCGTCGGCTCGTCGAAAAGCAAGAGCCGCGGCCTTCCGATGAGCGCCTGGGCGAGACCCAGCCGCTGACGCATGCCTTTCGAATACGTGCCGATCCGCCGCTCCGCCGCCTTGGCAAGCCCGACGCGGTCGAGAAGCGCGCGGATGCCGTCCACCGATTCCGACTTGAGGCGCGCGTAAAACGCGAGCACCTCGCGGCCGGTCAATGCCGTGTTGAAGGAGACGCTTTCGGGAAGATACCCGAGACGGCGGCGGGTGCCGATGCCGCCCGCGGCAGGGTCTTCGCCGAAAACGCGAACGTGGCCCTCCGTCGCCCGGATGAGGCCCAGCATGAGCTTGATGAGCGTCGTCTTGCCTGCCCCGTTGTGTCCCACCAGGGCGACTGTCTGGCCGGGCTCCAGCGTGAACGAGATGTCGCGAACGGCCTCGATGGCGCCGTAACGCTTGGTGGCGTGAGATACCTCGACGAGAGACGTCATGGGGCCGCTCCCTTTTCGTCGGGTCGCGGAACGGCGGCCGGCGCCATGAGGGGGCGGCTATCGACGACGCCTCCGGGCAGAAGCGCGGGAAACTGTGACTGCGCCCAACGGATGATCTGCACGGCCGGGCTGTTGACCAGGACCTTCGCTTGAGGTGCCGTCCAGAGAACCTTGTCGATGATGTCATTGGGGCGGTAGGCCGCATCTCCGACGCCGTCGCCGTTGAGATCGAAGGCGGGATTGTCGCTCCAGTAATTTCCGCGCCCGTCCTTCGACCAATCGAGGTAGCGGGTGCCCACGTATTTGACCTGGTTCCGATTGCGGATGAACGCATTGCCGACGATGGCGTTGCCCTCGGATCCAGCCGTAAAGTGCACGCCGATCTCGCATCCTTCGAACCAGTTGTTTTGAAACGTGTTCTTGTTGGCGTTGTAAATGAACACGCATTTCTCAGGGCCGTTCCGAACGCCGCCGGCCAGAGTCCCTACGGCCTCTTCGGCAGCGGGCAGCCCATGCTCGCGCGCTTCGGCTCCGCGCAGACCCGGCGTCGCCCACCGGCTGGCCGGCAACTGACGGCCCCGCACCGTGTTGCCTGCGATCTCCGAGCTGTTGGCGAAATTGAACAGGAAGCCGTGATTGAGATCGCCATCCGAGACGTTGTCGCGCACGATCAGGCGGTGGGAATACATGATGGCGAAGCCCACGGTGTTGCCCACCGAGACATTGCCTACGACCTCTCCATCGTTGGTGTACATGTAGTGGACTGCGAAGCGGAGATCGCGAAAACGGTTGCCGCGGAAAACGTTGCGCTTGCTGGCAACGGCGAAGATGCCGTCCCGCCCGAAGCGGATATCGTTGTCCTCGACGCGCGCGCCCGGCGCATTCCATACCGAGACGCCGTTGCCGGCCTCGTTGACGCGGCCATCCTGAAGGCCGACGATCACGTTGCCGCGCGCAACCGCATCTTCCGCGCCGTGAAGATAGACGCCGTAGAGGTTGCCCTCCAGGCGGTTCCCCTCGACAAGGGCCTCTGTGGCGCTTTGCTGGACGAAGACGCCGGCATCCATCGCCTCGAGATCGCGACCGGAGCCGCGCACCGTGAGGCCGCGCACCACGGCGCGCGGTGCGGAGAGGGTGACGACGCTGCCGCGGCCCGATCCTTCAAGGACGGCCCCGGGCTGGCCTTCGAGCGTGACTTCCTTTTCGATCCGGACTGGACCGCGATGCACGCCTTCGGCGAGGAGGATGACGTCGCCATCGGCTGCGCGGGCGAGTGCGGCCTGGACGTCGCCGCCCGGCGCGATCGTCACACGCTCGGCACATGCGGGCCCGGAATATGCGAACCCGACGAGGAGGGCAGCCAAGGCCGCCCCCCAAATCTCTCGTGTGCTGAAACGCGCCACACGTGTCCTCATGTGTTGCTGGGTTCGACCAGCATTCGGCCCTGCATCTCCATGTGCATGGCGTGGCAGAACCAGCTGCAATAGTACCAATAGACGCCCGCCTTATCGGCCGTAAACGTCACGGACGACGTCTGCAGGGGCCCAACCTCCATGTTAACGCCGTAGTTGACGATGCAGAAGCCGTGCGTCAGGTCTTCCACGTCGTCGAGGTTGGTGACGTAGACGGTGACCTCGTCTCCCTGCCGGACGGTGAATTTCTCCAGCCCGAACGCGGGCGCCGTCGAGGTCATGTAGACGCGCACCTTGTTGCCGTCGCGGATGACCTTTTCATCGCGTTCGAGGGTCACGCCGTCGGCCTGTGCCTGCTTCACGGCATCGGCGAAGAACGGGTCGTCGCGCTTCCACACGTGCAGCGGGTTGATCTTCGAGTGATGGACGATGGTTGCGTCGTGCGGCTCGGCGAAGCTCGGACCGTCGTGAACGATAACCATCTCGTCGCCGGAGATATCTATGAGCTGGTCGTTCTCCGGCTTCAGCGGGCCGACGTTGAGGAAACGGTCCTTAGAGAACTTGTTGAGCGAGATCAGCCATTTTCCGTCTGCCTCCTTGGTTTGACCCATCGAGGTGTGATTGTGGCCGGGCTGGTAATGCACATCGAGCTTCTGCAGGATCGGGTTGACCTGCTCGCCCTTGTAAGCGCGGATGGCGAGATCCAGGTTCCACTTCACGACCTGGCTATCGAGGAACAGCGTCGTGTAGCAGTTGCCCTTGCCGTCGAAGGCGGTGTGAAGCGGCCCGAGCCCCAGCTCCGGCTCCGCAACTACGACGTCGCGCGGCTCGATCTTGTCGTCGAACAGATCCGGAAGCTTGCGGGCATCGAACACGGTGCACGTCGGAGACAGTTTTCCGGCGGCGATGAAATGGATGCCATCCGGGGCCGTGTTCATGCCGTGCGGGCCATTGGCTACGGGCACGTAGCGCGTGTAGGGCGAGCCCTTGCGGCCGTCCAGAACAGGCACGCCGCCGATGGTCTGATAGTCCCCCTTTTTGACGGCTGCCTCGATCCGCTCGATATCGAAGATGACGACCCAGTCCTGCTCCTTCGCCATCATCTCGGCAAGGGTGACGCCTTCTTCCGAGTTGTAGCATGTGGACCAGGCATACTTGCCCTGGTAGTCGGCATCGACGTTGTCGAGGTTGCCGTCGACGCGGATCTGCCAGGCGACCTCCATGGTCTCGCCGTCGACGGCGCTGAACAACGACATGTATTGGGTGGGATCGTCGAGGACCGTGCCGTCGTTGGGCACAGGCACGCGATCCTCGCCGTTGCAGAAGACGTATCCGGTCTTCGGGTACTTCTGGACGCGCAAGCCGTGCACCGTCGACTGGTTCGGAAGCTGGATGATCTTATCGCACTTCATGATATCGAGCCGGATACGGCAGACGCGCGTATTGGCCTTGTCGTTGGCGTAGAGATAGCGGCCGTCATACGTCCCGTCGGTGAACGAGGGATGAGGATGATGCAAATCGCCGTTCATGTAGATGCCGCCCCGCGTCTTCAGGAACTCGCGTGACTCCGGCGTCAAACCTTCCGTGAGAATTTTCAGGCTCTCGTTGGTCTGGCCCCAGCCGGTGGCGCTGCAGCGGTTGAACACGGGAATGCGCATCAGCTCGCGCATGGACGGAAGGCCGATGATGCGAACCTCTCCGGTCTGCCCGCTCGAAGCGAAGACGTAATATTCGTCCAGTTCGCCGGGGGCGACATGGGCGGCTGCGCCCCCCTGGGGCGCCGCATGTGCCTGCGGGATGGCGCTGCCGCCGAGACCCGAAAGCTTCAATCCGCCAGCCGTTCCGACAACGCCGGCTGCCGCCGCGACCGCCGTGGTCCGATTTAGAACATCACGGCGGGTGAGATTCGTGGTTTTCTTATCGTCATTGGGCATGGAACTCTCCTGTCATGTCTTTTTTCCTGCGCGCAGTTTCGCCGGCTGGTGGATGATTTTGCCGACGTAGGTGATGAGCGGTCGCCGCGGCTCCGGACGCGCGTTCTGTCCGGGCGGCAATATCGCGTCGCGCTTCTCGCGCTTCAGCCGCACCTGGATCATGTGCGGGCATCGCTGGTCGTCCCAGTAGAGCTCCTGGCAGTGCATGCAGTAGATGCACTCGTTCACGTTGATGCGTCCGTTGGGATGGATCGACTGCACAGGGCATTCGTTGGCGCAGCGCTGGCACGGCGAGCCGCACTCGGGCCAGCGGCGCAGCCATTCGAACATGCGAATGCGGCCGGGGATCGCGAGCGCGGCTCCGAGCGGACACAGGTAGCGGCAGTAGAAGCGCTCGACGAAAAGCCCGGCGGCGAGCACCGCAAGCGCGAACACGACGAACGGCCAGTCGCGGATGAATTTCAGAATGATCGCCGTCTTGAACGGCTCGACCTCGGCAAAATGCTCGGCGGCGGTGAACGAGTAGAGGGACAGGCCGAACAAGCCGAGGAAGATGACGTATTTGATCGGCCACAAACGTTCGTGCAGGTCCCAGGCGACGCGGAGCTGCGGCACGCGGAGCGCTTTGGCAATGGAGTTGGTCAGCTCCTGCAATGCGCCGAACGGGCACAGCCATCCGCAGAACGGACCACGCCCCCAGAAGAGGAGCGAGACCGCGACCGACGACCAGAGAATGAAGATGAGCGGAGCGGTGAGAAAATACTCCCAGCTGAAGCCGGTCAGCAGCGCGTTGGTGAAGGTCAGAACGTTGACGACGGAGAGCTGTGCGTTCGCGTACCAGCCGAGCCAGACGAGCGTAAACACCAGGAAGCCGCGGCGCACCCAGGTATAGACTTCCGGCCGCCGTACGAGCGCGTTCTGAAAGAAGAAAATGCCTGTCAGCACGAGGATGGCGACGAGCGTGATCGCGACGGACACGGCCTCGCGCCGCCACATCTGCTTCCAAAGGGGATCGTCGTCCTCGAACGCAACCGTCTCGGATCCGGTTTTCGCGGGGCCAGTCTGAGGTTGCGCTGCCTCCTGAGCCGGGGCGGGCGCGGCCTCCTCGACCGGAACCGGCTTGGTCACAAGCAAGTGAGACGGCAGGGCGTAGGTGAGCTCGAAATTGAGGAATGCCTTGTCGCGCGGCCCTATCGGACGCTGGACCATCAGGTCCACGGTCCACGGCTGTGTCGGATCGAGCGCGAGATCTTCAGGCACGGAGAAGAGGCTGATCTCGGGCAGCGAGGGTGCGCCAGGCGCCTGGATGGAGCCGATGCGCTCGTGGTTTTTGTCACGGAAGCGGGCGCCGGAGCCATCCTGCTCGATCTCGATGCGATCAAAAATGCCCCCGCGGACGTAACCGGAGCCCTTGAAGGAATAGCGGCCTTGTCCGGCAATCAGGATGGCCTGCTGCCCAGGCTTGAGCCGGCTGCTGAGACGCTCGTAACCGGCCTCTCCGAGCAGGCTTTTGCCGATGGCGGGGACGCTCGCGAGTGCCGCGTAGAGATCGATGAAGGTGTCGTCCGGATTGCCCTTCTCGGGATGGGCCGCAGCTTCCGCGCTCCCCGAGCGTTCGAACGCGGCGTTGACGTCTCCGACGGAGAGCCTGAGCCTTCTCACCGATCCGTCGCCCAGCAGGCTCTGCCAGTCGCGCCCGCCTGGCGCCGACATGTCGACGGATCGCGTTTCTGCCGCGACACCGGCGGGGGCTTGCGCGTCCACGCCCGACAGCGAAATCCTTCCGCTGCGGATGAGGCGCACCGCCGAGCGCACGATGCTGTCGGCCATCACAAGCACCGTCACGGTGGCGCCGCTGACGATGTCCGGCTGTGGCGGGCGCTCGGCACCCGACGCGATCGGTCCGATCTTCGTGCCGATCAGCCTGTTGATGGCATCGATGACGCGTTGCTCCGGAACACCGACGAGAACGATGGGCTCCTTATGGTCCACCAGTTTAAAACCGGTGACGACACCCTGCATGTCGATGCCGACCAGGATATGAATGGGCTTTCCGGAATACCCCACGGAGCCCGTGACATCGGAGTTCAGATAGACGAAGCCGACCTGATCGTCGTTTTCGAACACGGGCAGAAGCGGAGGATCGCCCTGCGGGACCCCAAACCGGGTGGCCTGCGCGAAAAACTCCTGTGGCGTGGCCCCTTTCGCAAAATCCGCCAGCAGCGATTGTGCGGAGGCAGGCAGCAGGGCCGAGCCCAGCATAGTTGCGGCGGCCAGGGCCACCATGATCCAATGCGCCAGTTTCGCCGCCAAGGGAGCACCTTTTGGTCCAACTCGGATACCCTGTATCAGTGGCACATCTTATGCCCCTTGACCTAACTCAAGGAAGAGCGCGACCCGCTGGCTAGGGTCCGTACTCAATATTTTATGGGTATTGACGCGAGGATTTTCGGGCTGCCGGCAGGAGCGAAAGCGCAGCAAATCTCCATGGTTTGCAAGCAGCGCGAAAGGACCGCACCCCTCCGGGGTGAGGCAAGACAAGCCAATGGCGGCGTCGTCGTGCCGGAGGCACGCCTTCGGCGTGACGCGCTTTTCCTGGCCCTTGGCTTGTCTTGTCTCATCAATCTCCCATCCAATATTGAGTACGGACTCTAGTCTTGCCTTGATGTTCAAAGAGTGGTGCCATGGTATCCTTGAAGGACGAGCCCGCCGGGCACATCCGTTCGATGAGCGAGTTTTTTGCGCTTGCGCACGCGATGGAGCTGGATGCGGCGACCCGCTACACCGAGACATCGCGGCAACTGCGCGCGCAGGGCGAGACGGCATTGGCCGATCTGTTCGACGAACTTGCCGCGACGGAGCGCGGCCACATCCGCCAGATCGACGATTGGGCGGATCACGACGCGTCGCGGGTGGACGCAAAACTCCCTTGGCCTATTCCCGATACATTCGACGGAACGCCGGAAGAAATGGCCGGCACCAAGCTCCTGACGCCCTATCAAGCGCTCGCCTCCGCGGTGCGCCACGAGCAGCGCTCGTTTGCGTTCTGGACCTATGTGGCCGCGCATACGGATTCCGGCGAGATCAGAGATGCGGCCGAGCGGATGGCACTTGAGGAACTCGAGCACGTCAGCCTTCTCCGCCGGGAGCGGCGCAAGGCCTTTCATGCACGTCCTCATTCGCCTGGACGGTCCCCCGGCGACGCGCCGTGCACGCTTACCGCGCTCGCGACGATGGAGCGGAGCCTTGCCGATCTTCTCGAAGGCGACGCCTCATCCGCAATCGGTCGCACGCTGTCTCTTTCGCTCGGGGCCGCAGCGAGGAAGTCTGCGACCGCGCTCGAAGAGCTTCATGCGGAAAAGCATCCGGAGTTTTCGATGCCCGCTCTTCCCGCAGAGCGGACCCGCGATGCGAGTGCCATCGCGGAGTATCTGGCGGAGGCGTATCTGCGCCTCGCGGAGACGTCGCAGGATGGCGATGTTCTCGGCGTCGCCCAGGAGCTTGCGAAAGCGGCGATTTATCGGCTCGGCATGCTCAGACCGAAATGATCGGGGACGCGGCGCGGCGAACGCTCTCGATCCACCCAAGCCGCAGATACGGCCGGAACCCGCTACCGACGACAATAAGTGGCGCAATGCCTGCAAGGCCAGCGATCCCTTCCTGCGCGCATCGGGCAAGACGGCTATGGGCCGATGACGCGCTCTTGCCGGAGAGGAAGCTGCGCAACGTTCGTGCAACCTAGAGTTTGTTCGAAGGCCCGAATGAGCTCATCGACGGTATCGGCCGTCACGTTCAGTCCTCCGGTTTCGGAGGCCAGGCACTCCGCCCCCGATTCCGCACGGCCATCCCGCATTTGAAGTTTGTAGCCGATCACGTGCACCGTCACGGACGGGCGCGCGCTGTGAAGCTCGCGCGCCACCGCGCACGGATCGCCCCGGCAAGTGTCCTGACCGTCGGTCAGAAGGACCACAGTCGCATCCGTCGCCGGCAGGGCCTCGATCGCCATGCGAACGCCCAGCGTTAAGGGCGTGCGCCCGGCCGGCCTCAGCGTCTCGACCTCCGACATGATGGGTTCCGCAAAGTTCGGCTGAGGCCGGATCAGCAGACTTGCGTTCTCGCACGCGTTGCGACTTGCGCCGGGACCGTAGACCACCAGCCCCAGCCGGCGCTGCGGCGCGACCGTCGGAAGAAAGGTCCCGAGCGATACCTTCGCCCTGTCGAAGCGTGACGGCGCGCCACCCGGAAAGTCCGCGGCGGCCATCGAGCCGGACGCGTCGAAAACGATCATCGCATCCGACATGCACGCCGGCCCCGCAGCGAGGACACCTCCTGTCCCGCCGGCCAAATGAAGCAGCGCACTTGCCAAAAGTACCCGCCCGAACACCCGGCGGCCGGCCTTCGACATGGCGCAATGCGCGATCCTCATCTCGACCTTTCCCAATTGCGGGCCTTCCCTGCTCCGGACATCACCGCCCTGGATATCCGCTTCTTCCCGGCGGTTGCGCGACGGACCGCGCAGGCCGACAATCTCCCGCCCTTGTGCGATCCGCCCGGTTTGCGCTGCGAAACCGGAGGTCTTGTGTCTTTACGCCCGGGGAAGGTAGAGATCGGTTCATGCCCCTGCAAGCGATCGCCGTCATCCTCTCGCTGCTGCTGCATGGATTCGTGGCGAATGCCCTGTGGCTGCGGTTTCAGCACGAGCGAGCGCAGGTCTTCGATCTCGGCGAAGGACAGGACATCATTCTGGAGCCCCAGGGTCTGGACCTGAGCGAGGTCACCCATGTCGGCGACGATCTCCAGAGCATCGAGACGCAGGCCGCGATCCCGATCGAGCAACAGGCGCCGCCGCCTCCCGTTGCGGTTCTCCGTCAGCCACAGGACATCGTCCAAGACGTCAGCCATGGGGCGGTCCCGGACGTCTTCGCAATCGATCCGCAAGATCCGCCGCCGCAGGATTCGGCCCGCACAGTTCCCGAGCAGGTTCGCGACGTGATCGCGGCAGAGCAAAGCACCGTCGACCAGAAGCTCGTCGATGCGCGCGAAGCGCTACCGGATCCCCTCGACGACCGCGACCTCGTTGCCGCCACCGCTTCCGCGCTGAATGAGATCAAGGAGCCCAACGTGGCCGTGCGTGCGGACGCGCCTCCGCAGAATTCTCTGCGGCCGGCAGAGGCCGTTGCCGCCGAGCGCCCGACACCGCCTGACGACATTGCCGAAGCCGCCGTCATCGACCGTGCGCAGCCCGCCCCGCCGACCCCCCTCGACGAACTCCAGGATCCGGAGATCGAACGCCCTAAAGAGCCGCCGTCGCCGGTACTACCGACGGACCACCACGAGCCCGATGTCGTCGAGGTTGTCGCGCAGCCCGATCAGGTCGTCATCGTGACCGAGCAGAGCTCCGGCGAAGAGAAGAAGGGCGGCGACGCGACGATCGTCGGATTGTATCTCGGCAAGATCAACGAGCAGGTGCAGCGCTCCAAGGTCAATCCGCGCTCGCGCAGGACCGGGACGGTCGTCGTAAAATTTACGATCGGGACCGATGGGGCGCTCTTGTCGAAGGACGTGATCTCGTCGTCCGGAACGGAGGTGCTGGATGAGGCCGCCATCGCCGCGCTCGATCGCGCGTCTCCGTTTCCGCCCATTCCGCCGGACGTCAGCGCGGCTCCCATGACCTTTACGCAGTCGTTCAGGTTCATCGTTCGCTAACGCCTGCGTCGACCGCTTCGAAAAAATGTCGTGCACGTGCGCGGCGATCAGAAAGGCGCGACGCTCGGCTCACACTCATTGTCTCGCTTTGATCTCGTCGATCATCTCTCGAAGCTCTGCAGCCTCGCTTCTGCCGAACGCCCTGCACCGTGTCGTGCAATCGGAGACCGTCTTGCCTGTTATGAAGGGCTTCATGCCCTCCATATCGAAGGGACATTGGCGCCGCACGATCGGGACACCATTGAAGCGCTTCTCGAAGTAAAACACGTTTTCATAGTACGTGGCGCGCACGCCCGCGTCGTCGCGTCCCTGATACGCGATGAACCATTCGTTCTGTCGTTCGCCAATGATCTGCCCGACGCAGGTCTCGTTCTTTCCCGCTTCGTCGATCGTGCATGTGCCCTCCTGCGCCAGCACGTACTCGATCTTCCGCTCGTCGCGCCACTTGGCATGATCGACCAGATAGTAGCGAAACGTGCCGTCAGGGCGCTGCTCCGAGAACTTGTTGTAGCAGGCGTTCTCTCCGAAAAATTCGGGGTCCGCCTCGAATTCGTCCAAGCCGGCCTCGCTCCACACACCTGCGTACGGGTGCTCCCCTGCGTCGGCCAAACCGGCCCCCAAGACCAGCATCGCGACGGCTGCAATCGTAGCTCTCATGTGGGGCCTCCGTGATCTCGTCCAGCGCGGATCGTTCGCGCACTCAGCGCCGCACCCGACCTGCGTTCGAGGTCAGGCTTCAGCGAGAACCAACGAGCCCTGCACGAGAGCGATCTCCGGCGCAATATGTCGGGTCACGATCGCGCCCCCGACATTCGGCAATTGTCGAGGTCAAAATATCCTGAGCGTCGGCACAGCGGTGACGAAGCGGGTTCCCGCCGCTGCGAGCGGTACCAACTGAGCGCTCGCCTCGGCCGCGATGTTCCAAGGCAGGATGAGCACGAAGTCCGGGCGGCGCTCGGACAGAGCCGGCGGGGGCAGAATGGGGATGTGGCTGCCGGGCATGAAGAGCCCCTGCTTCGAGGGGGCCGCGTCGCACACGAACGGCAACAGGTCCTGCTTCACGCCTGCATAGTTCAGAAGCGTGTTGCCCTTCGCGGCGGCGCCATAGCCCGCGACTGTCTTTCCCGTACGCTTGGCGTCCTGGAGGAACGACACTAGGCCGTCCCTGACGGCGTCGGCGCGGCCCTGAAAGGCGGCGTATGGCCCGTCGGTGTCGAGGCCGTGACGCCGTTCCAGCGCCAACACCTCCGCGACGGCGGACGACGTTTCATGCTCCGCGGCCGTGAGGCATCCATAGACGCGCAGGCTGCCGCCATGGGTCGGCAACTCCTCGACATCGAACGGCCGCAGCCCCGCGGCGGCGAAGATCCGTTCCACCACAGCGAGCGACAGATAGGAGAAATGCTCGTGATAGACGGTGTCGAACTGGCACTCATCGATCAGGCGCAGGAGATGAGGAAACTCCAGCGTTACGACGCCTTGGGGCTTGAGCGCCGCGGCGAGGCCCCGCGTGAAATCGTTGATGTCGGGCACATGGGCATACACGTTGTTGCCGCAAATGAGATCTGCGCTGCGACCGCTCGCTGCAAGCTCCCGTCCCAGCGCCTCGCCGAAGAACTGCCGCAGCACCGGTATCCCCAGCGCCTCGGCGGCGGCGGCTGTGCTGTCCGTCGGCTCGATCCCGAGGCAGGGTATCCCGGCGCTCAAAAAATTGCGGAGAAGATACCCGTCGTTCGACGCGACCTCGATCACGAAGCTCTCCGCCGACAGCGCGAACCTTTTGGAGATCATGCGGGCATAGCGCGCGGCATGATCCAGCCAGCTCTTCGTGGTCGAGGAAAAATAGGCATACTGAGGGCTGAAAAGATCGCCCGCCTCGGCGTGATCCTCCGTCTGCACCAACCGGCACGCGCGACAGACGAAAACGCGCAACGGGTAGGTGATCTCCGGCTCCGAGAGGGCGCTCTCGCTCAGATAAGCGTTGGAAGGCGGCGCGCGGCCGAGATCGAGAAAAACGTCGGTCAGCTTGGACTGGCAATGGCGGCAGATCACGGCGCGCGCTGTTCCTCTTCGATCCGACCCGCGGTTGGGTGCGCGACGGACTGGCGATGTCACGATCACCGTGATTTAGGATGCAGCTTTCGGGCAGGTCAATCGGCGTTTTTTAGAACGGCCTCGCGCGGCCGGCGACAATTCGATCGACGCTCCCGCGCAGCAGGCGGCTCGTCAGTTCTCCTGCGTGCCGTCCTGCGCATACCGGCGCAGCGCATCGGCTTCGGGATCGAAGT
>DAOMQQ010000047.1:0-14778 GCA_035445405.1 Hyphomicrobium sp.
TCCCGCGCTCTTTGAGGCGCCGGATGAGATCGAGCGACTTGTAGGCGGCAATTCCACCGCCGATGATGAGCAGCACGCGTTTCATGTGATCCTGTCGGCCTCGAAGGCAAGGCTCTTGCCCGCTTTACATGAGACCCGCAATTCCTGGAGACAAGCCATTTTGCAGGATGCCGCCACGAGATGACGACGGGCCCCGCCGTATTTGCGGCAATAGGGCACCTTAAAAGAGCGCATCCAATATTGAGTGCTCAAGTTAGCATAAGGCTATCATAGGGTGGCCTCCCGCGGCCCACCGACCGGAAAGCGATGGTTACCGATGACGGCCCCTGTGCGCCCTAGCCGCATCTTCCACCTGGCCCTTATCGCCGGGGCGATGCTTCTGGCAGGCGCAGGGCCCATCCGCGCGGCCTCGACCTCGACATCGGAATGCTTCAGCCAGGCCAACGAGCGGCGCATCGCCGGATGCACCGAGCTGATCGAAAACCCGAACATCGACGCCGGGACCAGAAGCCTCGCCTACGCGATGCGCGCGCTCGCCCTGTCGCTCAAAGGCAAGCTCGACGAGTCGCTCCCCGATTACGACAAGGCCATCGAGCTCGATCCCTTCTCGGCGATGTCGTTCAACAATCGCGCCTGGGTCAAATACAAGCTCAACCGGCTGGAGGAGGGGCTCGCGGATGTCGAGCGCTCGCTCGTCCTGGGGCCTGCGAGCCCGCACGCGCACGACACCCGCGCGCACATTCGCCAGGCGCTCGGCGAGCGTCGGCCGGCGCTCCGCGATTACGAGCGCGCCATGCGGCTCGGCGGCGAATCTCTGGTACGGCTTTACCAGTGCGGCCTCGAAGCGGCGGGGTTCTACCGCGGCCCGATCGACGGGCTCTATACGCGCGACGTCCGCAAGGCGCTCGAATCCTGCGTGGAAGCCACGGACTGCGATCCGCTTCCCCCCGATGAGGAATGCCGCGCGGCCATGTCGTGACGCCCCGTCGAACGGATGAGTGGGAGGCCCGCTCACAGCCTCGGCACGAGACCTGTCAGCTTCCAGGATCCGTTGACGAAGCTCATGTCCGCCGTGAGATCCGCCTGCCGGGCCTTCGCGTCGCGCGCCACGCCAACAGACAGCCCAAGCGGTCCCGTCACGGACACATGCTTGATATTGCCGAACCCGTAGGTCGGGCGCGGTCCCGCGGCAGGCTTCGCGTCCTGCGCGGCCAAAGCGCCCGTCTCCGCAGTCCCGGCCCCCGCGCCGGCGAGGCCGCCCAGCGCCTTTTTCGTATCGATGCCGAACGCACCGGCAATCTCTTCGAGCCGGCTCCGCCGCGCGCCGGGGTCCGTCCCCGAGACCACGAGCAGGCCGCCGAGACCGTCCGACTGCGACGCCCGTTCGAGCACGATGTTATCGAGAGCGTCCTTGAGGCTCCTGCCGCTCGCGTGAATGCGGATGAGCATGTCCGGCGTCACGAGCGTCGCCAGCACGCCGTCGACGATCCGCGGCATCAGCGTTTCTTTGAGCTGCGCCGAGACGAGCTCTCCCGCCGCTCCGGTTTTGCGGAGCTGATCGGCCACCACCTCCTCGACCTTCTTCGAAACGGCAGGCCGAAGCGAAATCCGCACGCTCGGAAAATCGATCCGCTGCTCCAGCCGCGCGGCGTCCCCGTCGTCGAGCGACGCCTTGAGATCGTATCCTGCCCAGAGCGGCCATGCGACGTAGAACGCCGCGACGGCAACGACGCCGAGCGTCCCGAACGATCGGACCTTGAGCAGCTTGGCAAGCGGGGTCCCTGTCCCCGGCGCACGCGATCGGCTCATGCCGCCCCCTCTCCTCCTCGTCCCTACCCGCGATAACGGGCATACTGCCCCTTTCGCTTGAAGCGCTCGAGATAGCCCGGCACGATCGAGCCGATGGCATCCGGAGCGGCGACACCGAGCGCCGCCAGCGTCCGTCCCTCTTTGATCGCCTGCTCGCTCACGACGTTGTCGGTCTGGAGCAAGCGCACCTGGTCCACCGTCAGCGGCCGCCACGCATTCGGCAGCGGCCATGTCGCGAGCGCCTGCAGCTTCGCGAGCCAGAACGGCAGCGACACGAGCTTGCAGCGCCGGTCGGCATAGGCGAGCGTCCGTTCCATCAACTCGCGGAACGTCAGCACCTCGGGCCCGCCGAGCTCATAGATGGTCCCCGGCGTCCCGGCCCCGGCCACGACGGCCGCAATCGCCGCTCCCAGATCGCCCACATAGATCGGCTGAAAACGGGTCCGCCCGCCGCCGATCAGGGGCAGCACCGGAGATATCCGCGCAAGCGAGGCGAAGCGATTGAAGAACTGGTCCTCGGGCCCGAACACGATCGAGGGCCGGAGGATGACGGCCTCCGGAAATTCCTCCAGCACGGCCGCCTCGCCCGCGGCCTTGGTCGTCGCGTAGTGGGCTGATGAAGACGCCGAGGCCCCGATCGCGGAGATATGCACGAACCGCCGCGCACCCGCCGCCTTGGCCGCCCTCGCGACCGCCCGCGCGCCGTCCACATGAACCGCGGCGAACGTCTGCGCCCCCGAGGGCGCCAGGATTCCGACCGCGTTCACGACCGCATCCACGCCCTCGACGGCCCGCGCGACCGAATCGGGAAAACGCAGGTTGGCCTGCACGGGCTGGATCTGCCCGACATCGCCCATAGGTTGCAGATGGCCCGCAAGATCCGGACGCCGGGAGGCCGCCCGGATGCGATACCCGTTTTTCGCCAGCGCGCGTACGGCGTGCCGGCCGACGAAGCCCGGCCCTCCGAAAATTGTGACGAGACCGTTGCTGCCGCCTTGTGGTGCCATGTCGTCTACCCCCGCCCTCACCAGTCCGGAACGTGATGTTACCGCTCCATATAAGCACGTGATATGCACCGATCCCTGATCTCGGTCATCCCTGTCAATTGACAACGGGCGCGCCACACCCTAGTTCATGGCGCCGCAGGCTTCACGGCTTGCCCAGATGGCGGAATTGGTAGACGCACTGCTTTCAGGTAGCAGCGCCGCGAGGCGTGGAGGTTCGAGTCCTCTTCTGGGCACCATCAAGCACTTGTTTTAATCAAACACTATGAAATGCGTTTGGCGACAGCCTTGAGCGGTCGCCTGTCCGAATCGCGCGGGCGAATGACGCCCGGTCGCGCCTTCCGCATTCTTCGCAGCAAATCGCCTCCCATCGAATTTCGAGCCCGCCCTTTACGCGTCCCACCGCGCAGAGGCCGGGTTGAGGGAGTGTCCGGTTAAGGATGATCGGCGCTCGGCCCCGAGCTCCGTCAACGATACTGACCCGTCGTCCTTGAACCAGCCGCCGATAGAACACAGAACACCCCCTGGTGCTTCCGCGCGGCCAACTTTGCGTCGCCGGCTCGGCGCTTGGCGAAAGAAGGGGCGCGAATGAAAACGGTAATCGTAACCGGAACATCCTCTGGCATCGGGCTCGACACGGTCGTTGCACTCGCGAGCCAAGGCTGGCGCGTCTTCGCAACCATGCGCAACACCGCCAGGAGCGGCCCGCTCGAAACGGCGTTTGCCGACGCGGGTGTCCGCAACCGTGTCGAGATCGCGCAGCTCGACGTGACCGACGCCGCATCCATCGGCACCGCGGTCGAAGCCATCCTTTCGAAGACCGGCGGCAAGCTCGACGCGGTCGTCCACAACGCCGGCGTGGCCGTCGGCGGTGCCTTCGAAGACATACCGGACGATCAATCGCGCCACGTCATGGAGACAAACTTCTTCGGTGTCGTCGCACTGACGCGCGCGCTGATGCCAACGTTCCGCAAACAAAGACACGGCCGCGTCCTCATCGTCTCGAGCGACGCCGCATTCATGGGGCAGCCCGGCAACGCCATCTACTGCGCCTCGAAGTGGGCCGTCGAAGGCTGGGCGGAAGCCGCCGCGCATGAGCTCGGCCTGTTCGGAATCGAGGTCGTCCTCGTCGAGCCCGGCCCCTATCGCACACCGATCTGGGAAAACTCACCGCACGTCATGCCGCCAGAGAGTCCGTACTACGCTTGGTCCGAGCAGCTCTTCAAAGCCGCTGACGAGCACACCGAACGCACGGCGCGCGATCCTGTCGAAGTGGCGCGCGTGATCGTGAAAGCGCTCGACGCAGAACGCCCGCGCTTCCGCTATCCCGTAGGTCCGCTCGCGCGCATCACCCATGCCGTACGCGGAAAGATTCCGAGCCGGCTCATGCGCAGAGGCGTCTCGCGTCTGCTCGGTCTCAATCGCATACACGTGTGAATGCCACTCACGTCCTCATGTTCGCGATCCACGCCTGCTTCCGCAGCGTGCAACTCGCGACGCGCTCATCGCGATGCATAGGGAACTTTGAGGCACACGACGGGTTGTCGTGCTGATCATGATTTCTCCGGTCATGACTTCGAACCCTCGATCGGTCGCGGTGCAGACACGCCGATCACGCATGCAGATCGAAAAATTTGGCCGGAATTTCCTCGCGCTTTTTGGCGCGTCGACGCGGCAATCATCAAGGCAGGTATGGGACGTAAAGCCGCGTAGATACGCGTTCGTGACGTTTTATAAGGCATGCGATGCGTTGGTATTCACGATCGACATCAACAGTATTGATTAACCCATTGAGTCAATGGGTAAAAAATTGCAGCAAGATTTGCGGATTTGAAGTAAGGATACCTTTTGGGTTCGGTGTCACCCTTCAATCGTCGCACGGCATGCCATCGTTTTCGGGAGCTGCGCCTGCGCGTTGGGTTCACGCCCGTCTGTATTTCTACTGAGGGGTGACCCAAGATACATGACAAGAGATCGCGCTCTCCGCACCGCGGTAGCGGTAGCCTCAGCCTCGCCACGTTGCCGGGCCATCCCCCACTGCCGAAATTCGCACGCGCCGACAGAGACCGGAAGCACGCCATTCCATGGTCCATCGTCGCGTCCATCCCGGATCACGCCCTGCCACTAAAATTTGGCGACGCTCTGCGCGCCCAAAACCTAAGGAGTGCCTAGTGCTAAACTTGATTCCGCAAACGAAGAACTGGCTGCGCGCCAATGGGGATCGTCCTGTAGCGGCCAAGCCGTTCTCGTCGCTGTCCTCGTACAAGGCGATCAAGCACCACCAGACGCTCGCGAAAACGCTCGGTATTCCGAACCCGTTCTATCGCTCGACCGAGGGCATGACGGACAAGCTGACGCTGATCGACGGCAAGCCCGTGCTCAACTTCGCCTGGTGCGACTACCTCGGCCTGAGCCAGCACCCCGAAATGATCGCCGCCGCCAACGATGCGACGAGCCGCTACGGCACCACGCTTTCGGCAAGCCGCATGGTCTCTGGCGACACGCCGATGCATCGCGAGCTCGAAGCGGAAATCGCCCGCACCATCGGCGTGGAAGCAGCGCTCGTCTTCGTCAGCGGCCACGCCGCCAACGTCTCGACGATCGGCACGTTGATGAACTCCGACGACCTCATCGTCCATGACGAGTTCGTCCACAACAGCGCCGTCGTCGGCATGCGCCTCTCGGGCGCCGAGACGCGCAGCTTCAAGCACAACAGGCTCGACGCGCTGGAGAACATTCTCCGCACCGAGCGCACGAAGTACCGCAATGTCCTCGTCGTCATCGAGGGCCTATACTCGACCGAAGGCGACCTTCCCGACTTGGCGCGGATCGTCGAGCTCAAGGAGCGCTACGGCGCGTGGCTGATGGTCGATGACGCCCACGGCTGCGGCGTGCTGGGCGCGACGGGCCGCGGCCTTGCCGAGCATTGCGGCGTCGACGGCGCCAAGGTCGACATCTGGATGGGCACGCTGAGCAAGGCCTATGCCTCTTGCGGCGGCTACATCGCCGGCAACACGGAGCTCATCGACACGCTGCGCTACGCGGCACCGGGCTTCGTCTTCTCGGTCGGTCTTCCGCCGTCCATGACGGCCGCCGCCCTCACCGCGCTGCGCATCATTCAGCGCGAGCCGGAGCGCGTCCAGCGGCTGCACCACAACAGCAAGCTGTTCTTCGACGGCGCACACGAACGCGGCCTGGATACCGGCCGCGCCGCGGGCATCGCGATGCTGCCGATCATGGTCGGCCTCACGGGCCGCGCCGCCAAGACGGTCGCGCGCGTCCTCGAGCGCGGCGTCAATGCGTCCTTCATCATGTACCCGGGCGTCCCGATGAACGCGGCGCGCCTGCGCTTCTTCCTCTCGTCGGAACTGACGGAAGCCGACATCAACTTGGCGCTCGACGTCACCAAGGAAGAGCTGAGCCGCTAACGCTCGCAACGTAAAACGCAAGAGCGCTCCGGAAACGGGGCGCTCTTTTTTATGCCGAGCAACACCCCTATCGGCCGCCTCCATCGCCCGGCGCATCGACGCCGGCATCCGGACGCGGCCGATCGAACGCACCGCGCGCCAGCACACCGGCGAGTTGGTCCTTCCGCGTCGCGCTCCAGAGCGGTACGCCCGCGATATATCCGGCCCGTCCGAGCAGATGACCTGCAATCGGGACCGTGAGCAGCAAGAACAGATTGGCCAGCGCGACCTTGATCGCAATCTCGAACGAGGGCACCGCAAATCCGACGCCGATCAACACCAGCCCCGCACCCGCAACGCCGGCCTTCGTCGCCGCATGCATGCGCATGAAAAAGTCCGGAAACCGCAGCACGCCGATCGCCGCGACGAGGCACACGGCAGCACCGAGAATGAGAAAGCCAGCGCCGATCCAGGCCATCATGGCGCATCCCCGGTGTCGTCGCCTCGGATCGTGCCCCGCTCGATAAAACCGGCGAACGCGACGACGGCAAGGAACCCGACCAGCGCCACGCCGAGCGCAATATCCACGAACGCGGTGGAGCCGGACACCAGCACCGCGAGCCCGGCGGCGGCGGCCCCGATCAGCGAGAGCATGTCGAGGGCCACCACGCGATCCGGCGTCGTGGGCCCACGGACGATCCGAACCGCCACGCAGAGGATGGCAACCGCCAGCAGCACCCCGGCGACCATCGTCGCGAGCACCAACGCCGCCGCACCGCTCATGCTCATGTCAGCACCTCCAGCACCTTCGCCTCGAAGCCGCTCTTGATATCGGCAACCGTGCTCTCCGAGGCGTTCATGACGTGCACGTAAAGCGTACGACGATCCGCGCTCACGTGCAGGCTCGTCGTCCCCGGTGTCAGCGTGATCATATTGGCCAGAAGCGCGATTCCCGCATCGCTCTTCACATCGAGCGGAACGGCCACGATCGCCGGTCGCAGCGGCCGCCGGGGATCGAGCACCGCGAGCAGCACATCCGTCACCGAAAGAACGAGCTCGCGCCAGAACAGGCCCCCGAGCCGCGCCCACGCCGCAGCCTTCCCGATCACGCTCATCGCGCCACCTCGCGACCGTGCGAGCCCGACGCCGTCTCCGTCGGAAACACCGCGTTGATGTAGGCGGACTTGTCGAGCAACTGCTCGCCCGCACGGAGCGAATAATCGACGAACGGCTCGGCCCAGAGTCCGATGGTGAGCGTAATCGCCGCGAGCGCAACGATGGGCGCGAGCATGAGACGCCGCGTTCCGGGCTCTGACGTCCAACGCCGCTCCGCCGCGACCGACATCTCCGGCGCCGCCTTCCAGAACGCCTCGTTCCAGATCTTGACCATCGAATAGAGCGTCAGCAAACCGACGGCGAGGCCCGTCGCAGCAAGCGCGAGGTGCCCCGCATCGAGGCTCGCCTTGATCACACCGAATTTCGCCCAGAAACCCGAGAGCGGCGGGAACCCGGCAAGCGACAGCGCCGGAATCGCGAACAGGATCGCGAGCAGCGGCAGCCCGCGATAAAGCCCGCCAATCTCTTTCAGATGAAACGATCCACCGGCGCGATGGATCGCACCCGCAACGAGGAACAGGTTCGCCTTCACGACGATGTGGTGGATCACGTAGAGGATCGCGCCGCCCACCGCGAGCGGCGTCGCGATAGCGATCCCGAGCAGCATGTAGCCGATCTGGCTGATGATATGGAACGAGAGGATGCGGCGGATGTCGAAATGCGCGGCCGCCCCGAGCACGCCCGTGATCATCGTCGCCGCGGCGATGATGCCGACGATCGGCGCCGTGACACCCGCATCACCGTCGAACATCAACGTGAAGGTGCGCAGAATGGCATAGACGCCCACCTTCGTGAGCAGAGCCGCGAAGATCGCGACGATGGGTGCGGACGCGGTGTGATACGCCGCCGGCAGCCAGAAGAAGAGCGGAAACACCGCGGCTTTTGCGCCGAACGCAACGAGAAAGAGCAACGCAAGCACCGTCACGAGCCCCTGGTTCTCCACCGTGGGCAGAACACGAGCGAGATCCGCCATGTTCAGCGTCCCCGTCGCGCCATAGAGAAAGGCGACCGCAATCAGAAACTGCGTCGTGACGACGAGATTGAGCGTCACGTATTTCACGCCGGCATCGAGCTGCGCCTTCGTCCCGCCAAGCGCGAGGAGACCGAACGACGAGATCAGCATCACCTCGAACCAGACGTAGAGATTGAAGATATCTCCGGTCAGGAACGCGCCCGTCACGCCAAGCAGAAGGCCCTGATAAAGCGGATGGTAGAAAGCGTGCTCGCGCGCGCTGGCATCGCCCGCCAGTCCGTAGATCCCGACCGCGACGGCCATCAGCCCTGTGATCAGCACCATCGCCGCCGAGAGCATGTCGCCTACGAAGCTGATGCCGAACGGCGCCGGCCAGGCTCCGAACTGCGTTGCGAGAACGGTGCCGTCGTAAACCGCCGCGACAAGCATGACGGCGGACAGGAGAAGCCCGAAACTCGCCGCAAGACTGACTCCACGCTGCACGAGGGGCCGCCGCCAGGCCAGAAGCGACAGCGCCACACCCGCGAGCGGGTAGAGGATTGGCAGCGCGAGCAACAGGTCGGCGCGCGTCATGCTCGCCCCTCGTCGCCGTCGCGCTGTGATCCGGGCGGCGTCTCGGCCTCCCGCATGGCGTCGGGGTCGAGCGTGCCGAGCCGCTTGTGCGTGGTCTCGAAGAGCACCGCCGTGAACGCGACGAGCGAGAACGAGATGACGATGGCGGTGAGGATCAGCGCCTGCGGAAGCGGATTGGCGCTGGACGCGATCGTTGTCTCGCCCGCTTCGACGAGCGGCGGCACGCGCGAGCCGAGACGCCCCGCCAGGAAGATCGCGAGGTTCGCCGCATTGCCGAGCACGAGAAGGCCGAGCAGGATGCGCAGCACGTTGCGCGACAGGATCAGGTAGGCCGCAACGGCTATCATCACGCCGAAGGCGAGCGCGAACACGGGCTCCACGTCAGTCCTCCAGATACGGCAAGAGGAACGTGAGCACCGCGCCCACGACCGTAAGATACACACCGACGTCGAACACGAGCGCCGTCCCGACGGCAAGGCCGCCCGGAAACGTCCATTGGTGCGTGAGGTAGGGTGCATTCGAAATCAGCCCCGGAAGCCCCGAGACAAGCCCGAGCGCAAGGCCGGCGCCGATGAGCGCCTTGGGCCAGACGCGAATGAGCGCCACGAGCACCGACCGCCCGCGCGGCAACGCGTACACGGCCAAGCCCGCCGCTGCGATGAGCCCGCCGATGAAGCCGCCGCCCGGTTCGTTGTGTCCACGCAGAAGCACATACACGGAAAAGAGAAGCGCGAGCGGAAGGATCGCGCGGCTGCTGGCCTTGAAGATGGGAGAGTTCATGACGCCTTCTCCGACATCCGCCGACGGACACCCGCGATGACGGCCGCAGCAGCCACGGCCGCGAGGCCCAGCACGGAAATCTCGCCCAGCGTATCGAGTGCGCGGAAATCGACGAGGATCACGTTGACCAGATTGCGCCCGTGCGCCTCCGGCACGCTCGCCGCGCGGAAGTAATCCGAAAGCCGCGCATCGAACGGCATCGCGAGAATGCCGAGCAGCACGCACGTCGCGGAGACCCCGAGCCCCACGGCAATACCCCCGTCCCGCACCCGTTGCCGCCTCGTGCGCGCATCCTGCTGGCGGAACGGCAGACGCCCGACGATGGCGAGCAGGATCACGATGGCGATCGCTTCCACGGAAAACTGCGTAAAGGCCAGATCCGGCGCACCGTTGAGAAGGAAAAGCAGTGCCACCGCAAATCCCAGCATGCCGGCGGCGACAATGCCGGACACGAACCCCCGCGCGCCGACGACGGCAAGCGCCGCAAAGATCAGCGCAACCGCGAGTGCCAGATCGGGCCTCAACCATCCGGCATCGGGCGCCGGAAACGCGACACCGCCGAGCAGATAAAGCGCAGGCGCGCCCGCAAGCGCGACAGTGGCCAGCACGCGCCCCACATAGACCCTGAGGCTTCCGTTCTGGATCGCGTTCGTCTGCCAGACGGCAAGCCGCTGCAATCCGGCCAGCAGCCCGTCATATCCACGGTCCGGGCCCCACGCATCGATCTCGCGAACGCGCGAGAGCGCCCCGCGCAGCGCATCCCACCGGAGGAAGGCGGCGACACCCATCACCAACGTCATCGCACTCAGGGCCAGAGCGGGCGTGAAGCCGTGCCACAGCGCGAGAGGCACGTCCGTGCGCCGGCCCGAGATCTCTTGCGCCGCGAACGTCAGCAGGGTGTCACCTGCGATCCATGGCGCGACACCGAAGACGAGCCCGAGAAGAGCGAGCACGACCGGCCCGGCCAGCATCCGAAATCCCGGATCGTGCGGAGCGGACGGCGTCGGGACCCGCGGCCCGAGGAAACAACGCACGGCGACGATCCCGGCAACGACCACCATCGTAGCGTTCGCAACCACCGCCACTGCGAGGGCCGGCCACCACGTGTCTGCAAGGATCGTCTCGTAGATCATCTCCTTGCCGAGAAAGCCGAAGAACAGCGGCAGACCCGCCATCGACATCGCGCCCAGCGCCGCCGCAAGAGCCGTCACCGGCATTGCGTGACGCAATCCGCCGAGCGCCGTGCTCTCCCGCGTGCCGGTCTCGTGATCGACGATCCCCGCAACCAGAAACAGGCAGGCCTTGTAAAGCGCATGGCCGAACAGGAAGGCCACAGCCGCAAGCGCCGTCATCTCTCCCGGCAGGCCGATCATCAGCACCAGCGTGCCGAGCGAGACGACCGTCGAATAGGCGAGCAGGCGCTTGAAGTCCGTTTCGCGCAACGCCAGCACCGCCCCCGCAACCATCGTGGCGCCTCCCGCGCTCGTGAGCAGCAGCACCCACAGCCCATGCCCTTCGAACGCGGGATTGAAACGGGCGAGCAGATAGACGCCGAGCTTCACCATCGTCGCCGAATGCAGAAAGGCGGACACTGGCGTCGGCGCCACCATCGCGTTGGGCAGCCACGAATGAAAAGGCGCCTGCGCCGACTTGGCGAACGCCGCGACAGCCAGCAGAACGACAATGGCGGGCGCGGCAGGAAGCGCCGCCACCGCACTGCCCGACGCCACGATCTCGCTGATCGAATAGGTGCCGAGGCCACGACCCAGCAGGATGACGGCCGCAAGCAAAGCCAGTCCGCCGCCCACCGTCACCAGCAGCCCCTGCTGGGCGGAGCGCCGCGCCTCGGCGCTTTCGGGCGTCGTGCCGATGAGCAGGAACGACGTCAGGCTCGTGAGCTCCCAGAAAACGACGAGCAGAACCAGGTCGTCGGCCAGAACCGCCCCGAGCATCGCCGCCATGAACAGCGTGAGCGCCGCGTAAAAGCGGGGTAACCGCTCCTGCCCCTTGAGATAAGCCGATGCGTAAAGGAACACGAGCGTCCCGATGCCCGTGATCAGGAGGGCGAAGAGAAGAGAAAGCCCGTCGACCCGGAACGAGGCGTCGATCCCGAGCGACGGAACCCACGCATACACCTCGCTCGGCGTCCGCCCGCTGCGGACCGCGGGGAGGAATGCACAGAACCCTGCGAAAAGGCTTGCCGGAATGGCCGCCACGAGGGGCGACGACCTTCCGCCCAGCCATGCCGCCAGCGGCGCGAGCAGGAACGAGGCCGCAACAAGCGCAAGAATATCCATCGACCGCCGTTCCGTTTCCCGGTTGGGCGCTTATCGCCCATGAAAATTTCCAGGGTCAAGCACAACCGGACACCCTAGGGTACGGAACGGGCGCAAGAACCGCCCAAGATGCGCGCTCTTGCTTTCGGAGCGCGAAACCGTTACACCCGCGCTCGGAACATCACAAAAATCCACGATATATATCAATATCTTAATGGCCTCGTGGATCAGCTTTCGGCCACAGACGAGGTTTCACATGTCAGGGCAGCCCTTCACGCTTCACAAAGGCGATCTTCCGGCCGATGTCTCGTTCGGAGGCAGCGTTGCCATCGACACCGAAACGCTCGGTCTCGATCCCAACCGCGACCGTCTCTGCCTCGTGCAGCTATCGGGCGGTGACGGCCACGCCCATCTCGTGCAGCCCGATCCGGCAACCTACGACGCGCCACGGCTGAAAGCGTTGCTGGCCGACCCGGCCGTGCTCAAGATTTTTCACTTTGCCCGTTTCGATCTTGCAGTCCTGGAGAAGTATCTCGGCGTGACGGTTGCTCCGGTTTACTGCACGAAAATCGCATCCAAGCTCGTGCGGACCTACACCGACCGCCACGGACTGAAGGATATCACCTCGGAACTCTTGGGCGTGGATCTTTCGAAACAGCAGCAAAGCTCGGACTGGGGCGCGCCGACCCTCACCCAGCAACAGCTCGCATACGCCGCCTCAGACGTTTTGCATCTGCACGCTTTGAAGGCGAAGCTCGACGCCATGCTGGAGCGGGAGGGCCGCACGGCTTTCGCGGAGGCCGCCTTTGGCTTCCTCGGCACCCGCGCCACACTCGACCTCGCTGGCTTCGGCGAAGTCGACATTTTCGCACACTGACCCGGGCAGCATAAACGCGCCGTCTGGGGGCCGGGAGGTCCCAATCTCACCCTATTTGACGGTGATTGTCCGCACACTTTCGCGCGTGCAAAACTCGGCCCAAAACTCGGCCGTGTCGCGCCATGCAGGGATGGACCCTGCACGGATTGAGACCTATCTATCCGAAGGACGCGTCACAGCGGACATGTCGTAGGGCTGAAGAGCCGTTCGCTCCTCGCCCGTCCGCCGGCCCGGAACGTGAGGTCGACGAAGTTCGAGGGCGGGACACCTCCATGCTGATGACCGTTAACCCCCAATCGGAGCCGTCGGCGACCCGCCAGACCGGTCAGGGGCTGGTCATGGCCGCGGACCGGACGCGCGAGTTTAAGAAAGCCGCCCAGCGCACCATGACCGTGCGCATCCTGCGCATCGCCTTTCCCGTCGCCATCGCCACGCTCCTCGGCGTGTATGGATTGGCGATTGCGCAAAAGACGGGCCTCGTCAGCCCTGACAACCTGCCCGAGGTCGCGCTGCGACAAATCCTGCCCGAAGACCTGGCCATGACGAACCCGCGCTACGAGGGGTTCGGCAAGGACGGCGTGAGCTACAAATTCACGGCGAAGACGGCGGACCCGGACCTGACCAATCCGAACGTCGTGACCTTGAACGGCATCTCGGGCGAGATCTATCAGGCCGACAAGACACGCACCGATGTTGCGGCCGTGCGCGGCGTCTTCAACAACAACGAAGGCGTGCTCGAACTCTACGAACGGATCGACGTCGCGTCCGAAAGCGGGCTCACGGCGAAACTCACCCGCGCGACGATCCTTGCCAAGGAAGATCTCCTGACCTCGCCGGAGCCGGTCGAGGTTGCGTTTCCGAGCGGCACCGTCAACGCGAAGCAGATGACGCTCCGCCAGAAGGCGCGCGAAGCGACATTCACCGAGGATGTCCAGGTCCAGCTCACGCCACCTCCGGACGAGAAGCCGAAAGCCGACGCCGCCGAGACCGCAGCCGCCCAATCGGAAACCGCGGCGCTCTTCACGCCCTCCAGCGGACCGATCCACATCAACTCGCATCGCCTCGACATCAACGACGCGAACAAGACGGCACTGTTCTCCGGTTCGGTTCGCGCACGTCAGGGCGACGCAGACCTCACGACGCCGGAACTCGAAGTTTTCTACGAAGGCGAAGGCATGATGTCGGCCGGCGCCGCGACGTCCGAGGAAAGCGGCGCGGGACGCCTGCGCCGCATCCTGGCCAAGAAGCCTGTCGTCATGCAGCGCGCGACCGGCGAAGTCGTGACGAGCGACAGCGCCGATTTCGATGCCGTCACCTCGACCGCCGTTCTCCTCGGCGACAAGGTCGTCATGACCTCCGGCGCCGACCGGCACGCAACCAGCCGGCGCGTCGAACTCGACGAGGCGGCGGGAACGGTCGTCCTCATCGGCGAGGTCGTCGTCACGCAGGGCACCAACGAATTGCGCGGCGGCCGCCTCGCCGTCGACCGCAACCGCATGACCGCGCGCCTGACCTCTCCGCCCGAAGCGTCCGTCATCCCCGGCCGCATCAGCGCGCGCCTGATCCGCGACGCCAACGAGCGAGGCGGCACAACGGCCGCCGCACCGGCGGCACAGGGCCTCGGGGCCATGTCGTTCAAGGCCGATCCCAAGTCGCCCGTCAACGTCACGTCGGAATCGCTCGACGTCGACGACGGCAGCAAGGTCGCCATTTTCCGCGGCAGCGTCGAAGCCACCCAGGGTGCCGTTGCGATCCACTGCGCGGAGCTTTCCGCGTTCTACAAGGGCGAGGCCGGTCTCATGGACGCGGCAGGCGGCGGCGCACGCGCGGCCGGCGCCGGCCAAGGCTCGGGATCGGAGCTCACCCGCATCGAGGTCCGCAAGGACGTGAAGGTCACCGCAGCCGATGGCCAGACCGCCACCGGCGACTGGGCCAACTTCGACGCGAAGACCAACAAGATCAC
>DAOMQQ010000048.1:0-14753 GCA_035445405.1 Hyphomicrobium sp.
CCATGCGGCATGCCGCACGACTTCGACCGTCTCGACCGTCGTATCGTCGAGGGCGTTCGGCGCCACCAGCTCGGGCGGCAGCGGACCGCTCACCGGCCGTGACGGAGCCACCAGCCACACGAGCACGATAGAAGCCGCGACTGTCGAAATAACGGCAGCCGACGTCCTGATCGTGGAAATCGCCGAACGCGGCCGTTGGGGCCTCCGCCGCGGGGCCGCGGCCCCGGCAAGGGCATCTGTTACCGCCATGGGCGGCTGGGCGCCGAGAGGCACGAGCGGGCGCGCCTCGATCCGCCGCGATGGCGCTCCGAAGGCCCGCTCGCCGTGAAGCGCGTCCAGACGGCGCAAGAGTCTTCTGATTTCGTCGAATTCGGGTTCTTTGCCGCGTGCCATGTGAGATCACACCCCACCACTCGCGTGCAGCCGCATTCCCAGAGGCAATTCCCGCAGTCGTCCGGCCGCACAACCTACCTGCCGAACGTATCGGCTTGCCCTTAACCAACACGAGATTGTGTCGGAGTTCGGCGCTCCTGCTGCGACACGTGCGCAGAGCCCACCGTTTTTTTGACGCCGAGCCGGCCCTACCGGATTCAGGACCGCAAAAAAGAAAGCACCGCCGCCGCGATCCCACACCGGATCGAGACGGCGCGTTTGACGCATGTTAGGGCGAAGGGCGCAGCAGCCTCCGCTGCGCCGCAATCCTAGTATTCGAGCATGCGCGGCAGCGCCTTCGCCTGCTTGATCCACTTGAGCACGTCTTTTTCGCCCGGCACGCGGCGCGTGAGCTTGGCCACCCGATTGACGGATGCCAGCTTCTTGGCGAGTTCCGCCGCATTGCGCTGCGCGAGCTCGGGAACCGTGTCCACCCCGGCCTTCTCGAGCAGCTCGGAGAATTCCGAGCCAATGCCCTCGATGCGATAGAGATCCGCCATGTTCGCGAATTTGAGGATCCGCTTCTCAGAAAGGCCGGACTTCGCCGCCAGCGACTTGCGCTTCCGAGGCGTCTTCGCGGCAGCGAGCAGGCTTGCCGTGTCCTTCACCTTGGCCGCGCGGAACTTGCCGCCGATGACTTTCCCCACGCCCTCCAGATCCTCGATCACGCGATTGGACATGAACACCCCCTTATGGAAACCCCGTCGATGCGGCCGCAAGGCCACATCATCTCAAGTCGCACATTCACTGCACGGTGTCCAATTCGGATGATGCGCATGCGTCGGATTAGGACGGAGATCGTCCTGCGCTTTGCCGCCGGAGCGCGAGCTTGCGCGTGATCACGCCGTTTTTCGGCGCGAACAGAAACGCGGCGAAAAATGCTGCGGCCTGCAGAAGCACGATCACCGGCCCCGTCGCCGCATCGATATGAAAACTGACGAGCGTACCGAGCACACTTGCGCTGACGGCAACCGCGGCCGAAATCGCCAGCATGTGGGAAAAGCGGTCCGTCAGGAGATAGGCGGTCGCGCCGGGCGTAACCAGCATGGCAACGACAAGAATGATCCCCACGGCTTTGATCGACACGACGATGGTGAGCGCCAGGAGCGTCAGAAGCCCGTAGTGGATCAGCCGCACCGGAAGCCCGATGGCGCGCGCGTGCTGGGGATCGAAGCAGTAGAGCAAGAGATCGCGCCACTTTGCGAGCACGATCGCGAGCGTCGCCCCCGCGATGATCGCAGTCTCCACCACGTCCCGCCAGGAGACGCCCAGGATATTGCCGAACAGAATATGGTTGAGGTGCTGGTCGGTCTCGACCTTGACGAATAGCACGAGCCCGAGACCGAACATGCCGGAGAACACCACGCCCATCACGGTGTCCTCCTTGATCCGGCTGTTCTCCTTGAGATAACCGGTCGCCGTCGCACAGAAAAGGCCCGCGACAAAGGCGCCGACCGCGAGCGGAAGCCCGAGCACGAAGGCGAGCACGATGCCTGGCAGCACGGCGTGCGAGATCGCATCCCCCATCAGCGCCCAGCCCTTGAGAATGAGATAGCAGGAGAGCACGGACGCGACGGCCCCGATCAGCACCGCCGCGACCAGCGCCCGGCGCATGAAAGCAAAGGCCAGCGGCTCCGTAAAAAAGGCGGCGAAGCTTTCCATCAGCCGCCCCCTTCCGCCGCGCGTTGCCGGCGCGCCGCAAGCATCCCGTGCCGGGGTGCAAAATAGAAGGCGGCGAGAAAAATCACCGTCTGCAGGCACACGATGACGCCGCCCGTCGCCCCGTCGAGAAAGAAGCTGAGATAGGCACCGACGAAGCCCGTGCCCGCGCCGATGGCGACGCTGATCGCAAGCAGCCGGCCGAAGCGGTCGGTCAGGAGATAGGCCGTCGCGCCTGGCGTCACCACCATGGCGATGACGAGCGCCGCCCCCACCGTCTGCAGCGCCGCCACCGTCGAGGCCGCAAGCAGCGTGAAAAAGAGAAGCTTGAGCGCGGTGGGGTTGAGCCCCACGACACGCGCGTGCTGCTCGTCGAAGAAGACGAGCATGAAGTCCTTCCACTTGAGCGTCAGGACGGCGAGCGCGACGCCGGCGATGAGCACGACCTGCAGCGCATCCTCGTCCGAAATACCGAGAATGTTCCCAAGCACGATGGTCTGCACATTGACGGCGGTCGGATTGATCGAAGCGATCAGAAGTCCCGCGGCGAAGAACGTCGTGAAGACGACCCCGATCACGGCATCCTCGCGAAGCTTCGTCGTCTGCCGCACGAGCCACATGCCGAGAGCCGCGAGAAATCCGGCCACGAACGCGCCGGCCGCAAACGGAATCTTGAGCAGATAGGCGCTTGCGACACCCGGCACGATGGCGTGCGCGAGCGCGTCTCCCATCAGCGACCAGCCCTTGAGCATCAGATACGCGGAAAGAAACGCGCAGGCCGCACCGACGAGGCCCGCGACCCACATGGCGCGCACCATGTATCCGTATTCGAACGGGACCAGAAGCTCGCTCATGGCCCCTCGTCCCGGGCGGGGCCGCGCGGCTCGGCTCCCGCTTCGCCATAGAACACGAGCGGCCGCTCGTCGTCGGTGAGCACGGTGAGCGCCCGCCGGTCGTCATCCGCGTGCAGGTCCGCGCCTTCGAGCTTGAAGTGCCGCAGGACGCCGCCGAACGTCGCCTCCAGGTTGGCCTGCGTGAACGTTTCGGCGGTCGGCCCGGCCGCGATCAGCGCGCGATTGATCAGAAGCACGTGATCGCAGAACTCCGGCACGCTGCCGAGATTGTGCGTCGAAACCAGAATGAGATGGCCCTGCCCGCGCAAGTCGCGCAAAAGCTCGACGATCGCCGCCTCCGTCGTGACGTCCACGCCGGTAAACGGCTCGTCCAGCAGAATGATCGTGCTTTCCTGCGCGAGCGCGCGCGCGAGGAACACGCGCTTCTTCTGTCCGCCCGACAGCTCGCCGATCTGGCGCGTCCGAAACGCACCCATGCCGACACGCTCGAGCGCCTCCGCCACTTTCTGGCGATCCGCCTTCGAAGGGATCCGCAAAAATCCCATGTGCCCGTAGCGGCCCATCATCACGACGTCCTCGACGAGGACCGGAAAATTCCAGTCCACGTCCTCGCTCTGCGGAACGTAGGCGACCTTGTTGCGCCGAAGCGCCTCCGCGACCGCGCGCCCGCCGACACGGATCGTCCCCCGTGTCGGACGCACGAACCCCATGATGGCCTTGAAGAGCGTCGACTTGCCCGAGCCGTTCACGCCGACGAGACCGGTGATGGTTCCGCCACGCAGTGCGAAGCTCATGTCTCTGAGCGCAACGTGCCCGTTTGCATAGATGACGGTGAGATCTTCGGCGTGGATGGATGGCGCCTCCCGGCCTTGAGGGCCGGGAGGCGATGCACTCTGACCGGCGCCGGATATCACGAGGTGAAGCCCTCGACGATCGTCTCCACCGTCACGCGCAGGAGATCAAGATAGGTCGGCACGGGCCCGTCCTCGGTGCTGAGGCTGTCGACGTAAAGCACACCACCATACCGCGCGCCCGTCTCCTTGGCCACCTGGCGCGCCGGCTTGTCGGACACCGTGCTCTCGCTGAACACCACCGGAATGGCGTTGGCGCGCACGAGGTCGATCACGCGGCGGACCTGCTGCGGCGTGCCCTGCTCGTCCGCATTGATCGGCCACAGGAAGGCTTCCCTCATCTCGTAGTCGCGCGCGAGGTAGCTGAAGGCCCCTTCGCTCGTGACCAGCCAGCGCTGCCCTTCGGGGATCGCAGCGATCCGCGCCCGCACCGACGCATCGAGCGCCTTGATCTTCTCGGCATACGCGGCCGCATTCGCCGCATACGTCTCGGCATTTGCAGGGTCGTGCGCGCTGAGCGCCTTGCGGATGTTCTCGACATAGATGAGCGCGGAGGTGGGCGACATCCACGCGTGCGGATTGGGTTTCCCCGTATAGGGCCCCTCGCCGATGCCCATAGGCTCGATCCCCTCGCTCACGACGGCGCTCGGCACGTCGCGCACGTTCTCGAAGAAGCGCTCGAACCAGCGCTCGAGATTGAGACCGTTCCACAGCACGAGGTCGGCAGACTGCGCTTTTACGATGTCGCCCGGTGTGGGCTGGTAGTCGTGGATCTCCGCACCCGGCCGCGTGATGGACGAGACCACGGCCGCCGATCCGGCCACGTTCTGGGCGATGTCGCGAATGACCGTGAACGTGGTCACGACCCGGAGCGGCTCTGCGCGCGTTGCAGGCTCTGCCCGCACCGGATGCGCGATCGCGATCGCCGCCAACGCCCAGCAAAGCGCCACGAAGGCGCCGGACCTCGACATGCGTCTCGATACCTGACTTGCAGTCCGTGTCTTGCTCGTGATCATTCGTCCCACCTCGAACTTCGTGCCGTCATCCTGCTCCGATCTTTATGCGAACGATTCTCAATTGTCAAAATAATTGCGAACGGTTCTCATTTGTGTGCGAAGGAACCGGCGACAGTGAGACGCGTTTCGTTTCCGTCGTGGCGTGCGCCGCTGCGCGTTCTCCCAAGCACGTGAAGGAGACATGGGAATGAATGTCGCGTCTTACACCCAGGCGGAGCTCAGGCACTTTCAGGAGGCCCTCGAACGGGCGGCAGAGGAAGCCGGCGCAGTTGGTCTCGACGTGCCGGTCGAGCTGATGGCGAAACGCGTGTTCAGCGCGGCCGAGAAGGGCCTGCGAGACGTCGACACGTTGAAAGACGTGGCGCTCGGCAAGGAAGCCTGGCCGCCGACCGGTGAAAACGGGCGCGGTCCCGTGATCGATCCGGCGACCCTCGGCACCCGGTCGTGAACGAAAGAGACACGGAGGAGACGGGAGCGATGACGGAAGCGGTTCTGAAAATATCTGACGGGCCCGACAAACCGGCCTTGCAGTGGGCGCTCGTGTATCCGGGCCGCGAGCCGGTGCACTTCAAGATCGACGAGGAGCCCGTCGATGCCGATATCGACGAGATGACGGAGCACAGCGACGGGTGGAGCTTCGATCTCAAGGGCCGTCTCTCGTCCGGACCCTACAAGGGTATGCCGTTTTCTGGCACCTACAGCGTCGCCTCACGCTCCGGCAGCCTGACGCTCGCCCGCTGATGGCAGGTTGATCGCAGGCCGCAGCTTGTCGTCCGCTAAAGCGGGACCTTGCGCACACCCACCGCGTCGAGCGCGCCGAGCCGGCGCCCCAGCACGACCACGTAGTAAAGCAGGAAGAGATAGATGAACGTCTCGAGCGCCTCGCTCGGGCGGATCAGCAGCTCCGTCTCCACGACATCGCCCTTCCACAGGTGATTGATCACCTTCACCACGAGCGCGACCCCGGCGACGACGCTGAGCTGCACCGGCGGCGTCAGCAGCGCGAGCAGCGGCTGGCGAAAGAGCCCAACCCGCGACTGGATGAGCGGGACCAGGATGCCCCCGATCGCGATGCCGATCTCGAGCACCAGCCGGGGCCGCTGGTTGAACCAGTGCGACACGTTGTGGAGGTTCGTCTCCGCCTGCCGGTTGAGGTCCGTCCAATAAGCCGGCGTATTCCAGTTGAAGAAATGCTGCCCCCAACTGTGCTCCTCGCCCGCGATGTAAAAGTTGCCGAGGCCGAAAATGAGAATGAACGCCCACAACGGCCAGCCTTCTCGCACCACGCGCAGCCGCAACAGCCGCAATGAAAGAACGAAGGCCGCGAATGGGATGAGGAAATGGCCGAGCTCCAGAAACCCGTATCCCTCCGGAAGAATGTAGGCCCGATAAGAATCAGGCCACGCGAGCGAAATCGTGAGCAGACCGGCGAAAAGCACGAGAGGTAAATAGAGCCACCACCACGCATCCGATCTCCCCGGCGCCCACAGAGACGCGGGAACGACGTCGAGCGGGGGCGGCGGAACGTGCGGATTTGCGGTGAAGGCAGCGGCCATCGTCATGGGCTCCGAGCTGAACAAGCTGCCAGACATGGCAAATTCGGCATCCGCGAACAAGACGGCAACCGCATCGAGGCAGGGGATGACGAGCCTGGCCCGGCAAGGGCGAGCCGGCGCGCGCGAAGCACACTCCGCCGCCATGCGCCAGTCCCTACGTAGGATGAACTTTTCTTAAGGCGAGCAAAATCAGCGCCTTTTCCCTTGAAACGAGCACGCATCTCAATAAATTCGCGCACGCAACCGCGACACGTTCGGCAGCCTATGCCGGCACAGGGGAGGATTTGCGAGATGGCGGCTCTCATTGAGGCCGACGGCCTGAGAAAGACTTTCGGCGCGATTACAGCCGTCGATGGAATCTCTCTCGCCGTAAAGAAGGGCGAAGTGCTGGGCTTCCTTGGCCCCAACGGCGCTGGAAAATCCACGACCATGAAAATGATCGCGGGCTTTCTGGAACCCGATGCCGGCACCGCACGCATCTGCGACTTCGATGTGCAAGTAACGCCGAAAGCCGCCAAAACCCGGCTCGGCTACCTGCCGGAAGGCGCCCCCGCCTATGGCGACATGACGCCGACGACCTTCCTCGCCTTCGTCGCGGAAATTCGCGGATACCGCGGCAACGACATCGACGTTCGGGTTGCAGCCGCGATTGGACGCGCCGGCCTTGGCGGCGTCGTCGACCAGCGCATCGAAACGCTGTCCAAGGGCTACAAGCGCCGCGTCGGCATCGCCCAGGCCATTCTGCATGACCCGCCCGTGCTGATCATGGACGAGCCGACCGACGGCCTCGATCCCAACCAGAAGCACCACGTCCGCGAGCTGATCCGCGAGATGGCGGCGACGAAGGCGATCATCGTCTCCACCCACATTCTCGAAGAGGTGGAAGCGGTCTGCACGCGCGCCGTCATCATCAACAAGGGCCGCATCATCGCCGACGGGACGGCCGAGAGCCTGCTCGCGCGAGCCGCAAGCCACAACGCGGTCGCGATCAAGGTCGCGGACACCCACGCCGACCGCATTGTCAAGGCCGTCCAGGATCTGCCCGAGGTGGCCGCCGTCGAGACCGCCGGCAAGACCGGCGGCCTGATCCAGCTTCGCGCGCTCCCCAAGAGCGGCGCCGCCCCCGCGAAAGCCATCGGCGAGTTGCTGGTCCGCGAACAGCTCCCCTACGAGGAGCTGTTCGTCGAACGGGCCAAGCTCGACGACGTCTTCCGCGACATCACCACTTCGACCCAGGCCTGATCCCATGCGCGATACCCTGAGCAACGCCTATATCATCGCCAAGCGCGAGTTCGCAGCCTACTTCGCAACGCCGCTGGCCGCCGTCTTCCTCACCATCTTCGTCGCCGCGACCGGCGCCTTCGCCTTCTACATCGGCGGCTTCTTCGACCGCGGTCAGGCGAACCTGCATTCGTTCTTCGCCTACCATCCCTGGCTCTATCTTCTTCTCGTGCCCGCGGTCGCCATGCGCCTCTGGGCCGAAGAGCGCAAAAGCGGCACCATCGAGCTGCTGATGACGCTTCCCATCTCGCCGACGGAGGCGATCCTCGGAAAGTTTGCGGCGGCCTGGGCCTTCATCGGCCTCGCGCTCGCCCTGACGTTCCCGATCTGGATCACCGTCAACTACCTCGGCGATCCCGACAACGGCGTGATCTTCGCAAGCTACATCGGAAGCTTCCTGATGGCCGGCGCGTTCCTCGCCATCGGCGCCTTCATCTCAGCGATGACCAAGAACCAGGTGATCGCGTTCATCCTGGCCGCGACCGTGTGCTTCCTGTTCGTGACGAGCGGCATGGAGCTCGTGCAGAACTCCGTCCGCGCCTGGGCCCCGCGCTTCGTCGCCGACGGCGTCGCGACGATGAGCTTCCTCACCCACTACGAGCAGATCACCCGTGGCGTCCTGAGCCTCGACTCCATCATCTTCTTCCTTTCGCTCATCGCCTTCGCGTTGTTCGCCAACGCGATCGCCGTCAGCCAGAAGAAATCCGCCTGAGAGTGAGCATCATGAGAGATCTTCTTAGCCCCGTGCGCTCCCGCCTTTCCGGATTGTTTTCCGGCCTCGTCGCCTGGGCGTCCCGCCTGTCCGCAGCCAAGCTCGCATGGGGCGGCCTTGCCCTCGCCGCGGTCGTTCTTCTTTCCGTCAATCTCATTTCCTCGACGGTCTTCGGCAACTGGAAGGCCGACCTGACGGAAGACCGGCTCTACTCGATCTCGCCGGGCTCCGTCGCCGTGCTCCAGTCGATGGACGAGCCGATCAACGCGCGCGTCTACTTCTCGCGCCGCCTCGGCGAGCTCGCCCCCTCGCACGCTCGCTATTTCGAGCGCATCCGCTCGATGCTCGAGGAATTCAGCCGCATTTCGGGCGGCAAGCTCCAGGTCGAGTATCTCGATCCCGAGCCCTTCTCCGACGCCGAGGACCGCGCCGTGGCGTCGGGCCTCACCGGTCGTCGTCTCAATGCCGAGGGCGAGATGGGCTACTTCGGCCTCTCCGCCACCAACTCCACCGACGGACACGAGCTGATCGCGTTCTTCGCGCCCGACCGCGAGAACTTCGTGGAGTACGAGATCACCAAGCTGATCCACACGCTGTCGAGCCCGGAGAAGCGCCGCGTCGGCGTCATCAGCGCACTGCCGCTCGAAGGCGGCGAAAACCCGATGACCAAGCAGCAGACGCCCGCTTGGGGCATCATGGCCCAGATCCGTGAGTTCTTCGACGTCGAGACCCTCGCCGAGGACGTCCTCGAGATTCCGAACCGCATCGACGTGCTGCTCGTCGCCCAGCCCAAGGGCCTCACGGCCCAGGCCGCCTACGCCATCGACCAGTACGTGTTGAAGGGCGGCAAGGTGCTGGCCCTCATCGACCCGATGCCGGAAGCCGCTCAGTTCCACCTCATGCAGGTGCCCGGCGAGGGTCGCGCGGAGCTCACCAAGCTGCTTAAAACCTGGGGTCTCGAGTTCGATCCCACCAAGGTCGCCGCCGACATCCGCAACGCGCGCCGCGTGCAGTTCGGCCGCGGCAGCGAAGGCACCGTGACGGAGTTCGTCGCCTGGCTCGGCCTCTCGGGCGACAACATCAACAGCGACGACGTACTGTCCCAGGGCGTCGACAATCTGAACCTCGCCTCGTCCGGCTACCTGACGCAGGTGCCGGGCGCGTCGACGACGATCACGCCGATCCTCACGACCTCCACCGATGCGATGGAAGTCTCCGCGACCCACACCGGCATGGGCTCCAATCCGTTGGGCCTGCTCCGCGACTACAAGCCCGGAGGCAAAACGCTGACGCTCGCCGCCCGCGTCTCGGGCGAAGCGAAAAGCGCCTTCCCGGGCGGACAGCCTGCCGACAGCACCGATCTCGGCACGGGCGCCGCAAACCAAGCGAAGGATGGCGAGAAGGCCGAAGAGGCCAAACCCGCCGCCGACGCCAACCCCGGTCCGAACCACGTCGCCTCCGGCCAGATCAACGTCGTCGTCGTGGCCGACAGCGACATCCTCGCCGATCAGTTCTGGGCGGAAACGCGCCAAATGATGGGCCGCCAGTTCGTGATTCCCCATGCGCACAATGCCGCCTTCATCATCGGCGCGCTGGAAAACCTCACCGGCTCGGACGACCTCATCGCGCTGCGTGGCCGCGGCATCAAGGACCGCACGTTCACGCTTGTCGAAAGCTTGCGCCGCGACGCGGAACGCCAGTACCGCGAGAAGGAGCAGGCCCTCACCGAGCGTCTGAAGAGCGTCGAGCAGGAGCTCGAAAAGCTGCAGAGCGCGGCCGCCGCCGGCAACGTCATCGTCTCCGACAAGGAGCGCGAGACCATCGAAGGCTTCCGCAACCAGATGGTCGAGACGCGCCGGGAGCTGAGGCAGGTCAAACTGGCGCTGCGTCAGAACATCGACCGCCTGGACGGCTGGCTGAAGTTCGCAAACATCGCGCTCGTGCCGCTTCTCATCGCGGTGGTCGGCTTGGGCTGGACGGCGTGGCGCTCGCGCCGCCGCACGTCGGCGAAGCCGTGAGACATATAAGAAAAGCCGGAGATCCAGAACGATGACACCCCGACAGTTCGCCGTCCTGGCAGCAGCGGCCGCGCTTTCGCTCGTCGCGGCAGCCACCGTTTACACGGCCAACGCCCCATGGACGCTCGGCACCAAAAGCGCGGGCAAGCTGTTGCCGAACCTCGAAGCCGCGGCCCCGAACCTTGCGCGCATCGTCATCGAGCAGGGCGGCACCACGGCCACCATCGAGCAGGCCGGCGATCAGTGGGTCATCCAGAACGAGGACGGGTATCCGGCCAGCACGGAAAAGATCCACGCCTTCGTCAATGCTCTCACCGAAGCCGATCTCGTCGAAGCCAAGACGGCCAAAGCGGACCGCTACCACCTGCTCGACGTGAGCGATCCCGCGAAGGACAACGTCGCCCGCCTGATCCGTCTGGAGGACAAGAGCGGCGAGAAGATCGCCGAGATCATTGCCGGCAAGACGCGTTTCGGACAGTCGGGCATGGCCGTAGCCGGCACATACGTGCGCCGCCCCGGCGAGACCCAGAGCTGGCTTGCCGATGAGCGCATCGTGGGCGGCACGGCGCTCCGCGACTGGGCGGCTCCGCGCGTCTTCGAGGTTCCCACCGAAACCATCGCCAGCGCGACGGTCGAGATCCCGGACGATCAGAAGTACGAGATCGCTCGTCTCCCGGACGCCAAAAGCCATCAGCTCGTCACCATCCCAGACGGCAAGAAGATCCGTTACATCAACGTCGTCGACAACATCGTCGAGGCTGCCTCGTTCCTCGATCTCGACCGGGCCCGCAAGGCGGTCGTCGCCAAAGGCGGCGAGGCAGGCGTCGTGACGCTCACGCTCGACAGCGGCCTCAAGATCGCCATGAGCGTCCGTCGCGAAATGGACGGCGGCTGGGCCACCATCAGCGCCACGGGCGAAGGCGACGCCAAAGCCGCCGCCGAGGACATCATGCGCCGCGCGCAAGGCTGGGAATTCCAGATCCACCCGACGAAGGTGCAGACGATCTATAAAAAGCTCGACGAGCTCGTCGAAGACGAGGGCACCGAAACCGAAGGCCCACAGGCCCAAACGCCGGGAATGCCCGGAATGCCGGGGCTGCCCGGAGGAATGCCGCCGGGCGCGATGCCAGGAATGCCAGGTGGTGGTCTGCCGCCGGGCTTCCCGGGGATGCCGGGCCCCGGCGGGCCGCCTCCGGGCGCAGGCCCCGGACCGGGCGCACCTCCGCCGGCCGCACCTCCCCAGCCCTGATCGAAGGGCTCACCCGCCGGAGATGGCGGTCAGCACGTAGACTTTGAGACCGTCTTCGAGGACGGTTTCGAGCTTGGCCCGCCGCCCGTCGACGAACACGTTGATGTGGCGGCGGACGGCCGGCGTGGAATCCTGCAGGCGATCGCGCATCCCCGGCCAGCGGGCATCGAGCGCGGTGATCATCTCGCCAACCGTCCGCGCCTGGACGGACACTTCGCACGGAGCGTCGGGAAAGAGCCTCAGCAGCGCGCGCGGCAGCACGACGGTCACCGTCCTATCCGCCTGCGAAGCCAAGCTGCGATCCTCGCTGTGCATGACCGCGGCCCTACGCCTCGATCACGAGCGTTTCGACCGACGAGATCTGCGGAAGATGCTGCGCGAGCGGCGCCCAGCTCTCGCCCTCATCTGCGCTCGCGAACAGCGCGCCACCGCTCGTGCCGAAATAAACGCCGGCAGGCTCCAGCCGGTCCGTTGCGAGCGCCTGGCGCAGAACGCCGAAGTAGGCGTGCTCTTGAGGCAGCCCCTTTCTCAGGTCCGTCCACGAGCCGCCACCATCGCGCGTGCGCCAGACGGCAGCCTGCGCATCCGGCATATAGCGCCCCTTGATGTCTCCGTTGAGCGGCAGAAGAAACAGCGTCTCCGCATCGCGCGGATGCGCAGCCGACGGGAAGCCGAAGGTGGACGGCAGCCCCGCTTCGATGCTGGCCCACTGCCGGCCGCCGTCGTCGCTGCGATACATGCCGCAATGGTTCTGCTGATAGAGCCGTTCGCCGCCACCGGGCGCGAGCGCGAGACTGTGCACGCACTGGCCGAACTCGGGATAGCGCTGGTCTTCCGGATTGTAGTCGGCGCGCGTCCCCCGATTGCGCGGCTCCCACGTCTCGCCGCCGTCTTCCGTGTAGAACACGCCGGCGGCCGAGATGCCGACCCAGAGTTTCGCGGGATCGTGCGGATGGGGCACGATGTGATGCAGGATGAGGCCCGCGCCGCCGGGGTTCCATTCGGGCCGCGAAGGATGCGCCCTGAGCCCCGCCACGTGCGACCACGTCGTGCCGCCGTCGGTGCTCTTGAACAGCCCCGCAGGTTCCACGCCGGCATAAAGCGCGCCGTCTCCTTGCGCGAGGCTCCACACGGCTTTGATCGGCTCCTCGCCTTCGGCATAAGCGAGCCCCTCGCTCGAATGCGTCCACGTTTCTCCAAGGTCGGTCGACTTCCACACCGCCGGACCGAACCACGTGTCGCCGCCCGCGGCATAGATCGCCCCGGTCGCGCGATCGCCGATCGCATGCTGGATCGGCCACGTCGCGCAGAACGGGCCGCTCAACGACCAGTCGCGGCGGCCCGCGTCGCTCTTGAGGATGAACGTCCCCTTTTTCGTGCCGACAAGAACGAGAACCCGTGTCATCTCCGCCCTCCTAAGCCACTGCCGAAAGATCTCGCGCTTCGAGCTTGGTCTTGAGGCTCGCGAGACCCTTTTCAAACTCCGGCCCACACATGCGATCCATGCCGACCACCACGTCGAGCACTTTCGCCGCGAGCGACATCTGTCCCTCCATGGCCCACGTGACGGTGGTGGTCCCGCCATCCGGAACGAGCGTGAACGTGACACGGTTCGAGCACGCCATCGGGCGCGTCATGTCGAGCTGCATCCCGATGCGGGAGGGCGCAACGGACTCCGTGATGATCACCGACCCAGCACCGACCTCCTTGTTCCCATCCCAATCGTGCCGCTGGCCGACCCCGCTCTGAGGGCCGGAATAGACGCTTCTGATATTCGGATCCTTCCGCTCGAACGGCGACCACGACGAGAATGCCTTGAGATCGTTGATATGCGGGAAAATCGCCTCCGGCGCGGCCGCAATGCGTGCCGAGCGCGCAAACGTCACCGTGTCGGGCCGCGTCGACGCGTAGGCCAGCACGATGCCGGCGAGGACCGCTATCCCCGCCACGCTGTAAAGAGCGATCTCGATCATGACGTCCTCTCCTTCGTTGCCTTGCCCGGTGTCTGGGGCTTCTGTCTGGGGCTTCCGCTTCAAGGACGGCGCACAGGGCAGCGCTCCGACATCGGTACGAAAATTTATGGGCGGCCGCTGTCAATCCGCATGTCAATCCGCACACGGCGGCTGCGGCCCCGTCTTCGCCGCTCGCCGGGTCCGTCCTCCAACGTCGAGACCATCGAGATGCATCCGGATATGCGCCGCTTCCTGCGCCGTACGCGCGAGCGCAATCGCGCGGTCGAACGCTTCCCGGGCTTCAGCCGTCCGCCCGAGCTCTTTCAGCAGTGCACCCCGAACTCCGAAAAAATGGAAGTAGCCCGCAAGCTTGGGCTCGAGCGGCTCGATCATCGCGAGCGCCGCTTCCGCGCCATGCGCCCGTGCGACGGCCACCGCCCGGTTCAACGTCACGACGGGCGAGGGCTCCAACTGTTCGAGCCCCGCGTAGAGCAGATCGATCTGGCCCCAGTCGGTTTCGGCGGGCGAAGCCGCCGTGGAATGGAGCGCCGCGATCGCCGCTTGCAACTGATAGGCTCCGGGCCTGCGATGGCGCATCGCCTTTTCCAGAAGCGCCTCCCCTTCGGCGATCATGCCGCGATCCCAGAGGCTTCGATCCTGATCGTCGAGGAGGACGATCTCGCCGTCGGCATCGACCCGCGCCTTCGCGCGCGCGTGTTGCAGCAACAGCAGCGCCAGCAGACCCAGCATCTCGGGCTCGGACGGAAACAGCCGCAGCAAGAGCCGCGCGAGGCGAATGGCTTCTTCGGAAAGCGGAAGCCGAAGCTGTGCATCGCCGCCGCTCGCGGAATAGCCTTCGTTGAACAGAAGGTAGACCATCGCCGCGACGACGCCCGCACGCTCCGCGCGCTCGACCGGCCCGGGCGTTTCGAACGCGACGCCGGCTTCCGCGATCCGCCGCTTGGCGCGCGTGATGCGCTGCTCCATCGCCGCTTCGCTGACCAGAAACGCGCGCGCAATCTCCTTGACCGAAAGGCCCGAGACGATCCGCAGCGCAAGCGCGATCTGCTGGGTGGCCGGCAGATCCGGATGGCAGCACGTGAAGAGCAGGCGCAGGATATCGTCGCGGTAATGCCCGTCGTCGAGCCGCTGGGCGAGCGCGCCTTCCGCGTC
>DAOMQQ010000049.1:0-14650 GCA_035445405.1 Hyphomicrobium sp.
TCTAGGGTCCGTACTCAATATTGGATGGGCATTGACGCGAGGACTTTCGTGTCATGTTGGAAGCATGTCTTCGACATGACCCGGCAGGAGCGAAAGCGCAGCAAACCCCCATGATTTGCAAGCTATCGCAACGTGCTGGAAGCACGCCTCCGGCATGACCCGGAAGCGCGAAAGGACCGCGCCCCTCCGGGGTGAGGCAAGGGGCAAGCGGTTTGACGCCGCCATTGGCTTGTCTTGCCTCATCAATGTCCCATCGAATATTGAGTACGGACCCTTGGGTGTCTGCCGATCCGATAGACTCGGACCGGACGCTCGCTTGGATCATAGGGACCTTTCCGTGCTGCGCGTGGAGAAACTCCGAATCGGCTCGCTGCCCTCGCTCTCGTTCGCGGTCGCGGATGGGGAGTGTCTTGCGGTCGAAGGGCCGTCGGGCTCCGGCAAGACCCGCATCCTGCGCGCCATCGCGGATCTCGACCCCAACGAAGGCCAGCTCTTTCTCGACGGGATCGAGCGGCAGGAAATGCCGGCGACGGACTGGCGCAAGCACGTCCGCTACGCCGCGGCCGAGCCCGGCTGGTGGGCCGACACACCGAGGCAGACGCTGCCCGCGACGGAATTCGCGGACGCGCGAACGCTTCGGCTCGTCACGGCGCTCGGCCTCGATGAAGCGCTGCTCGACCGGCCCATCAACCGCCTCTCGACCGGCGAGCGCCAGCGGCTCGCACTCGCGCGCGCTATCCTCGACGAGCCGCGCGTGCTGCTGCTGGACGAGCCGACCGCCGCCCTCGATGCGGGCGCAACGGAAATGGTCGAAGAGGTCATTCGCTATCAGCTTCAGGCGCGGCGCAGCGTCTTGATCGCAAGCCACGATACGGAGCTGATCGACCGTCTGGCCCACGTTCGTCTGCAGCTCGCACCGACAGCCCGCGCGCATCCCGCGGGCACCGCGAGCCAGGGACCGCTGCACGCATGACCTATCTCCCGCTCGACTTGCTCGATCTTTCGCTCGCGGCTCTGTTGCTGATCGCGAACGGCGCCATCTCGATCTGGTTCCGGCTCGGGCTCGAACGCACGCTCGCCGTTTCCTCCCTGCGCATGGTGGTGCAGCTCGCGCTGGTGGCGCTGGCGCTCAAGGTCATCTTCGGGCTCGACTCTCCGCTCTGGACGGCGCTGTTCGCGCTCTTCATGACGGCGGCGGCGGCCTACGAGGTGTTCTCGCGGCAGGAGCGCCGCGTTGCAGGACCGCTCACGCTCGCGCTCGGCGCGGGGGCGCCGTTCCTCGCCGGCCTGATCGCGACCATGTTCGCGGCCGTCGTCGTGATCGGCCCGGACCCCTGGTATGCGCCGCGCTACGTGCTGCCGATCTTCGGCATGATGCTGGGCAACGCGCTCGCCGGGACCAGCCTCGTCCTCAATGCCATGACCACGGGCGCGGAAACGGAACGTGCGGCCATCGAAGCGCGCATCGCGCTCGGTGCCACACGCTTCGAAGCGCTGGACACCGTGCTCCGGCGCGCGCTGACAACCGGACTGATGCCGATCCTGACCGCAATGGCGACCACGGGCATCGTCGCCCTGCCGGGCATGATGACGGGGCAGATCCTCGCGGGCATCGAGCCCGTGGAGGCTGCCAAATACCAAGTGATGATCCTGTTTCTCGTGGCGGGCTCCACCGGCCTCGCCGTGGTCGCGGCCGGGCTCGGATCAGTGCTGCTGCTGACGGACGAGCGGCACAGGCTGCGGCTCGACCGGCTGACGCCACGGTAGCAACCGCTCGCACGCGACAGGACGAATACGAAAAGGCCCGGGGATGTCTCATCCCCGGGCCTTTTCTATTCAATATGATGCCGTGAGGCCGCCGCGTGGCGGTGGGGCGCTTACGGCGTCTGCCTGACCGGCGCAACCGGAGCGCTGGTGGAGGACGAGGTCGACGTGGACGTCGACGACGGCGCGTCCTTCGTCGCAGCGGGAGCCTCCGTCGCGGAGGTCGACGACGCGGCGAGGGCTGCAGCCGCGCGCTCGGCGGCCTTTGCAGCACGCTCAGCAGCGCTTGCGGCCCGCTCGGCAGCAGCGGCGGCGGCTTCGGCAGCCGCAGCGGCGCTGTTGGCCCCGGCGGAGGTGTCGTCCGCCGTCGTGGTGAGCGAACCTGTCGAGGAGGATCCGGCCGTGGCGCTTTCGTTCACGGAGGTGTCCACCGTCAGCGGAGAGACAGCCGCGGCGGTACCGGCCGCCGTGTTCGGCACGGGGATCGTTCCCGTCTCGACGTCGGACTGGTCGCCCTCGGCTTCCGCCGCGTCCGCAGTCTGCTTGTCGTCGTCGTCGGACTTCGAAGCGGTTGCAGCCGTCTCGCGCTCGGCTTCCGATTTGGAATCCGCGTCGGACTGTGCCGTCGTGGCGCTCTCAGCGGCCTCGTCGTCGGACGGCGCGGCTTCAGCGGCCTTCTTCTCCTCGGCGGCGGGCTGCTTGGTCTCAGACGACTTCGCGGTCGCTTCCTTCTTGGCGGGAGTCGACTTGGACTTGGTGCTCGCGCTCTGCGGCTGCGCGCGATTGATGCTGTCGCCCCAGCACACAGTCGCGGTTGCCGTGCAGGTGTGCTCGTCGAACACGATCAGGTTCAGATAGAGCTCGCAGCTCACGTCCTTCTTGCCGACGTTGAACTTCTCGATGCCCTGCTCGGACGCCCACTCGGCGATATGTTTGTCGAGCAGGTTTTGCGCGTCGCGCTTCGGACCCTCCAGGCCATAGTCGTTGACCGTGAAGCCCATGCGACGGCATCCCGCCATCGCCGGATTGATGAGGGACAGCGCTGCCGTGAACATGGCGGCCAGCGCGAGCTGGGAGACGAAACGCATCAAGTTTCTCCGTCAGGGGGCGAAAAATCCTTTGGTCATCGTGACCTATAGCGACGTCAGACCATCATGCCTAGACCGCTTGGCAACATTATGCAGAGCTTTGGTCCATGCTCCGAAAGAACATTTCACTATTAACGGCGATGCCTAAATCGCCGCGGAACAGGCGATAGAGACGAATAACGCCGCGCCCTTTCGAAGCGCGGCGCCACACGTGCCATCCGGAGGGCGAGGCCCGATCCGGCTATCAGATCTTGCAGATCGTCGCCTGGCCGCGACACGTCCAGCCCCAGGAGCCGCCCTTGTTGCAGCGATAGGTGCGCTTGCCGAACGAGTAGCCGCCGACCTTGGCTGCAGCGCCGACCTTGTTGCTGGAGCCCATCCAGGCTGCCCAGGCGCCCCAATCCACAGCCTGAAGCAGGGCTTCGTCGACCTGAAGCTTGGCGCCGGCCTCGTCGCCGGCGGAGCCGATCGCGCCCTTCTTGACGCACTTCGCCTCGGCAACTCCGGCCATGGCCGTCATTCCTGCGACGGCGACAAGCGCCATCGTCAATTGCACGGCTTTCCGCATTGATCAGTCTCCCTGGAAAATTGAGCGCATGAGTTCGCGCGCGTGGCCGAACCGAGCCGGGACTCTGCCCGACTTGGCGCGCGCTCACCATCCACCTTTCACGGGAAAGCAGTGGCTAAATGCGTTTTTCGGTTCGTCGTTGCTCGGTGACAACGGCGGCACTCACAGCGCGACGATTTCACGCCGACTCGCGATTGCGGTCTAAGCTCTTGGCAAAAGCGAATGTTTCATGCGTCGGACGCCACGCGTCCGAATACGCTCATCCCGCGTCCTGGAGATTCACCGCCTTGGGGCCTTTGCCGCGCTTGTCGGGCTCCGTGTCGAAAGAAATCCGCGCGCCTTCCGCGAGCGGTCCCACACCGGAGCTCTCGATGGCCGTCACATGGACGAACACGTCCTTGCCGCCGTCGTCCGGGGTGATGAAACCGTAGCCCTTTTGATCGTTGTAAAATTTCACGGTCCCTACTTGGCGCATCGTCACTTCTCCAAGGGCCCGCATCTTTTCAGGGAGGGGCCGGCAGGAGAGCGGGCGATGCTCCAGCCGACCGGCCGTCATCGCCTGCTAAGCTTGAGAGTTACAGGATCGTTCCAACGGACGATCATGCGCCAACAGTCCAACTCGAATTCCAGGGACGTTTCCTCTTGCGGCAGTCATGCCGGCCGGACGAGGCGAAGTATTTCGAAAAGGCGCCCGCCGCGCAACCCCGGGAAAACCCGGACAAGACAGGAATTCCGCTTTCACACGGATGTCAGAGGACGTTCGCCCGTGAGCCATTCCAGGCGGCTTTCCGCGCCGTGCGCCTGACGGAGCGTGCGCACGAGATACGGAAGCAGCGTCTCGACCGCGGCTGCGAGCGTGAACGGCGGGTTGAGGATCAAGAGACCCGATCCCGCAAGCGCGCCTTCGCTCAAGGGCGCGCGCACGCAAAGCTCGGCAACGAGCAGCTTCGGGATGGAAAGTGCGGCGGCGTCACGATGGAAGGCGCGGACGCGGCGCGGGTCCTTGATCGGATACCAGATCACGATCGTGCCGGTCGCGAAGCGGCGATGCGCAGCCGCGAGCGCCTCCACGAGACGCTGGAACTCGCCCGCTTCCTCGAAGGGCGGGTCGATTAAAACGACGCCGCGCCGTTCCGGCGGCGGCAACAGTGATTTCAGCGCCATCCAGCCGTCGAGAGCGAGCACCTTCACGGCAGGATCTTTCGTGAACAGTGTCTTCAAACGTGCGCTGTCCTCGGGATGGGCTTCGTTCACGACGAGCTTGTCGCCAGGACGCAGCAACCGCCGCGCGAGCAGCGGGCTGCCCGGATAGCGGACAAGCTCCGAGGGGCTGTCTCCGCGCGCTCCGTTTTCGGCGCGAACGACGTCGAGATAGGGCGCCAGAATTTCAGCGACATCGCGCGGAGGCGTGTCGGCGAGGATACGGCCGATACCGTCCCGCCACTCGCCGGTTTTCTGAGCCTCCTCCGCCCCCAGATCGTAGACGCCCGTCCCGGCATGGGTGTCGATCACCCGGAACGGCTGCGGCTTCCGTTTCAGATGCGCGATGATCAGGGCCAGAACGGCATGTTTCAGGACGTCGGCGAAATTTCCGGCGTGATAGGCGTGACGGTAGTTCATGGTGATGTGCTCGAAGTCGAAACGAAACCGGGGGACGGGCTGGCTCTTGCCACGCCCCTCCCCCGGGTCCTGATAGCACACCTCGCGACATGCGCGCCGCGATCTCGGCGAGGTCTCAGCCGCCCATCGTCGTCGTGTAGGACGGAACCATGGGCTCCGGCGACCGGCTTTGCGGCTCCGCAAGGCGCGGAGCGGGCGCCGGAGACGTCCGCTCGAGTTGCGGCGCGATCTCGGACGGGTCCCTCACGCGGCGCGAACGGCCGTCGAAGCTCGCGCCCTGCTCGATCGAAAGAAGATGGCTGTGGATGTCGCCCTCGACCTCCGCACCGGCATGAAGCACCACGTGCGCGCCCATGATCGCGCCGTTGACGCGCCCGAACACGGACACGGTCTCGGCCGCGATGGCACCCTGGATGACGGCTTCCTTGCCGACCTCGAGCTCTTTGCTGTGCAGATCGGCCTGAATGTTTCCGAGCACCTTAAGCGAGCCCTTGCAGCGGATCGTGATGGTTTCGCCTTCGATCGACAGGTCGTTGCCGATCACGGATTGCGGGGTGGGGCCGGCGTTTTCGACGGCGTGAAGATGCTGCTTCTCGACGCCTCCCATGCGGTCCATCCGGCGAAGTTGCGGGGCTGGGGCTTCGGCTGGAACAGGCTCGGCCTTGCGACTGAACACCATAACTCTACTCTCCCTGACGCTGAGCGTGGATCCGCACACGTGGTGTGAATGAGCCCGGAGTTCGTCGAATTGATGTCACGGACGGCGATTGACGCGAGGAGCACGCGTTGACGAAAAGAGTAATGGCGCGTTCGATGCGCCTCGGAACGAGAGATCGAGCCTATGACATCACGCGACGACGACATGGCGGCGCGCCGCGCGGCGATGGTGCGCGAGATCGAGCGGAATGCCGGAGATCTCAAGCCGCGCTTTGCGCTCTCGCCGCGCGTGCTCGCGGCCATGGGCGAGGTGCCGCGGCACGCGTTCGTGCCTCCGGAGCACCTGGGGGAGGCCTACCGCAACCGGCCGCTCCCGATCGGCTTCGGCCAGACCATTTCCCAGCCTTTCATCGTGGCCCTGATGACGGAGCTTGCCGCCCTGAAGCCCGGCGACCGCGTGCTCGACGTCGGGACGGGCTCCGGATACCAGGCCACCATTCTGGCCCGGCTCGTCTCGCACGTTTTCACCATCGAGCTTTGCGCGCCGCTTGCGGCCCGCGCCGCGCACACCTTCAAAACCCTCGGCGTTCACAATGTCACGATGCGGGTCGGCGATGGACACCAGGGCTGGCCGGAGGAAGCGCCCTTCGACGCGATCGTGGCGGCTGCCGCGCCGCACGACGTTCCCGAAGCGCTCGTCGCCCAGCTCAAGCCCGGCGGCCGGCTCGTTATTCCCGTCGGCGAGCGCTCACAAAAACTCATTGTGGTCGAAAAGGCGAGCGATCAATCTCTCCACCGGACCGAGATCATTCCGGTCTCGTTCGTTCCGCTGGTCAAGGAGGACGATGACGGGTCTCCATGACCCGCACGTGCTTCGGCGCTCTATGTACGGGATATACGGAGACGACTGCATGGACGACCTGGACCGCTTCGAGCCGGGAACTCACTTTTTCAGCGGGATCGTGCGCGTGTGGACCTCCAGCACGGCAGAGCTGATCACGGACAGCGGCATCGTTCTGTTTCTCGATACGCACGGGCAGCCGTCGGTTCCCGTCGGCACGCGCGTGAAAGTCGAGACACGGAAATACCGGCCCTGCCATTTCGTGACGAAAACCACGATCGGATAGGGGCGCCGATCGGCGCGATGCAGGCGTTCGTGGAGAACGCCGAGCTTGCGCCCGGCGTCTACGATCTCACCGCGGCAGAAGATTAGAGAGGCACGTGCGGCCCGCGGGGGAACGTTGCGCCGATCACGGACGTTCTGGGGGAACCGCCTCGCAAGCCGCAAAGGTCCTGCCCCATGCTCAATCTCTATCTCTTCATCGAACTGCTCGGCGCGGCCGATCCGGCGGCCGTTCTCAGCGAAATCAAAGCGCTCGACGTGAGGAGCTGCGAAATCCGCAATGTCGTTCAACTCGCCGACGACAAGCTCGTCGCGCATGTCGACTGCGAGAGCGGGCCCGATGCCACCCGGCTGATGCTGGAAAACTTCACGAGCGTCGAAGGCGTGGTTCAGACCAACATCATCGCCGTCGTCAAGCCGAGGAAGGGCTGACGGTTTCCCGCGGTGTCCTCAGGCAGGCGTCACGAAGCTGTCGACAACGCGCTTTCTCCCCGCACGGTCGAACTCGATGGTGAGCTTGTTGCCGTCCACGTCGGTCACCGTTCCGGGGCCGAACTTCTGGTGGCGCACGCGGGCGCCAACAGTGTACCCCGCTCCCGCCGCGGATGACGACGCGATCAGCTCGCCCTCGATGGTGATCGTCGGGCGCATGGCCGAGCGCCGCCGCTGCTCGGCGTCGCGCGACCAGTTGCTGTCGTCCCGCGCCCGCGATTTCTCGAAGGACTGCGCCCGCTGCCAGCCCGGGGTATCGTAGCTCGCGCCGAAACGCGGCTCCGCATCGTCGAAGCGGCTCTTGCCGTAGCCGCCGCGGCCGAAGCCGCCTTCGAAGGGATTGCCGAAGTTTTGATACGCGCCGCCGAACGGGCTTTTCGTTTCCAGAACCTCGACGTTGGCCTCGGGGAGATCGTCCACGAAGCGCGAAGGCAGCGCCGACTGGTAAAGCCCACGCGTGCGGCGGTTCTGCGCGAACGAGACCTTCGCCTGCCGGCGTGCGCGCGTGAGGCCGACGTAGGCGAGGCGGCGCTCCTCTTCGAGACCCTTCTCGCCGCTTTCGTCGAGCGCACGCTGGTGCGGGAACAGTCCTTCCTCCCAGCCGGGCAGAAAGACCGTATCGAACTCCAGGCCCTTGGCGGCGTGCAGCGTCATCAGGCTCACGCGCTCGCCGTCGTCGCCCTGCTCCGTGTCCATGACGAGGCTCACGTGCTCCAGGAACGCTTCGAGCGTCTCGAACTCGTGCATGAAGCGCACGAGCTCTTTCAGGTTTTCGAGACGGGATTGAGCCTGAGGGCTCTTGTCGTTCTGCCAGTGGGCCGTGTAGCCCGACTCGTCGAGGATCAGCTCGGCCAGCTCCGTGTGCTTCATCGTGTCGATGAGGCTGCGCCAGCGCTCGAAGGCCAGCACGAGATCGCGCAGAGATTTGCGCGCCTTGCCGCCAAGCTCTTCCGTCTCGACGATCTCGCGCGCGGCACGGAACAGCGGGATGTCGCGCGCACGGGCCAGCGCGTGAATGCGCTCGACGCTGGTATCGCCAAGGCCGCGTTTCGGCACGTTGACGATGCGCTCGAACTTGAGATCGTTCGCGGGATTGAGCGTCACGCCGAGATAGGCCAGCGCGTCCTTGACCTCGGCCCGCTCGTAGAAGCGCGGGCCGCCGATGACGCGGTAGGGAATGCCGGTGGTGACGAAGCGGTCTTCGAAGGCGCGCATCTGGAACGACGCGCGCACCAGGATCGCGATGCCGTTCAGACGCTGACCGGCCTTGCCCTGGTCCTCGATCTCGCGGACGACGGAGCGGGCTTCCTCCTCGTCGTCCCACACGCCCATGACGGTGACCTTGTCGCCGGTCTCGCCGTCGGTAAAAAGCGTCTTGCCGAGCCGACCCCTGTTGCGGGCAATGAGGCCTGAGGCTGCGGCGAGGATGTTGCCGGTCGATCGGTAGTTGCGTTCGAGGCGGATGATGCGTGCGCCCGGGAAGTCCTTTTCGAAGCGCAGGATGTTGTCCACCTCCGCGCCGCGCCAGCCGTAGATCGACTGGTCGTCGTCGCCCACGCAGCAGATGTTGGGCGAGCCTTGCGCGATGAGACGCAGCCACAGGTACTGGGCGACGTTGGTGTCCTGATATTCGTCTACCAGGATGTAGCGGAAACGCCGGTGATAGTCGGCGAGCACGTCAGGGTGCTCCATGAAGAGCCGCAGCGTTTCCAGGAGGAGATCGCCGAAGTCGGCGGCGTTGAGCTCCTTCAAGCGCTTCTGATAGGCGGCGTAGAGCACCGCGCCTTTTCCGTTTCCGAAAGCGAACCCTTCGCCGGGCGGCACCTTGGCCGGCGTCAAGCCACGGTTTTTCCAGCCGTCGATGAGACCCGCGAGCTGCCGCGCGGGCCAGCGGTCCTTGTCGAGACCTTCGGCTTCGATCACCTGCTTCAAGAGACGGAGCTGGTCGTCGGTGTCGAGGATCGTGAAACCGGATTTCAGGTCCACCAACTCCGCATGGCGGCGCAGGATCTTCACGCCGATGGAGTGGAACGTGCCGAGCCACGGCATCCCCTCCACTGCGCCACCGACGAGCTTGCCGATGCGCTCCTTCATCTCGCGGGCGGCCTTGTTGGTGAAGGTGACGGCGAGGATCTGCGAGCCGTACGCGCGGCCTGTCGCCAGGATGTGGGCGATGCGGGTGGTGAGCACGCGCGTCTTACCCGTGCCGGCGCCGGCCAGAACGAGCACGGGGCCGTCCAGCGCCTCGACGGCTTCGCGCTGCTCCGGGTTGAGGCCCGTGAGATAAGGCGGCAGCGCCGCGGCCCGCGCCCGCTCGGAGATGGACGTCCGCGGCGCAGGCGCGTCCGCCCGCTCCGTCCCCTGGGGCCCGGATCCGGGCGCCTGGGGCAGATCGAACGGCGGAAGGTCATCTTCGGCTGCCACGGGCGGGATGCGCCGGGCAGCCTGTTTGTCGTCGTGCGGCATGGTCCGCTCTATAACACGGGCTTCATGTATATGGGCTTCTGAGAGACCGGCAGATCGTGCCGGGCTCTTGCGGGCCCGAAGCGCTCCTGGCCGGGGCAGCGATCTTGAGCCGGGAATCGGCCGTTGGGAGAAATATAGGGTGGATCATGGCTTTCGCGAGCGCAGGACGCTACCTTCCCCCGGGAAAATGCCCCAATTGGGGGGCACACTTTTCGGCATTGTTGGGGTATGGTGCGTCGTTCAGCGCCGAGCCTCGCCGCTTTGGGCGCTTCGAGTTTTGCCGGCGGCTCCCTCACGGACGGGAGACGCCACGCTCCCCTTGCGGCGACCGGACGCTTCGTGAGAGCGCAGGTCCGGGCAGATTTCTAGAGCAGATCACACGCGGATGAACAACGCCCTTCTCTACCTCGGCGGCCTTCTGATCGCGGCACTCGCGCTCCTTTTTGCAGCCCCCCGCTTCATCGATTGGAACAGCTACCGGGGCGTGTTCGAGGAGGAAGCCTCGCGCATCCTCGGCCGCGAGGTCCGCGTGGGCGGCGCGGTGAACCTTAGCCTGCTGCCCGCACCGTACGTCAGCTTCGAACGGCTCAGGATCGCCGACACCAGCGACGAGGGCGCCAGCTCCATCATCCGTGTCGAGAGCTTCACGATGCGTCTTTCGGTGCCCCCGCTGCTCAAGGGCCTGATCGAGGCGCATCGCGTGGAGCTGCGGCGGCCGGTCCTCAACCTCGTAATCAACGAAGCGGGCGGCGGCAACTGGCAGTCGCTCACGTTCGCGCCGGGCGCGCTGCCGTTCGTACCGAAGGACGTGGCGCTGCAATCGGTCGAGATCGAAGACGGTGCGATCATCGTGAACACGGCGGGGCACCGCGAGCTTGCCCGCTTCGATGCCATCAACGGCGAATTCACCGCCGAAGCGCTCGAAGGGCCTTTCAAATATCGCGGCACGGTCAACTGGCAGAACGCTCCGCGCCAGGTGCGGATCGCCACGGCGCAGATCGATCCAAACGGCGACTTGCGCTTCAAGGCCGCCGTCGACGTGACCGATAGCAAGAACGCCTACATGCTCGACGGGCGGCTTCGCGATCTCAAGGGTGCGCCGAGCCTCGACGGCGCGCTCACCGCACGTCTCGCGCTGGTCCGCGACCCGGTGCGGGGAGCGTCTGCACCGCCATCATCGGCTCGACCCTCCAACGCGGAAACGCCCGACATCGCCGAGCCGCTCGATTTCGAGTTCGATGGCGAGGGCGCAACCGAGCCTGCGACGCCGCCCTCCTCCGCCCTTGCCCCAGACGCATCTGCGCAAGGCCCGCGCAGCGTCGAGCTCAAGTCCAAGGTTCACGGCACGACGTCGGGCGTTGCGCTTCAGGAGATCGCCATCTCGCTCGAAGCGGGCGCGACGCCGCAGCTCATCGAAGGCGAGGCGCGTCTCGATTGGGCGGAGACGATGCGGCTCGACGTGGCGCTCTCCTCGCGCTGGATCAACCTCGACCAGATCGCGGAGGTCACGACCAAGGAGATGCCGCTCGAAGCCGGCCGCACGTACTTCGAAGCGCTCGCCTCTGCGCTGCCGGCGGAAGCCGATACCAACGCGCGGCTCGAATTCGACCAGGTGACGCTCGGCGGCGAGCCGATCGGCAACGTGCGCCTTGCGGCGCGGCGGGCCGGTGGGCCGCTCGAACTCGATGCCGTGCGCGCCGACCTGCCGGGAGGCGTCCGGCTCGAGCTCGACGGCATCCTGACGCCGACCCAGAACGTGCCGCGGCTCGACGGCTCGCTGTTCGTCTCCGGCAAAAGCCTCATGCGCTTCCTGGCCTGGGGCCTCGACAATCCGGACGTCGGACGTGAGCGAACCGACGGGCCGTTCTCCCTCGACGGAAAGTTCGCGCTCGGAGACGGCACGCTCGCGCTCTCGAACGCCGCGCTCGAATTCGCGGGGACGCCCCTCACCGGCGAGATCAAGCTCGATCTCGGAGAGCGCAGGAAAATCGCGCTCGCCATGGAAGGCCCGCGCATGGACGTGGCGCAGCTCGGATCGGGCGGCATGAATCTCGCCCGGCTCCGTCATCTGCTGATGGGCGAGACCGCGGAGGGCGAAGCTGCAAACGCCGCGGTCGCCCCCTCCTCCGGCGCGACGGAGACCGAAGGCGCCGACTTCTCGATCGACGTCAAGCTTGCGGAGCTGGTCGACGGCCAACGTATCCTCCGCGATGTCGATGCCGTCGTGCAGCTCGACAAGGGAACGCTTTCGATCCCGCGCCTCAAGTTCTCGACACCCGAAGGACTGCTGGTGGAAGCCGCGGGGGGTGCCAAAGAGGTTCCGGCCCGGCCGCAAGGGACGCTTCGGGGACTGATCGCGGCGCCCAATCCGCGCGCCGCGCGCGCCTTCCTCGACCTCGTCGACGGAGAGGACAGCGCGTTCGGCCAGGACTTCGACCGTATCGCCGGGCTTGCTCCGCTCCGTCTCGCCTGGACGCTCGATCTCGCGGGCGGCGACACGCAGGCGATCAAGCTCTCGCTCGACGGAACGCTCGCCGGCGGGCGCGCGGCCGCAACGCTCGGGCTCGACCGCGGGCGCGGCCAATGGCGGACGCAGCCGCTCGACTTCAAAGCCAACCTCGAAAATCCCAATATCGCGCGCCTCGCGGCCACTCTTCTCGGCGTCGATATCGCGTCGGACGCAGCCGAGCGGTCTGGTAACGGGCGCGCCGTGATCAAGGCTGCGGGCGTGCCCTCGGAAGGTCTGCTCACTCTCGCGGACGTGACGGCGACCGGCCTCGTGCTCGGCTATCGCGGTGAGATCGGGCTCAAGACGCCCGGCGACAGGCGGCTCGACGGCGAGCTTCGTATCCGGGCGGCCGATGTGCGCGTCCCGCTTGCGCTCGCAGGTCTCGATGTCGCGAGCGGCGTCGACGGAACGCCGCTCGCCGGCACCGTAAAACTCCACCGGGAGGCGAACCGCCTCGACCTCAGCGGCCAGGGCTTGCGTCTGGGCGACAGCATCGTTTCGGGCCAGGCGGCCGTTGTTCCCGGCGCTGACGGCCGCGAGACGCTCACCGCCACGCTCAGCGCGGACAAAGCGTCGATTGCCGCCCTGCTCGCGCCGATTACGCGCAAAGCCGAGACGGCCCCCGAAGGCACCAGCGAGGCCGAGACCATCGGTGCCGCCTCAATCATCTGGCCGGACCAGCCGTTCGACGTCTCCCCGCTGGGACACCTCGACGGCAAGATCACGGCCACCGTGGGCGCGCTGACGCTCGAGCCCGGGCTCACGATTTCGGATGCGACGCTCGACATCGCGCTTGCGCAGGATGCGATCAAGATCGCGCGGCTCGAGGGCGGTGCCGTCGGGGGCCGGCTTCAGTCCTCGTTCGACATCGAACGCGCGCCTGCGGGCATCGACGTCAAGGGCTCGCTTAGCATCGCGATCGGTGACGACGGCGACAAAACCGCCGGCGAAGCGGTGCAGTTTTCCGCCGATTTCGCGGGCCGTGCCTTCAGCCCCGCAGCCGTCGTCGCAACGTTGAGCGGAAAGGGCGAGCTGACGGTCGGGGACGCGACGCTGAACGGCAATTCGCCCGCCGCGGTCTCGACAGTCGCGCGCGCGGCGCTCACCGGCCAGGGTCCGGCGGGCGGCGAGGAGTTCGCGCAGGCCATCGCGGACGCACTGAAGGACGGCGAGGTCCAGCTCGGCAAGCTCACGATCCCTGCGCACATCGAAGACGGCGCGTTGCGGCTCGACCGGGTGCGGATCGACATGGCCGAGGGCCGCTCGACGTTTGCAACCGTCGTGGAACTCGCGACCATGCGCATGGACAGCGAGTGGCAGATCGAGCCCAAGCTCGAGGATGTGTCTCAGGGCGCGGCACAGCAGGCCGCCCTTCCGCCCGTGACCGTCGTCTACACGGGCAAGCTCAGCCAGCTCGACGCGCTGGCCCCGGTCGTCTCGGCTGGCGCTCTGGAGCGCGAGCTGGTGGTGCGGAAGATGGAATTCGACGTGGGCGAGCTCGAACGCCTGCGCAAGCTCGACGAGGAACGCGCACGGAAGGACGCCGAGCGGCGACGCGCGCTCGAAGCCGAGCGCGCCCGGCAGGAAGCGGAACGGCAGCGCCTGCTGGAAGAAGAGCGCGCGCGCGAGGAAGCGAGGCGCGCGCTCGAGGAAGACACGCTGCTCTCCGATCCCAACGCGTGGGAGCCGGATCCGCAATATCTCGACCCCGGCGCCTCGGTGGGCGTACCGGGTGCGGCCGGCAACGGCGTCGCCAATCCCAACGCTGCCGCCGGTGTGCCTCAAGGCGCCGATCCGCAACAGGCAATGCCTGCGCCAACCTCGCACCGGCCGCCGCCGCGTCGCCGCAAGCGGGCGGTCGACGAAGAATGGCGGCCGTTCCAGTCGTCGCCGTTCTGAGGCTGCGCGCGCGGAACATCGCCGCGCACGCCCTCGCCCGCCTCAGTCGCGATTGCCACCGTCATACTGCGTGACGCTCGCCACGGAGCGCACGTCGTCGAGGATCCAGACCCGAACAGCGCTCGACAGGCCGGCGGTACCGCGAGCCTCATCGATGCGCGCAATGAGGGACGCGAGCGAGACGCCCTCGCGGGCGGCTGCCTCTTTCAACGCTTCCCAGAATGGGGCTTCGAGCGAAATCGACGTGCGGTGGCCGCGGATCGAGAACGAACGCTTGACCGGACGGGCCGCGCCGGACATCACGACGGGGCTCCGCTTTCGCCGTCGTCCTCTCCGCCATCCTTCCCGTCCTCGCGCCTCAGCGCCTCCAGACGGCGGACGTGAAGGGCGTTGTCGGCTTTCGCCCGTTCGCGCTCGGCCTTGGTGCGGCCGAACTTGACGCGGTTTTCCGTTGCGCGCTGCTC
>DAOMQQ010000050.1:0-14601 GCA_035445405.1 Hyphomicrobium sp.
CCAAGGCAGCCGTATACATCAGCTCAGCCGACATGATGCCCCGCAACCTCGACCGTCGCGTCGAGGCCATGGTGCCGATCAAGAACGCGACCGTTCACGAGCAGGTTCTCGACCAGATCATGGTGGCCAACTTCATGGACAACCAGCAGAGCTGGGAGATCAAATCGGACGGATCGTCTCAACGCATCTCGCCCGCCGCTGGAGAAGAGCCGTTCAACGCGCACAAGTATTTCATGACCAACCCGTCGCTCTCGGGCCGCGGCAAGGCCGTGAAAGACAACTTTCCTCCGCGGTTCGATTTCTTGCAAAAGGATTAAAGCGATTTCAGCCCTCCTTCAGTTCTTCCGTCCTTCGTGGCCCGTCACCGTTCCGCGCTTGCAGCGAGAGCGCTCTGCGGGTATGCGCGTGATCTGACACGGCCTGTAGGCGGAACAAGAAGGTGGGTTTGACGCACGTGTTCGGCGGGAGATCAAAAGCTCCGGAGCTTGAGCCGATCGGCGTCATCGACATCGGGTCGAACTCGGTGCGCCTCGTCGTCTATGACGGTGCGGTGCGCGCGGCGACGCCGATCTTCAACGAGAAGGTGCTTGCCGGATTAGGCAACTCGATCGCTACGACGCGCCAGCTCGGCGCATCAAGCGTCCAGCGGGCGCTCGATGCGCTCACGCGTTTTCGCGCGGTCGCGCGGGTGCTGAAGGTCAAGAACCTTCGCGTGCTGGCAACGGCGGCCGTGCGCGATGCCGAGGACGGCTCTCTCTTCATCCAGGAGGCGGAGCGGGTCGTCGGCGTTCGGATCGAGGTGCTCTCGGGCGAGACCGAGGCGAAGCTTGCGGCGTACGGCATCCGCATGGGGTTCCTCGCGCCCGATGGGTTGGCGGGCGATCTCGGCGGCGGCAGCCTCGAGGTGATCGACATCGCCCGCGACCAACTCAAACACGCCGATTCGCTGCCGCTCGGGGGCTTGCGCCTGATCGACGAGACGGGGGACAAAATCGACCGGGCTTTGCCGGTCGTCGACGAGGCGGTGGCGCGGGTGCCCTGGCTCACGAGCGGACGGTCGCGTCCGTTCTATGCGGTGGGCGGAACGTGGCGGGCGCTCGCGCGGCTGCACATGGAGCAGACCGGATATCCGCTGCGCGTGATGCACGGCTATGCCATCCCGACGCGGGAGGCGATCGAATTCTGCCAGTTCGTCCGGCGCGCGAAAAAGATCACGTCGCTTCTGGGGGTCGAGGCGGTGCCGCGGGCGCGCCGCGAGATGCTGCCCTACGGCGCGCTGGTGCTCGAGCGGCTGCTCGAAGCGGTCGCACCGTCGGAGATCGTATTCTCGGTTTTCGGTATCCGCGAAGGATTGCTGTTCGGTCTCATGACGCGGCATGAGCAAGAAAAAGATCCGCTGCTCACCTATTGCGCGGAGCTGGCGCGGCTGCGGTCCCGGTCGCTTGCGCATGCCTATGAGCTTTGCACGTGGACGGACGCGCTGTTTTCCGGCGATGGTCTCGTGGAGACGGAGGAGGAACGCCGCCTCCGGCATGCCGCCTGCCTTGTCTCCGACATCGGCTGGCGGGCGCACCCCGATTACCGTGGCGTCCACAGCCTCGACGTGATCGCGCACGCAGGCTTTGCGGGCATCGACCATCCGGGGCGGATCTTCCTGGCTCTCTCGGTCTATCATCGCCATTCGAGCTCCGAGGACGGCCGGCCGGATGCCCTTTCGAACCGGCTCAGGCTCGTCGTCAGCAAGCGCACTCAGAAGCGGGCCAAGCTGATCGGGGCCGCCATCCGGGCTGCCCATATGCTCTCCATCGGCATGGCGGGGATCATCGACGAAACCCGCCTCGTCTACGAGGACACGAAGCTGGTGCTGATCATTCCCAAGGCGCACGCCGGGCTCAATGGGGAGCGGCTGAGGCGCCGGTTCGAGATCCTGGCCCAGCTCGTCTCGCGGGAAGGGGAAATCCGGATCGCAGCCTAAGCCGCAGTCAGCGGTCATTTTTTTATCTGGTCCGATGCTCGCCCGATCCCGTATCTATCGGGCTCCCGCTTCATGCGGGTGCAAATTCCGACAGTTCAGCTTCGCCGCTGGTGCTCATCAGGATGCACGCTGTTCATGGCCGATGACCTTTACGACATCCTTGGCGTCTCGCGCGGTGCGACGGACGAAGAGATCCGGCGTGCCTATCTCAAGCTCGTGAAAGAGCTGCACCCCGACGTGAACCCTTCGAAAGCCGCCGAGGAGCGGTTCAAGAAGATTACGGCGGCGCACGAGATCCTCGGCGATCCCGAGCGGCGGCGGCAGTTCGATGCGGGCGAGATCGAAGCCTCGGGCGAGCCGCGCCGGCCGACGTGGCGCCCCTATGGTGCGGGCGCAGGCGCGGGTGCCGGCGGCCGGGGGCGTGGCGGACCGGTTTTCGAAGATTTCAGCGATGTCTTTTCGGATCTCTTCGCGGGTGCCGGTCGCGGGGCGGGGCGGGGTAGCGGTGGCTTTTCCGTCCGCGGCCGCGATGTCCGGTATACGCTGGACGTCGATTTCCTGGAGGCCGTGCAGGGCGCGAAGAAGCGTGTGACGCTGCCCGGTGGCGGCGTGCTCGACCTCAGCGTGCCGGAGGGCGTGACAGACGGCCAGGTTCTGCGCCTCAGAGGGCGCGGCGAGCCGAGCGCGGCCGGGGGCGAACCCGGCGATGCGCTGGTGGAGATCCACGTGCGTCCGCATCGCGACTTTCGCCGTGAGGGCGACGACCTCTTGATCGACCTGCCGATCACCATCGACGAGGCGGTGCTGGGCGGCAAGGTGGAGGTGCCGACCTCGGGCGGCCGCGTGCAGCTCACCGTGCCGAAGGGCACGAGCTCCGGCCAGGTCCTGCGTCTCAAAGGCAAGGGCGTGCGCAACGGGACGACGGGCATCACGGGCGACCAGCTCGTGACGGTCAGGATCGTGCTGCCCGAAAAGATCGACGACAGCCTGTCGTATTTTCTGACGGAATGGCGCCAGAAGTACCGCTACGATCCGCGGAAATAGGCCGGGGGGCTGAGATTCCATCCCCCCGGTGTCATTCCGGAAAGGCAAAGGCGGCCGCCGAGGCCTTATCCGGGACCCAGCGTAAAAGTTGTCGAAGACGCGATATTTCGCGATAGGAGCTTTCCCTGGGTCCCGGCTCTGCGCTTTGGCTTACGCCGCCGCTTGGCCGGGATGACAAGGCAGCCGTTCAACGTCCGTTGGCCGGGATCGCGAGCACTTCGCCCTTGGACAGGGTGAGGGCCAGCTCGCCGCGCTTCAGACGCAGCGCATCCTCGCCGAAAAGCTGGCGGCGCCAGCCCTTGAGGGCCGCGACGTCGGGCTCGGCTTCGCTTGCGATCCGTTCGAGATCGTCGGAGCCTGCGATGAGGCGTGGGGCGACGCGGTGGCGGGCGGCGGCCGCTTTGAGGAGCACTTTGAGCAACTCGACAATCGCGGTGGCTTCGGCCGACAGCGGCTGATTGCGCGGAAGCGCCGGCACCGTCTTGGGGTCGCGGTCGAGGCCACGGCGCACCGCGTCCACGATGTCCTTGGCGCGCTGGGAGCGGGAGAAGCCCTCGCTCAGCGTGCGCAGCTCCGAGAGCTGGTCGGTCGAGGTCGGGAGCTGGTTGGCGATGTCGTAGAGCGCTTCGTCGCGCAGGATGCGTCCGCGCGGAACGTCCTGAGCCTGGGCCATGCGCTCGCGCCAGGCGGCGAGCTCCATCAGCACCGCAAGCGCCTTGCGGTTCTTCACCCGCATCTTGAGGCGCTGCCAAGCGTTCTCGGGGTGGCTCTCGTAGGTGGCCGGGTCGGTCAGCTCCGCCATTTCCTCATCCAACCAGGAGGCGCGATCGGTGGTGGCGAGCTCGGTCCGCAGATGCGTGTAGATGTCGCGCAGGTGCGTGACGTCGCCGAGCGCGTAGGCGAGCTGTCTGTCGGAGAGCGGGCGCCGGCTCCAGTCCGTGAAGCGCGAGCTCTTGTCGAGGTCGCGGCCCGTCACCTTCTTCACGAGGTTGACGTAGCTCACGCTCTCGCCGAAGCCGCAGACCATGGCCGCGACCTGCGTGTCGAACACCGGCGCGGGGATGAGGCCTGCTTCGGAGAAGACGATCTCGATGTCCTGGCGGGCGGCGTGAAAGACCTTCACCACGCTCCGGTTGGCCATCAGCTCATAGAAAGGGCCGAGATCGATGCCGTTCGCGAGCGGATCGACGATGACCTCCTCGCGGGCATTGGCGAGCTGGATCAGGCAGAGATCGGGCCAGAACGTCTGCTCGCGCATGAACTCGGTGTCGACGGTGACGAAGTCGCCGTCGGCAAGCCTGGAGCAGGTGTCGGAGAGATCGGATGTGGAAGTAATGACGTGCATTGCGGGACGTATATAGACTCGCTCGGGCGGATGCCGCCAGTGCATTCGTTGCGGCATCGCCACTCTTCGGCGGGCGTAAGCGGCTCGCGCCGGTTAAGAAACCGTCGCAGGAGGGGGATGCCCGACCCGGCGCGGCGCCCTGCGTCCGAGGGTGCGAAAAATTTTTCATAAGCGCGATTTCCGAGGGTGCGACATCTAGTCAGGAAATCGGCATTGATGTATAAAATTGCCCTGACGCGGCTCGATCTCTTTCGCGGATACCGAACATAAGGGGCGTTTGGACTTGCCGTCAATTTGGCGGGCAATTTCCTGTCTCATTCCCTTATCGAAGCGTCCGTTGCTCCCTGACGTTTTCCTGTCGATCGGCGCGTCTCGTCCGTGCGGCGGCTTGGCCGCCGAGAGTGTTTTTCAGCGTGACGGCCGCGGCGGGCCGTGTAGGAGTTTGGCGTGCTGGAACTCATCAGGCAGAAGGCCGTCAGCGCACGGTCGTCGGCGCTGCACAACTATCTCTTCGAGAAACAAGCTTTTGAGCGGGCGGCGCCCGGTCCCACGGCCCAGCTCATCGCGCGCGACACCTTCGTCGCCGAGACCTCGATCAAGCTCGATCAGCTCGTCACCGAGTTGAAGTCTCTCGGTCGTGAGCTGCAACTCGTGAAGGGCGATATTTCGGAACTTCGCGACGAAGCCGCGCGGAGCCGGAGATTTTCTGAATTTATCGATCGGGAGTATAAATCCCGAACTTCGAAACTGGATGAGCTTGCGCGGCGATTTGATTATCTGAAAGCAAGATTTGACGCCATCGATGGAAATTCAAAAGGCGATTATCAAGCCTTTCGGGATTTCGAATCCGTGAGCCGCCGCCTGACGGAGCTTGGCGCGGTCGAACGGTCTTTCCGGGACGTTTCGAAGCGGCTCGCGATCAGCACGGCCCTCTTTCTCGCGTCGATCGTTGGGTGGCTGGTGGCGCTGCTGGCGTTTTAAGACGCCGCGCTCCTCGCTGCGCCGCCCGGTATCTGAAGGAACCTTCCGCATCGCGCCCGGGCATCCGATCTCCCGGCCATTCTTCCCAGAGCGGCTCGCTTCAGCCGCCCGAAGCCTTGACTTCTGGGCCCCTTCCATGCGCTTGTCCGCCAGTTTTACGGGGTTCGAGACAGGTTTCGGCACATGGCAGAGGCGAAGACATCAGCGGCAGGCGACGGCAAGGCGGGGACAACCCTTCATCGCTATCGGTCGCACACCTGTGGAGCGCTCCGGCCGGCCGATATCGGTGCGACGGCGCGCCTTTCGGGCTGGGTGCACCGCGTGCGCGACCATGGCGGCGTGCTGTTCATCGACCTGCGCGACCATTATGGACTGACGCAGGTCGTGGCCGATCCCGACAGCGCCGCGTTCAAGACGGCGGAGGCCGTGCGCTCGGAATGGGTGATTCGCGTCGACGGGCTGGTGCGCCAGCGTCCCGAGGGCACGACGAACGCGGACCTGCCGACCGGCGAGATCGAGGTTTACGCGGGTGAGATCGAGGTGCTGTCCGAAGCGAAGGAGCTTCCGGTGCCGGTGTTCGGCGAGCCCGACTATCCGGAGGATCTGCGCCTCACCTATCGCTTCCTGGATCTCCGCCGCGAGACGCTGCACGGCATCATCATGAAGCGGCTCGCGATCACGCGCTCGATCCGCCAGCGGATGCACGATGCGAGCTTCAACGAGTTTCCGACGCCGATCCTTACCGCGTCCTCGCCCGAGGGTGCGCGCGACTTCCTGGTGCCGAGCCGCATCCACGCGGGGAAATTCTACGCGCTGCCGCAGGCCCCGCAGCAGTACAAGCAACTTTTGATGGTCTCGGGCTTCGACCGCTATTTCCAGATCGCGCCGTGCTTCCGCGACGAGGACCCGCGGGCGGACCGTCTGCCGGGCGAGTTCTACCAGCTCGACGTCGAGATGAGCTTCGTCGAGCAGGAAGACATCTTCCAGACTATGGAGCCGATCATCACCGGCGTCTTCGAGGAGTTCGGCGACGGAAAGCCGGTGACGCAAGGCTGGCCGCGCATCCCCTACGACACGGCGATCGCGAAGTACGGCAGCGACAAGCCGGACCTGCGCAACCCCATCGAAATGCAGGACGTGACCGAGCACTTCCGCGGATCGGGCTTCAAAGTCTTCGCGGGCATGATCGAGAAGGACCCGAAGGTCCGCGTGTGGGCGATCCCGGCCAAGGGCGGCGGTTCCAGAGCGTTCTGCGACCGCATGAACGCGTGGGCGCAGAAGGAAGGCCAGCCCGGCCTCGGCTACATCTTCTGGCGCGAGGAGGAAGGCGCCGCCGGCGCTGGCCCCATCGCGAAGAACGTCGGTGCGGAGCGGGCGGCAGCCATCCAGGCGCAGATGGGGCTTGCGACGGGCGATGCGTGCTTCTTCACGGCGGGCGATCCGGCGCGCTTCTACAAGTTCGCGGGGTTCGCGCGCGACGAAGTGGGCCGCGAGCTCAAGCTGATCGATGAGGGACGTTACGCGCTCGCGTGGATCGTCGACTTCCCGTTTTACGAGTGGAACGAGGAGGAGAAGAAGATCGACTTCTCGCACAACCCGTTCTCGATGCCGAAGGGCGGGCGCGCGGCGCTGGAAGCAGCCGAGAAGGACGGGCGCGATGCGCTGCTCGCGCTCAAGGCGAACCAGTATGACGTCGTCTGCAACGGCTACGAGATCGCGTCGGGCTCGGTGCGGAACCACATCCCGGAAACGATGGTGAAGGCGTTCGAGATCACTGGTCTCGGGCAGGCCGAGGTCGAGGACCGTTTCGGCGGTCTTTACCGCGCGTTCCAGTACGGCGCGCCGCCGCACGGCGGCATGGCGGCGGGGCTCGAGCGCATGGTGATGCTGCTGACCGGCACGCCGACCGTGCGCGACGTCGCGCTGTTCCCGATGAACCAGCAGGCGGCCGATCTTCTGATGGGCGCGCCGTCGGATGTGGCGCCGAAGCAGCTTCGGGAGCTCTCGATCCGTGTCGTCGCTCCGGAGAAGAAATAGCCCATGATCTACGTGGACGCCGATGCCTGTCCGGTGAAGGACGAGGCATTGCGCGTGGCCGCGCGGCACGATCTCGAAATCGCGTTCGTCTCGAATGCGTGGATGCGGCTTCCGGAAGGGCCCAACGTGCATCGCGTGATCGTGGCGGAAGGGGCGGATGCCGCCGACGACTGGATCGCGGAGCGGATCGGCAAGGGCGACATCGCGGTCACGGCCGACATCCCGCTCGCGTCGCGCTGTCTCAAGGCAGGCGCGCAGGCGATCGGGCCGACGGGCAAGCCCTTCACGGACGCCAGCATCGGCATGGCGCTCGCGATGCGGGATCTCAAGCAGCATCTGCGCGAGACGGGCGAGAGTCGCGGTTTCAACGCCTCGTTCACGCCGAAAGACCGCTCGCGGTTTCTCGAAGCGCTGGAATTGGCCGTGCAGCGGGCGAAGCGCGGGCAGGCTTGAGAGTGGTTTTTTCGCTCACGCGCCTGTTCGCGCGCCTTGCCGGCGCGCTGGCGCGTTCTAGCGGAAGCTCGGCTCCGCCGAGACGGGTCGCGTTGCTCCCGGCCCTTCGGGCTAGGCCCGTCCTCCTCAATCACGCAATCAAAAAGCACCGAGTGGTAGCCCTGCGATGGCTATTGCCGGCGGATGGAGCGCAGTTCCTCGGCGATGCGGGCCGACTGGGACGGCCAGCTTGCGGCCAGCCAATCGTCGGTGCCGAATAGCCAGTACCAGAAGCGGTTGCGGCGGTAGTAGCGTTCGACGGTGACGCGGTGCATCCGCTCGACGGTGCCGGAGAGCGCGTCCAGCATCTCGACGGGCTTGGCGGTGGCCTTCTCCAGGCTGTCGATGCGCGTTGCGAGGATGCCGAACGCGTTGGCTGCGTCCTGTGCCTGGGCGTCGAGGGCGGTGGCGATGGTGTGCTGGTTGCCGTTGACCTTGGCGAGGCCGATGTGCAGTTCGCTCAGCTCGTTCGAGAACGTTTCCGTCAGCTTGCCCACGCTCTCCTGCGTGTTGACGAACTCGAGCGCGAGCGTCTCGCGTACCGCGCCGAGGCCGTCGCTGACGGCGCCCAGGTCTTCGGCGGTCTGGCCGTCGGCGGTTTCGGAGCGCGTCGCGTGCTCGCCGAGCGCGCTTTCGAGGGCCGAGATGCGCTCGCGCGCTTGGGCGAGATCCTCCGCGGTGGCGGACCGGCTGGCCTCGATGCGCTCGATCAGCGCTTCGAGATCGATGTCGGGCTGGCGGGCGAGCGCGTCGAGGAGCGCTTCGTCCGCGGCTTTGGCCCGCTCGCGCTCTTCCTCGACGGCGACTTCAAGCGCCTTGAGGCGGTGATCCGTCTCGCGCGAGAGAACTGCGTCCTCGATCACCGCGATGCGCTGGGCGAGCGGCGCGAGGTCCGGCCCCGGGCGGTTCGCCAACGCCTCGATGGCCGTGCGCGTCTGGACGATCTCCGCCGTCAGCGTGCGCTCGATGGTCGAGAGGCGCTCCTGGATGCGCTCCTGATACTCGCCGTTTGCCGGCGTGCGTGAGGAGAGAAACGCCTGCTCCAAGCTCTGCAGCCGGTCGCCGAACACCGCCTGGATCTTTTCCTGAGTGAGGCCGCCTTGGCGGGCCGTCGTGTCTTCGCGCTGGGCCATAAGCTCTCGCTGCAGGTCTTGCAGCACTCCCGATATCGTTTTTCTTTCGTCTGCCAGTTCGTTCGTCAAATTGCGGATCGATTGCTCGAGGGCGTCGATCCGGGAATTCTGCGCGCGCGTCTCTGCCGCGCCGGCGCTTGCGTGATCGAAGATACGCTGCGGCTGTGGCTGCGGTGGAGCCTGCTGGGGCGGCGCGGGCGGAGGAGGCGGCGCGGTGCGCACGCGCTCGCGGACGATCTCGTCGTCGAAGCCGGCCTGAGCGGGTTGGGGCTGAAGCCGCGCCAGCAGACGCTTGAGGCTCGTAAACTCCGCATCGCTGTCGAAAAACGCGCGGATGATATCGGTGACGTTGACTGGAGCCTGGCGGCGGTAGGCGATGCCGGACGCAAGCCTCAGGACTTCCTCCAACGCGTCGGTCCGGCGTGGCAGGGTCTTGCCGCTTCCGGGGTCTGCCGGGATTTCGGTTGCGATGACGGCTGCCGCTTCACGGCGCAGCGCGACGGCGCGGATGCCACGCGCCTCGAACGCGTCGTTGGCTTCGGGCACGCGGGTCAGCGCGTAGATGAGGTGTTCCAAGCGCACTTCGAGCGCGCGATGGGCGGATGCGATTTCAAAGGCGTGATTGCAGCAATCGAGTGCGGTCTGGTCCACCCAGATGGGGCCGCTTCTCGTGTTGGCGCCCCGCGGCCGCGACGGAGGGGCGAACACCTCTCCACCATGTGGGATGGCCAGATCCGATGGAGCCGCTTGCGGCGTTCTCAGATCCAGATCGTCGCCCCGGTAACTCATCCCACTCTACTCCCCGTTACGCACTACCGGCGGGGATCACTCCCCGTGGTCAGTCAGCCGGAACTCAGGCGCAACCGATCCGATCGGCTTCGCCCGGGCGCCCTGTGCGCATCCCCACCGGGGAAGGATAGCCTGTTCCTGGCTCGGCGGCGAGGGGAAGCGCAAGGCCGTGGCGAACGTGGTAAATGCTGGGAAATTGCCGGGTTGGCGCGCGCGGTTCATATGGTCATCGGGCGGTCAGAATCGATGCTAAACTCGGGACTTAGACGAGAGCGAAGCCGATGCAGGTTCTCAAAGTGCCGTCCGCCTTTTCCCGTGAGCCTCTCCGGCGCCCTGCCGGGAGGCCGCCGATTGTCCGTGCCGTGCTCGGTGCTGCTGCCTCGCTTCTTCTGGTGGCGGGGGTTTTCGTGCCGGCCGGTGCCGACCCGGTCCGGGCGCAGGCGGCCGATACGAAGCCTTACGACGAGCAGCTTCTGCGTCTCGCGGAAATTCTGGGCGCTGTTCATTATCTGCGGGAGCTGTGCAGCGCCGACGACGGTCAGCTCTGGCGCGACCGGATGAAAGAGCTTCTCGATACCGAGGGCGCGACGGCGCTCCGGCGCGCGCGTCTCACACGCAGTTTCAATCAAGGCTATCGCAGCTATCGGCGAACTTATGCAACGTGCACGCCAACAGCGCAGTCTTCCATCGAGCGGTTTCTCGCCGAAGGCATCGAGATCGGCGATGGGCTTGTGAAGAATGCGCGATAACCGTGGCGCAGGTCCGATTGCTCAGCGTTTTATGCGGTTCACGCGCAAACGATCCGTTAACGCATTGATATCTTGCTAACAAAAATCAATGTCGCTCTAGCGAGTTTACTGTGAATTGTCTAAGCATCTGGTCGGGCGCTCTCTGCGTGCTAGGTGTACGCTCGGGAATGGAGAGAGTCGCGAGGCGAGGGGGCCCGTATCTCGCCTTAGGCTTCTTGGGGGAAGGACCGACATGACAGCGCATATCGATCTCAAATCGTCTGAGGATCTGAGCTTTCGCGCCCTGAGCCTCATTCTGGCGGCGTGGGACGAAGGCACCGAAAGCGGCGTTGCGCCCGAGCAGATGGCGTATGCCGCGCTGTTCACCGCGCTGACGGATCTCGTTTCGCTCTATGGCGAAGACGCCGTGAAGAAGCTCGCCGGTGGGCTCGAGCAACGTATCGATCTGGGCGAGTTCACGCTCGATCGCAATCTGCAGTAGGCCGCCAGGTCACGGCGTTCGCCTGTTTCGTTCTGAGGGGGACACCCGAACCGCGAAGGATCGTGGCGCTTTGCGCCCGGCCTGCGCCGGTTCGGGCTTCAGGCCTGGAACCACGTGACGGCAAGCTCGCCGACGAGAAGACCGCCGATCACGATCAGCAGCGCGCCTGCGACGAGGTTCGTGTAGGCTAGGTGCACAGGGCTGAACCGGTGCCGCAGCCGGCCGATCAGGTGGGAAAGGCCCAGCCACCACATCAGGCTTCCCCCCATGATCGAGGCCACCATCGTCAGCGCGTCGACCACGCTGTCGACGTCGACGAAGGTCGATACGCCTCCGAAGATCGCGAACAAGCCCAGCACCGCGGCGGGATTGGTGATGGTGAGAAAGAACGTCTTCGGGATGTCCCAAGCGTAGTCGCGCAACGTGGCGGAGCCGTCAACCTCCGCCTCGACCGTCGCGATGATCGGGGGGGCGAAATAAAGTTTTACGCCGACAAGGACGAGCGCGAGGCCGCCCACAATCTGGATCGTCTGGCGATGGTATTCGATGGCGCCCGATATTGCGCCCACGCCGAGGCTTGCGAAGAGGGCGATCAGCCCGTCACCCAACGTGGCGCCGAGGCCGGCCGCCACGCCGCCCCAGAAGCCCCGCTCGATGGCGCGTTGAATGCAGAGCACGTTGACGGGGCCGACGGGAGCCGCGACAAGCACCCCGATCACGATGCCGACGGGGATGATGAAAAGGTTCGGTACTAGCTGCATGCGCGCCACCGCGGCGACAGCGCTTGATCGAAGTCCGGCATTGCACCTCAAATGGGAGACCCGGATTTCGGGTCATGGAAGGGACGCGAGCGTCGCATGACATATGATACGCAGCGGTCTGATTTCGAAGGGACGCGATACGCTCGTTTTTCACGGGCGGAGAGCCCCGCTCCCCGGTCAGCCGTGCTGGTGCACACTGCCGCACGATGCGCCGCTCTTCTGGCGGCATTCCGGCCGATCGCGCTGGGCCGAGCCATCAGGCGGACACGGCGGCCGAGCCGGACCGGCAACGTCGCATCGGCCCTATTGGTAGCCGTGGCTTTTGGTGTTGTCCATGGCGATGCTCTCTCGTGTCGCGCGCTGGCCGCAGAGCCTGCGCCGCCTGCCGCTCAGGGCGGCAGCGTGACCAAAGAACGGGCCTTCCACGGCGAGCTTCCGGAAAGCGTGATCGAGATGCGCGAAGAGATTTTCGCGGCGGTTCATGCGGGTGCGCCGGCGGATCTGGAGACAGCGGCGGCGGGGAGCGAAGCGAGGAGCGGCAGACCCGTCGATTTCGGCATCGGGGAGGGCAGCGATGCCGTGAGCCACTGGAAGCGCCTTTCCGGCGACGGCGAGGGGCTCGAGGTGCTGGCGATCGCCGCCAATCTGCTGGCGCTTCCGCCCGCACGGCTCGCTATCGGCAAGGATCCCGAGAACACGTTCGTCTATGTGTGGCCGTATCTCGCCGAATTGCCGGGAGATACGCTGACGCCGACGGAAACGGTCGATCTTTTGCGTCTGGTTCCCGCGGAGACAGCGGAGACGATCCGCAAAGGTGGAAAGTGGCCGTGGTGGCGGATCGCGATCGCAGCCGATGGAACTTGGCTGGCGTTTCGGCGCTACGATTAGGCGTGGTGCCGCTGCAGGACGGGAGGAGCGCATCGGAACGGGATATTTTCCATAAGTTTCAACCGCGTTCTGCTGCGGCGTGTGGGCGGGTGGCAGGTTGAGCAAAGTGGGCCTATGTTCTGGGTGATCTCCTCGCCGGGGTGTTGCGGTTCGGTTAGTGTTAGAGGTTCGTGATGATGTCGGGTGTTCGCGTTTCTGCGTTGGTTCTCGGTGCAGGGTTGTTCGCCTTCGGGAGCGGCGCTCCCGTTTCGGCGCAGGGGCTCAGCCAATACGGCATGTGGGGCAGCAGTCCGCCCACCAGCCGGTCGCCGTCGTTCCTTGGTGCGGCTCCTTCAGCGCCTCAGGCCGCACGCGGAGCCGAACTGGCGCAGGGCGGCGGGCGGCCGAGTATCTCGCCGAAGTCGCCGCAGCGGGTTTCCTTCGACAACAGGTTCGAGCCGGGTTCGGTCGTGATCGATACGGCGAGCCGCAAGCTCTACTACACGCTCTCGCAGAACAGCGCCTACGTGTATCCGGTCGCCGTCGGCCGTCAGGGCTTTGCGTGGACGGGCGTCGAGCGCGTCTCGCGCATCCAGAGCTGGCCGGATTGGCATCCGCCGGCAGAGATGCGCCGCCGCGATCCGCGCCTGCCGGTCAAGATGACGGGCGGCGTGCGCAACCCGCTCGGCGCGAAGGCGATCTATCTCGGCAATACGCTCTATCGCATCCACGGCACCAACGAGACGCGCTCGATCGGGACCGCGTCGTCGTCCGGCTGTTTCCGGATGCACAACGGTCACGTCGTGCATCTCGCCGGCCTCGTGGACGCAGGGACCGCCGTATACGTGGTGCGCAGCCTGCCGAAGTCGGGCCCGGCAGTGCCGCCGGGCGGACCCAAGCCGCAGCAGCCGACGGTGCAGGAGGCGTCCGTCGGGAGCCCGGCCTCTGATGCCGAGGCGGGCGCGGCCGAGGATGCGGGGGCCGTGGATGGCGGCGCCGGTGCCGCCGGACCGGCTGACGCTGCGGACGATCAGGCGATCTGACGCAGCCTGACGGTTTCGTTTTCGGGCGGGGCGGTGTGATCCGCCCCGTCAATTTCGCGTATCAAGGCGGGGCTGCTGTGGCTGAGCGGTGCCGCCTTCGCCGCATCTTCGGAGCGGCCCATGGACGGGCGCCGCAATCCGGTGGTAGGCGGCAGCCAAGTGCAATAAACTGCGATTCTGACCACCTCGCGGGCCCAAGTCCGCCGGGATAAGTCGCGCAGACAGCGCTTATCGGAACACACGAGGTCAGGACACATGAGCAATAACGCGATCTCCCTCGAGCTTCTGGCATTCAACCTGAAGCTGCTCGGACGCCAGCGGCGCAAGAACATCCTGATCAGCGCCGGGCGGCGGGAAGACAAGAAGCGCATGTTGCCGGCGGTCCGGCGCATCCTCACGCTCGATGTCGAGCTTTACGCTACGCCCGGCACCTACCGCTTCTTCAAGGAAAACGGCATCGACAGCACGGAGATCCACAAGATCACCGACGGCCGCTCGCCGAACATCCTCTCGTTCCTCAAGGCGAACCGCTTCGACCTCGTCATCAACGTGCTGACGGGAGACGAGGATTACGACGAGGGATCGGATGCTCGCCTCATCCGCAAGCTCTCGATCGAAAACGGCATCCCGCTGATCACGGACGCGGATGTCGGGATCGCGACCCTCGAACAGATCATCATCGACGCGGAGCGGGGCACCTATCGCTACCGCCTGGCGGACGACAGCGAGCCGTGGAACCTTCGTTTGCGCTTTCTTGCGGCCGCCGAGAAGCTCGGTGGGCTTGCGAACCACCACGCGCATTTCGACAAGGCCTACCTCATCACGCACGAGAACCTGCGCCTCAGCCAGGTCGACATGCAGAAGAAGTGGGAGCTCTACCGCTACCTCAAGGAGAACTACACGC
>DAOMQQ010000051.1:0-14403 GCA_035445405.1 Hyphomicrobium sp.
AAATGCGCCGGGAGCGGTTTGCCGCGCTCTGGCATCAGTACGGCATCTACGTGATTTTGTTCGCGGCCGCGATCGTTATCGGCGTCGCCGGCTCCCAGCTGTGGCAGACTTGGTCGCAATCGCGGGCCGAAGCGGTCGGCACGGAATACGAAACCGCGGTCGCGCTGGCCCACGCCGGCAAGACGGAGGAAGCCATCGCGGCCTTCGGCGCCATTTCCGAGACCGGTCCGAAAGGCTTTGCCACGCTCGCGCGCCTCTCCGAAGCCAGCGCGTATCTGAAGCAGAACCGGCGCGCCGAAGCCTTCGCCATCTTCGACCGGCTGGCGGAAGATCGTTCCACAGATCCGTTGCTCGCGAATCTCGCGCGCCTCCAGGCCGCATCCCTCAGGCTGGGGGAAGCGGACTTTACGGAGATGGAGAATCGGCTCAAGCCGTTACTCGCAGACGGCAACGCGTGGCGCTTCCGCGCCAGCGAATTGCTGGCAACCGCAGCGTTGTCGGCCGGTAAGCTCGATGAGGCACGCGCGCTGCTGACGCCGCTGATCGCAGATCCGAACCTCTCGCGGGGCGCATCGGAACGGATCGACCGGTTGATGTCCGGCATTGCGGCGGCCGAATTGGGCGGCACGCGGGGCCAGGCTGCGACAGGCCAGGCCACGACGAGCCCGGCACCGGCTGCGGCCACGACGCCGGCAGAGAATGACAAGAACGCTGAGACACCCGCATCGGCACCTTAGTAACAGCCGATCCCGGAGGCTCCCTATGGCGCTAAACCGCAAACGTGCTTCCGGCGAGGGCGAGCTCCGCTCCCCCAAAAGGAGCGCGCATGGCGGCAACGCAGCATTCGCAGCGCTGCTCGCGGGCACCGTGCTGGCGGCGACGCTGTCCGCTGGCGGCTGTGCCGACAGCCTGCCGAGCCTGCCCAAGGTGGGCGATCTCAATCCCTTTAAGGAAACCACCCCGCCGCTGCCCGGAAAGCGTATTCCCGTTCTTCCGGCGCAGGAGCGCAAGCTTGGCGAGCTGGCGGAGGCCAACACGCCCATCGTGCTGCCGCCGCCCCGCCTCAACGAGGCCTGGTCGCAGCCCGGCGGCGAGCCCAACAACGCACCCGGCCACCTCGCCCTGTCGCGCAGCACGCTGCAGCAGGCCTGGACCGCGAGCATCGGCCGCGGCACGAGCAAGGTCGGCCGCGTCTCGGCCCCGCCCATCGTCTACGACAACCGCATCTTCACGCTCGATTCCGACGGCGTGCTCTCCGCATTCTCGACGTCCGGCGGCTCGGCCGCCTGGAAGGACAATCTGAAACCGACGACGGACAAGACCGGCCCCGGCTTCTCCGCGATCACTCAGAACATCCTCTACCTGACCGCGGAAGACGGCGGCGGCTACGGCGGCGGCGTCGCGGCCGACGGCGGACGCGTCTATACGGCCAGCGGCTGGGGCGCCGTCATTGCGTTCGATCCCGCCACGGGCAAGCGCCTTTGGGAGCGTCCGCTCGGCGTGCCGATCCGTTCCGCCCCGACCGTCTCGCAGGATCGCATCTACGTCGTCACCATCGAAGGACGGCTCTACTGCCTCTCGGCCGCCGACGGCACCGAGCTCTGGGTGATGCGTGGCCTGCCGCAGCAGGCGAGCCTCGGCCTCAACGCGAGCCCGGCCGTCGCCGGCGATATCGTCGTCGTGCCGTACGCATCGGGCGACGTGGTGGCCGTGCGGGCATCCGACGGCAGCGGCCTCTGGTCGGAAAGCCTCTCACGCAGCCGGACGACATCCCAGCTCGAATCCATGAGCGACGCGGCCCGCCCCGTGCTCGACAACGGCACCGTCTTCGCCGTGAGCCACGGCGGACGCATGATCGCGACCTCCGCCGAGTCGGGCGAGCGCTTGTGGTCGGCGAACATCGCAAGCACCCAGCCGCCTTGGGTGGCGGGCGAAAGCGTCTTCGTGGTCGACACCTCGGGCCAGCTCATGGCGCTGAGCCGCAAGGACGGCAAGGTCAAGTGGACGGCAAAGCTGCCCGATTCCAAAACCTGGGCCGGCCCGACGCTCGCGAACGGCACCCTCTGGCTCGCCTCCAAGGAAGGCCAGCTCGTCGGCGTCGATGCCACCACGGGCCGGGTCACGGGGCAGATGGGCGTCGGCGGCGCTGTCTACATTTCGCCCGTCGTCGCGCAGGGCCGCATGTATGTGCTGACGGACACCGCCCAGCTCGTCGCCCTCAACTGATCTCCGGCGCGCACAGATAGTCCCCTCGTCGCTAACGGTATAGGCCAGCGTTAACGCTGGCCTATTGAGTGCCTTTTGCATTTCGCGCCGTTTCAGGCCATAAGCGGCGGCTCCAAGCGAGCACAGTGATGACCCCGAAAATCGCCATCGTCGGCCGGCCCAACGTCGGCAAATCGACCCTCTTCAACCGCCTCACGGGCACGCGCGCCGCGCTCGTCTCGGACCTGCCCGGGCTGACGCGCGACCGCAAGGAGGGCGAAGCCGACCTCGGCGGGCACATGCTCAGCATCGTCGACACCGCCGGCCTCGAAGAAGCCGCCGAAGGCTCGATCCCGGATCGGATGCGCCGGCAGACCGAAGCCGCGATCGAAATCGCCGACCTCGTGCTCTTCGTCATCGACGCGCGCGACGGCGTCACCGCAACCGACGAAACCTTCGCTCGCACGGTGCGCGCCTCGGGCCGACCTGTGGTGCTCGTCGCCAACAAATGCGAAGGCCGCAGGGCCGACGAAGGCTTCTACGAGGCGTTCCGTCTCGGCCTCGGCGAGCCGGTCGCCATCTCCGCAGAACATGGTCTCGGCCTGATCGACCTCGAACGCGACGCACTCGCAGCTCTCGGCCTCGAGCCCAAGCCGCACCATCGCGGCGACGAGGACGGCGACAACAAGGAAAAGGAGCGCCCGCTCCGCGTCGCCATCGTCGGTCGGCCGAACGCGGGCAAATCCACGCTCGTCAACGCCCTCGTCGGCGAAGACCGCATGATCACAGGCCCCGAGCCCGGCCTGACCCGCGACACCGTATCGAGCGACATCACCTGGAGCGGCCGCGCGATCCGCCTGTTCGACACGGCCGGATTGCGCCGCAAGGCGAAGGTGACGGATCTGGCCGAAAAGCTGTCGACGAGCGATACGGTGCGCGCCATTCGCTTCGCCGAGGTCGTGGTGCTTCTCATCGACGCCGAGCGCGGCATCGAGCACCAGGATCTCACGATCGCCGATCTCGCGACGGAAGAAGGACGCGCTTTCGTCATCGCGATCAACAAGTGGGATCTCGTCGAGGACAAGCAGCAGATCCTGAAGGGGCTCACCTCCAAGGTCACCGATGGCTTGGCGCAGGTGCCGGGCGTGACCGTGGTGCCGATCTCGGCCGCGAGCGAAAAAGGGCTCGACAAGCTGCTCAAGGCCATCATCCGCGCCGCCGAGATCTGGAACCGGCGCGTCCCGACCCACGAGCTGAACCGCTGGCTCGGCGAAGCGCTCGCCCGCCACGCTCCGCCCGCGCCATCCGGCCGCCGCCTCAAGATTCGCTACGTCACTCAGCCGTCGACGCGCCCGCCGACTTTCGTCGCATTCTGCTCGCGGCCCGAGGCCGTGCCGAAGACCTATTTGAAATACCTGACGAATAGCCTCAGGACGGCATTCGGCCTCCCCGGCGTGCCCATCCGCTTCAACCTGCGCAAGGGCGACAACCCGTTCGCCTCCAGGGCTCGCCGCGGGTAACCGCACATTTGTAAGATAAGCCGGACTGGCGCCGAGCCCCGTGAACAGCTAGGTTCCGCGCGGATCTCAGCCGGCTGAGCCGTGCCAAAAGTAACAAAGGAAATGCGTATGTCGAAGGTGTTCCCAACCCGCGCCGTGAAAACCGCCCTCCTGGGCCTCGTGTGCGCGCTTCCGCTCGCCGCCGCGACAGTGGCGTTGATGCCGAGCGAAGCCGCCGCTTACAGCAAGCGCGTCGAGAACGCATGCAAGGGCGACTACAATCGCCACTGCCCGCACTACAAGGCGAGAACGCCCCAGATGCGCAGCTGCATGCAGCTCGCCGGCCGGCGCGGCAACTTGAGCCCGCGCTGCATCGACGCGCTCACCGACGCAGGCATGGTGCCGAAGAAGTATCGCAAGAAGCGCTAGACCATGATCGCTAATCGAACGTCGAAATCGTAAATGTGAGGGATGCCTGCTGAGAATCGCAGCGGGCGGGAGCAACAGCGACGAACCCGAAGATGCCGCTATGCTCACCGCCCGCACGGGCGTCACCCAAGATGGCGCCGCACCGGACGAACACAGATAGGCGACCTCTCACTTTGCTTCAAGACCCATCGAACAATTTCTGAGCGAATGCGATCGTGACCAGCGCGGAGAAGGCAGAGGTTCTGTTCTACCACCTCGAACACCACGCGCTCGAACGCGTGCTGCCGTCGCTTCTCGAACGCACGCTCGAACGCGGCTGGAAGGCCGTCGTGCAATCGGGAAGCGCCGAACGGCTCGAAGCCCTCGACCTCACGCTCTGGACCTACAGCGACGAAAGCTTCCTGCCGCATGGCACCGCGCGCGACGGCGATCCGGCGCGCCAGCCGATTTACCTCACGACGGGCGAGGAAACGCCGAACGGCGCTGGCGTCCGCTTTCTCGTCGATGGCGCCGAAGCGAGCGCGTTCGAAGGCTTCGTGCGGATCGTCTGTCTTTTCGATGGCCGCGATCCCGACGCCACTGCCAAGGCGCGCACCCAATGGAAAGCCGCGCGCGACGCGGGCTGCGCCGTCACCTACTGGCGCCAATCCGACAACGGCCGCTGGGAGAAGCAGGGCTGAGGCGGCCGGATCGCTCTCATATCCGAGTGAGTTTTCGGCTTTCCGAAAGGAAATTCGCGCACGCATCGGCGCAGATCCGGAACGCAGCGCGATCTTCCTGCGCGCGGCAAACCGCCTCGCACGCCGCGCACGTGCCCGCCGAACGCCCCACCGCATCCTCGAATGCGTCGGCACTGAAATCCAAAACATGGGCGACGGCTCTGCAGGACGCGATCATGGCGGCCACGTTATCGGAAGCCCCGGAGGCCAGGCACGCCTCGCCCGCAGAAACACAGCGAAGCGCCGCATCGAGCAGCGCCTGATGCTGCGAATCCGGCCCGTGCCGGCCGTCGACGTGAGAGCCGCTCCACCCCTCGAGGATCTGCACATCGCGAACATGGAGCGCGGGAATGAGACCACGTCCTGCTGCCGAGGTACCCGCGGGCATCGTCAGCCCCGCAATGCCCGCAAGTGCAGCGCCGCCCAGCGCGATAAGGGTACGCCGCCGCGCGGGATGGGCCAAAGCACCCATTTCGCTGCTGTTGTCGCGTGTCATTCGGCAACCTCGCTTCAAGATCGGCCTACGCCAGGCTCACCCAGCATAACGCACAATCTGCGGAGGAAGTGCCTCAGCCCGGACGGCGCGCCGTTCCCGCGAGAAACGATCTGAGATCGAGCGTCATGTGGTGGATGTGATCGGGAAGCTCGCTCCACCGCTTTATCTCGGTCTGCACGGGATGATCGACATAGCTCGAATATACGAGCACCGTCGTCATGCCGAGATCGTGCGGTACGGCGAGGTTCATCGGCATGTCTTCGAACATGGCCGCTTCCTGTGGCGAAACGCCATGCCGTTTGATCATGCGCTCGAACGCCTCCGCCGCCGGCTTCGGCACGTAATCGCAGGCCACGATATCGCAGATGTCCTCGAAGAGATCGAGCACGCCGAGCTTTTCGGCCACGCGCTCGGCGTGGCGCTTCGAGCCGTTCGTGTAGATCAGGCGCCGGCCGGGCAGCTCCGCGATCTCGGTGCGCAGCTCCGGCAGCTCCGGCACCGTCGAAAGGTCGATGTCGTGCACATAGGCCAGGAATTCGGTCGGATCGAGCTTGTGCACCCGCATCAGCCCGGCAAGGGTCGTCCCGAACTGCCGATAATAGCTTTTCTGCAGATGCCGGGCATGCGCGAACGGCACGCCGAGATAATGCGCGATGAACTCGCCCATCCGCCGGTCGACTTCCGCGAACAGGTTGCACTCGGCCGGATAGAGCGTGTTGTCGAGATCGAAGATCCAGACCTTCGTCTCGGAAAAGCCCCGCGGCGTGACGTCGGGCCTCGGCACCAGGAGCTTGGGCGTCTCGGTAGAGAACCCCTCCGGCGCGCGTTCCGCGGCTCCGCGAGGATCGCCCTTCGCCATCAGGCCGACCTCGCCTTTGCCCGGCGCCGTCCGAGCAGCGTTCCCACACCGTGATCGGTCAAAAGCTCGAGCAGCACGCTGTGCGCGACCTTGCCGTTGATGATGACGACCGCCTCGACGCCCGATTCCACGACCTCGATGCAGCCCTCGATCTTGGGGATCATGCCGCCCGTGATGGTTCCGTTGCGGATCAGCTCCTGCGCCTCGTCGATGGAAAGGTCGGCCACGAGCTGCCCCTCCTTGTCGAGCACGCCGTCCACGTCGGTCAGAAGCAGCAGGCGCTTCGCCTTCATCCTGGCCGCGAGCGCGGACGCGAACGAATCCGCGTTGATGTTGAGCGTTTCGCCCTCGAAAGAGATGCCGATGGGCGCGATGACGGGGATGAGGTCCGACTTCGAGATCACATCCACGATATGCGGATTGACCTGCACCGGATCGCCGACGAAGCCGATATCGACGGCGCGCATCTCGCTGCTCTCGGGGTCCGGCATCTCGGTGATCTTGCGTGCGATCATGAGATTGGCGTCCTTGCCGCAAATCCCCACCGCCTTGCCGCCCTGCCGGTTGATGGCGGAAACGATGTCCTTGTTGATGGCACCCGCAAGCACCATTTCGACGATCTGGATCGTCGCCTTGTCGGTGACGCGCAGGCCGTTCTTGAACTCGGATTTGATCTCGAGCTTGGAGAGCATCTTGGCGATCTGCGGCCCGCCGCCATGCACGACGATGGGGTTCACGCCCGATTGCTTGAGGTAGACGATGTCCTTGGCGAAGGCGTCGGAGAGCGCCTGGTCGCCCATGGCGTGTCCGCCGAACTTGATGACGACCGTCTGCTCGTCGTAGCGCAGCATATTGGGCAGCGCCTCGGCGAGAATGCGCGCCTGCACGTGGGCCGGGATGTCGGCGGTATTGAAATCCTGCGGAGCCTGAGCCGGCCCGTCCGTCGCGTTCGCCATATCGTCCCTGCGCCCTTTGCTGCTCGTCGTGCACTCTACATCCGTCTTCGGCGAAACCCCATCGAGGGGCATGGGCCGCGCAACGACGGATGTCGAGTTGGCGGAGCCACCCGGAGCCGAGCCCACCACGGCCGAGCACTTATACCGGAGGACCAGCCGGCTCAACGGAATTCCCACACAATCGCGTGTCATACAAACGCGTTGCCTTGACGCGGGACGCGGTCCAGCCTTGCCCAGGCCGGTATCATAACGTCATATCCTGCATGGAGATTCGATGGCTTGGGGGGTTCGGTCGGCTTGCGCCGGAACAGTGCGCACGAGCGCCCCGGAGGGAGCCTGAATGACGGCCATGATCGTCGACGAGCTGGCCCGCATCCCGATGTCGCCGTTTCTCACGGCGACGCTCACCCGTGCCGCGGACTATGCGACCGCCCAGACCCACCGCGAGGTTACGCTCGAGCACCTCCTGCTGGCGCTCACCGAAGATCCGGAAGCGACCGTCGTCCTCAAGGCGAGCAACGTCGATCTGCATCGCCTGACGGCGGAGGTCTCGGATCACCTCGGCCGCTACGACGACCGGATCGATCCGTCCAGCGGACAGCCCATCGCCATCTCGGCCGATCTCCGGCGCATCCTCGAGGCCGCGGCGGCCGCCGCGCGCCAAGGCCGACGCCGCGAGATCAACGGCGCCATCGTGCTGGCCGCCATCGTCGGCGACGGGAAGAGCCCGGCCGCGCACATGCTGCGCGTCCAGGGCCTGACCTTCGAGGAAGCGATCCGCGCCCTTCAGCACGTGACCGCCGCGCCGCCGCCGCCTCAGCCACAATTGCAGCCGCCTCCTCCGCAGCAACGGCCGCCCGAGGTCACGCAGCCCGCTCCGGTCGTGTATCCGCCGCCGCACGACGAAAGAACCGGGCCACCGCTCGAACCGCCGCACGACGAGCGGACGAGCCCGCCCATGCATCCGCCGCCCTACGGCGAACGCACAAGTCCGCCGACCCAGTCGCCGCCTCCGTTCGGCGAGCGGACCGGTCCTCCGACGCAACCGCCCGCCCCCGAGCCGGCACGCCCGGCCACGACGGAGGAAATCCTCGCGGCCGCCCGCGAGCGTCTCGAGGCCCGCAAGCCTCCGGGCCAGACGACCGGGGACGTGGCAGAGCCCGTGCCGTCCGCGCCCACGCCTCTTCCGCGCGCCAACTATCCCGATCGCGGAACGCCGCCGCCCCGTCCGGCGCCCGCACCAGCGACGGCAGACACGGTCTTCCAACCCGAACCGGCGCATAGGGAAAGGTCGCATGCGTCGCCGCTAGGCGAAGCGCCTCCCTACGCGGACGATCATCGGTTCGAAGAAGTGCGCAACGAGACTCACGGCGGCATCCCCCCGGCAGGCGGCGGGGTCTCCCCGTCGTGGGACGAGGGCCATCCCGCGGCCCGCAGCGCGCCGGTGCCGCCCCCGGCACCGGCCCCCGCCGCGCCTCAACGCGAGCGCCGTCGCGGCGCGGCGTCAGGCCCCTTCGTCGGCTCCTGGCCGCTGATCGAAGCCGGCCAGCTCATCGAGAACATTCCGCGCCGCATGCGTGTCGGCATCCCCGTCGTGGCGGAAGCCCGCATCGCCCGCGCCGACGTGAAAGCGCTCGCCGAAGGCCTCGCGGGCGGCGGCGCCGCATTCCGTCACGAGATCGTCGTGACCAAGGCCATGTCGGTGCGGCTGCGGTCCCCCGGCGGCGGCTTCACGATCGAGAACCGCTCGCCCGAGACGCAATGGATCGAGAACGTGCTGGGTCTCGGCAACGACGATTACGCGAGCTGGCGCTGGACCGTGACCCCGATGGCGCGCGGACGCCGCCAGCTTCAACTCATCGTCTCCGCCCGCACCGTCGGCGCCGACGGCATGACGGCGGAAACCGCGCTCCCCGACCAGTTCGTCGATGTGAAGGTCGCGATCAACTACAGCCGCACGGCGCTCAAGTGGGCCGGCTGGCTCGCGGCTGCCGTGGTCGGCGGCCTGCTCGCAAAGTTCGGCGAAACGGGCTGGATCGTTCTCCAGATCATGTTTGCCCGTCATTTCGGCGGCTAGACCATGATCGCTTCAGGCCCTATCAGCCTGAAGCGTGAATCATCGGTCTCACCAAAGAGATAGAGCGTGATCCCGATTCAATCGAAAATGATCACGCTCTAGAGCCGTTCCGCGGTTCCACCAAAATCGGAACGGCTCTAAGACCGCGCCTCAGAATGGCGCGTCGATCGTGCGGAACTTGTCCGACACGTCACCCGCAAGCGCCATGTCGTGCGGATCGAGCATCTTCACTGGCGCGCCCGGCGCGAGATCGAACTTGGAAAGCTCCGTCCAGATCACGTTCGGATTCGTCGTCAGCTCGAAAAAGTAGCGCCCGTGCGTGAGATCGGTCGCCGTCCGATACTCCGTGTTGTAGACCCCGAACCCCTTGTAGGGCGCCCCGAACGGCACCGACACGTTGCGAATGATGGCAAGCACACCCGCAATCGCCTCCTGCTCCGTCTTGGGCTCGGGCAGAAGCGACGCATAGTAGGCCGCGCGCTGGAAGCGATCCCGCGGGTTGACGTTGCCGGGTAGCGGCATCTCGCTGCTGGGCTTCGAGAAGTCGAGCTTTGCGAGCAGGGCCAATTGCTCGTCGTAGCTGGGATCGTTGGTCATGATCCGGTAGTCCCGGCCATGATGCACGACGGGCTTGCCGTCGATGTATTCGATGATCGCGGAATCGCCGCTCGCATCCTCGATGGCGAGATGCACGGTTCCCTTGCGTCCGCGCGCTTCCGCCATGACAATCTGCACGGCCGGCAGAATTTCGAGCGCCTCCGCGACGGTCGCTGCGTTGTCGAGCACATACTGCGCCCACATCGAAACGACGACACCCGGCTTGCTCGGATCGCGCGGCCCGAAGTCGGTTGCCGTCAGAAAGAGAAGATGCGCGCCAACTCCCCGCTCGTTCAACCCGTCGACGGCTCCGATTCCGTAGACGGTCGTGACCATGCTGCCGTATTTGGACGTCCACTTTGCCGGATTTTCCGCGACGATGACCTCAGGGCCGACATTGCTGCCGCTCCGCTCGATCCCGCGAGGAAAGACGACGAGCGTCGGCTCGGTGCTCTCCGGCCAATCCATGCTGCGGCCCGTCACCACCGCCAGCTTGTTGTCGTTCCAGAGCACGCGCGTGCAAGCTTCCGCGACAGGAAGCGCCAGCCCCATCGCCGCCCCTATCGCGATGCAACCGGCAATGCGGCTCATGTACACACTCATCTCGACCTCCACGAAGCGACGCTTTCAATCCTGTCCAGAACATGCGTGCCTGTCCGCGCCCGAGCAAGCTCAAGGTCGTGGGCAGATTAATTTAGTCGAAACACGAGCAATGACGTTTATTCGACAGAGATCCATCGCGCAGGCTGGCCGATGAAGCCGCCGATCGTCCGAAGCTTCCCGCCGATCGCCGGACCGGGGTCGCGCATTCTCATTCTCGGCAGCATGCCGGGCGAGGCTTCGTTGAGAGCGAAGCAGTATTACGCGCATCCGCACAATACCTTCTGGCGCATCATGGGCGATCTCGTCGGCGCTGCTCCGGACCTTCCCTATCCGGCGCGCACGCAAATATTACGCACGCACGGAATTGCCGTCTGGGACGTTCTCAAATCCTGCGTCCGGCCCGGCAGCCTCGATTCCAGCATCCGCGACGAGATTCCGAACGACTTCGCACGATTTTTCACGGTCCATCCGCAGCTCACGCATATCGGCCTCAACGGCGGAAAGGCAGCTTTGAGCTTCAAGAGATATGCCGCGCGGCACTGTCCGCCCCATGTCGTCGTCACGACGCTCCCATCGACGAGCCCCGCGCACGCGGCCCGCAGCTTCGACGAAAAGCTCGCGCTCTGGCGCGCGGCCCTTCCGGTGGAGGGATAAGGGAGACCAGCTACTCGCGGAGCAGCGCGGCGAGCGTTGCGCGGAGGTCTTCGAGCCCGACGTCCTTCTCGGATGACGTGGCGAGCACGGTCGGAAATGCGGCCGCGTGCCCCTTGAGCGCCGTCTCCGTCGCCGCCTTGACGGCAGCGAGCGCCGGCACGCTGATCTTGTCGCCCTTCGTCAGCACGATCTGGTACGGCACCGCCGTCGTGTCGAGCATCTTCATGATATCGCGATCCGGCAGCTTCAACCCGTGCCGGCTGTCGATCAGGAGAAACACGCGCCGGAGCGTCGGTCGCCCGGCAAGATAGGCGCGGACCAGCGCCGTCCACGCCTCGACCTTGTCCTTCGGCGCGCGAGCGAACCCATATCCCGGCATATCCACGAGATAGAGCGGCGCTTCGGCGGGCGCGAAGAAGTTGAGCTCCTGCGTGCGCCCCGGCGTGTTGGAGGTGCGCGCGAGCCCGCCGTGGCGCACCATCGCGTTGATCAGGCTCGACTTGCCGACGTTGGAGCGGCCGGCGAAGGCGACCTCCGTCCAGCCCTCGTCGGGCAGACCGTCGAGCGCGACGACGCCTTTGATGAAGCGCCAGGGCTTGGCCACGAGGCGCTCGCCCGCCGCGAGATCGTCGGGCGAAAAGAGCGCCTCTCCGCTCATCCCTTGCTCTCGGTCTTGGGTTTGCGGCCGAACAGGCGGCCGAGCGGCGCGAACTGCCGCTTGAGATTGTCGATCAGGTGGATCTCCACGCCCTGCCTGCTGGAGATGTACCACTGCTGCGCGATCGACAGCACGTTGTTCCACGCCCAGTAGATCACGAGCCCCGCGGGGAAGCCTGCCAGGAGGAACGTGAAGACGAGCGGCATCCAGTTGAAGATCTTCTGCTGGATGGGATCGGGCTGCGGCGGATTGAGCTGCATCTGCAGCCACATGCTGATGCCCATGATGACCGGCCAGATGCCGAGCATGAGGAAGTCGGGCACCGAGTAGGGCAGGAGGCCGAACAGGTTGAAGATCGACGTCGGATCCGGCGCCGAAAGATCGCGAATCCAGCCGAAGAACGGCGCATGGCGCATGTCGATCGAGACGAACAGCACCTTGTAGAGCGCGAAGAAGACCGGGATCTGAATGAGGATCGGCAGACAGCCCGCAAGAGGATTGATCTTCTCCTTCTTGTAGAGCTCCATCAGCTCCTGCTGCATCTTCGCCTTGTCGTCCGTGTAGCGCTCGCGAAGCTGCTCCATCTGCGGCTGCAGCTTCTTCATCTTCGCCATCGAGACGTAGCTCTTGTTGGAGAGCGGGAAGAACGCGATCTTGACGAGCACCGTCACGGCCAGGATGGCGAGGCCGAAGTTGCCGAGCAGGCGATAGAGCCAGTCGAGCAGATAGAAGAGCGGCTTGGTGATGAAGTAGAACCAGCCCCAGTCGACGAGGAGCTCGAACTTCTCGATTCCGAGCTCCGCCTCGTACGCCTCGATCTGGCGCACCTGCTTGGCACCCGCGAAGAGATGGCCTTCGATCGTCTGCGTCGTACCTGCCGAAACGATGACGGGGCTTTGCTGATAGTCGGTCCAGAACACCTCTTGGCCCGCCGACGCGGCCGGACGCTGGCCACGGAAGCTACCCGCATAGGTCTGCTTCTGGTCCGGAATGAGCGCTGCCGCCCAGTATTTGTCGGTGATGCCGAGCCAGCCACCCGTCTTGCCGTCGAAGCTCCGCCCGCCCCCGTCTTCGAGCACGTCGGCGTAGGTGATTTCCTGCAGGCCCGCGTCTCCCGGCACGCCGATCAGGCCCTCGTGCATGATGAAGAAGCCCTCGATGCGGGGCGTTCCGAAACGGTAGAGACGCGCGTAAGGCGTGAGCACCACGTCGCTCGACGAGGTGTTCTCGACCGCGTTCGTCACCGTCAGCATGTAATGCTCGTCGATGGCGATCGTCCGCTTGAACACCATGCCCTGGCCGTTGTCCCAGGAGAGCGTTACGGGTGTCGTCGGCGTGAGCTTCGCGTTCGCGTCCGCCTGCCAGAGCGTCTCGCTGTCGGGAAGCGCGATCTGGCCACCGGGCCCGCCCTGCCAGCCGTACTCGGCGAAATAGGCGTTCGGCGAGCCGAGCGGCGAGAACAGCACCACGTTGGGGCTCTTGGGATCGACCGTCTCGCGATAGTTCACGAGCACGAGGTCGTCGACGAGACCGCCCTTGAGCGAGATCGAGCCCGTGAGCGACGGCGTTTCGACCGGCACGCGGGCCGAGAGCGAGAGAGCCTCGGCGCGCGTTCCCGTGGGCCTCACCGGAAGCGCGGTCTGGGTTCCGGGCCCGACGCTCGGACGAGCGACGCCGGGCTGCGCGGTCTCCTGCGAAGCCGGCTGCTGAGCCTGCTGCTCGGCCACGCGCTCGCGCTGCTGCTTCTCCTGATGCTCCTTGACCTGCGGCCCGACATAGAAGAGCTGCCAACCGAGCATCACCGCCACCGACAGCACGACGGCAATGAGAAGGTTGCGTTGATCGTCCTGGCGCTGGCTCATGAAGTCCTCGGAATGGCGCGGAAAGGGGGCTCTCGGGCCGCCGGACACTCCCGCGGAATTTTCAGATTGGCTCTCTTACAACCCCCGTAGCGTCGAGGGTATGGGCGATTTGCGCGCGCCGAATGTCGCGCGTCAGCCGTTTCTCCCCTTTACCGACGCTGCCGGAGCGTGATGCACGCGTAAGAAGGCCCGTTCAAGGTCTTTCTTGACGTCCGTAAATGCCCGGTCGCGGGCCTGGGCGCGGGCGATCAGCACGTAGTCGTGTCCGGGATGCGCAAACTGCGGCGCGAGCAGCCCCACCGCGGCCTTGAGGCGGCGGCGGATGCGGTTGCGGTCCACGGCCTTGCCGAGCTTCTTCGTCACCGTAAAGCCGAAGCGGGGCATGCCGTCGGGCGACACGGCCGGGCTCCGCTCCGAAGCCGCCCCGCGCGGCTTCGTTTCAAGCACAAAAGAGGGCGTCGCAAAGCGCGCGCCCCCTCGAATTCTCAGAAAATCCGCTCGTTTCTTGAGCGTCTCGATCGCCACGGCGACGCCTCCGCCTCGAAATCGCAAGGCTGCGTCGCGCGATAGGCTAGGCCGAAAGGCGCTTGCGGCCCTTGGCACGGCGGCGCGCGATCACTTTGACGCCGCCGGCGGTCGCCATGCGGGCGCGGAAGCCGTGCCGGCGCTTGCGGACGAGCTTGCTCGGTTGATAGGTCCGTTTCACGGGCTTTACTCCAGTCGAAATCGAAAGCGAAACAGCCCGGCCGAGGCGAAAACCCGCCAGCCAGGGCTGAGTCATGATGGGAT
>DAOMQQ010000052.1:0-14287 GCA_035445405.1 Hyphomicrobium sp.
ACCGGCCGTTCCAGATGGTTCTCGGCGACGGCGTCGTGCGCAACGATCTCGCCGTCACCTTCCGCGGCGAGCACGCGACGTTCGACCTCGGCTCGGCACTGCTCGGGAACGCGAGCTCCCACCACGACATCACGATGGTGGTCGATCACGCCGTGCCGAGCTGCACGAGCCGCGAGTTGGTGAAGACCGTGCTGCGCGACCGCGCGCGGGCGGTGTTCCAGGGTAAGGTGATCGTGCGCCCCGACGCGCAGAAGACGGACGGCAAGCAGATGGCGCAGGCGCTGATGCTCTCGCCGGACACCGAGTTCAACAGCAAGCCGGAGCTCGAAATCTACGCCGACGACGTGGTCTGCGGCCACGGCTCGACATCGGCGGAGATCGATCCGGAGCTGGTGTTCTATCTTCAGTCGCGCGGCATTCCGCTCGCGGAAGCGCAAGCCATGCTGGTCGAGAGCTTCGTCGGCGAAGCGATCGACAAGGCGGAGCCGGAAGCGGTGCAGGACGCACTCCGTGCGCTTGCGCGCGGGTGGCTCCAGGGCGACGCTTAGAGAAGCGCCCGTGAGGCCGACATTCCCCTCCCCGTTATGGCGGAGCCATGCTCCGCATGGACATGGGGAGGGATTAGGGGTGGGGGGGGGAAGCCCGGCAGCAGACGGTCTGGGATCCCCCCCCTCCTAACCTCCCCCACGAGGGGGGAGGGATAGGTTGCATACGATGCAGGGGTGCTGCCCCAAAGTGAAGGACTGCACCATGACGGCGGCGACACAGAAGAAGTCGAAGAAGGTGCAGGCCCCCGTGGCCGCCGGCCCCTTCGACGTGGAGCGCATCCGCACCGATTTCCCGATCCTCTACCGGGAGATCTACGGCAAGCCGCTCATCTATCTCGACAACGGTGCCTCGGCGCAGAAGCCGCTTTCCGTCATCGAGGCGATGGATCACGCCTACCGCTTCGAATACGCGAACGTGCACCGCGGGCTGCATTACCTCTCGAACACGGCGACGCAGCGCTTCGAAGAGGCGCGCGAGGTCACGCGCCGCTTCCTCAACGCGCCGAAGGCCGATCAGATCATCTTCACGCGCAACGCGACCGAAGCGATCAACCTGGTGGCATCCTCTTTCGGCGCGCTCGAGATCGGCGAAGGCGACGAGATCGTGCTCTCCATCATGGAGCATCACTCGAACATCGTGCCCTGGCACTTCCATCGGGAGCGCCGCGGCGCCGTGCTCAAGTGGGCGCCGATCTCGGACGAAGGCGAACTTCTGCTCGACGAGCTCGATCAACTCATCACGCCGCGCACGAAGATCGTCGCCATCACGCACATGTCGAACGTGCTCGGCACGGTGGTGCCGATCAAGGAGGTGATCGAGATCGCGCACGCGAAGGGCGTGCCGGTGCTCGTGGACGGCAGCCAGGCGGCCGTGCACCTTCCCGTCGACGTCGTGGACCTCGATGCCGATTTCTATGTCTTCACCGGCCACAAGACGTACGGGCCTTCGGGCATCGGCGTGCTCTATGCCAAGCAGAAGTATCTCGACATCATGCCGCCGTACCAGGGCGGGGGCGAGATGATCGAGCTCGTCGAGGTGGACCGCATCACCTACGGCAAAGCCCCTCACCGCTTCGAGGCCGGAACGCCGGCCATCGTCGAGGCGGTGGGATTGGGCGCTGCCCTCTCCTACATGATGCAGGTGGGGCGCGACCGGATCGCGGAGCATGAAGCCGAGATCGGCGGCTATGCGTTCGAGCGTCTTCAGGAGGTGCCGGGGCTCACGATCCATGGCACGGCACCGGGCAAGGGCGCGATCCATGCGTTCTCGATCGACGGGCTGCATCCGCACGATGTCGCGACCATCATCGACCGGGGCGGCGTCGCGATCCGCGCAGGCCACCATTGCGCGCAGCCCTTGATGGAGCGGCTCGGCGTCTCGGCCACCTGCCGGGCGTCGTTCGCAATGTACAATACCAAAGCGGAGGTGGACGCGCTCGTCGCCGCCCTCCTCCGCGCCCGAGACTTTTTTGCTTGAGGAACGCTAGGGCCGTATCATGACGGAACAGGTCGAGATCGACGACAAACCCGCCGGGAGCGAGAACCTTCCGGAAGCGAAGCCGACCGAGGCAGCAGAGGCCGATACTTCCCCGGCGGCCGAGACGCAGCCGGCCGACGCTCCCGTCGAGGGCGTGTCCACTCTGCCGCCCGAGGAGATCGAACGCCTCACGGGCGACATCATCGCTGCCCTCAAGACCGTGTACGACCCGGAGATCCCGGCCGACATCTACGAGCTTGGCCTGATCTACAAGATCGACATCAACGACGACCGGGAGATTGCGGTCGAGATGACGCTGACGGCGCCGGGCTGTCCGGTGGCTGGCGAGATGCCGGTCTGGGTGGAGAATGCCGTCAGCGCGGTTCCCGGCGTTTCGGGCGTGACGGTCACGCTGACCTTTGATCCACCGTGGGACCAGAGCCGTATGTCGGACGAGGCGCGCCTCGCGCTCAATATGTTCTAGCTTTCATCCGCCGGAGCCGGCCCGGATTCTCAAAGGCGCGGAGCGTTGCCGGCGCACATCTCGCAATGGGCGGCCGCTCACGCTATATTTCGCTCAAGCTTCGGTATTTCCGGCCTTGAGCCCCAGGACAGCACTCATGACCGAAAAGACGATCGCAACGCCGACCCGCCGCCCCCGGCCGAAGGTCATGACGCTGACGCCCGCAGCCGCGGAGCGCGTGCGCGCCATCATGACGTCGAAGGGGCCGGACATCGCCGGCCTCAAGATCGGCGTAAAGAAGGGCGGATGCGCCGGCATGGAGTACACGATGACGTGGGCCGATCGCGTCGACAAATTTGACGAAGTCGTCGAGCAGGACGGCGCGCGCGTGATCGTCGATCCGCAGGCCGTGCTGTATCTGCTCGGCACCCAAATGGACTATAAAACGGACAAGCTGTCGGCGACATTCGTCTTCAACAATCCGAACCAGCAGGGCGCCTGCGGATGCGGCGAGAGCGTCAATCTCGTGCCGGCGCACCAGGACACGGACGAGGCGGCGCAGTAGCGCCCCGCCTTTCGCAAGGCTCGCCCGCCGTCACTCTCAAATCGCGACCTGCGTGCCGACTTCCACCACGCGGTCGGTGGGGATCCTGAAATACGTCGTCGCGTCTTCGGCGGTGCGCGTGAGCCAGATGAACAGCCGCGTCTGCCAGCGCGGCATCTCCGACTTCGAGCTCGGCCTCAACGACCGGCGGGACAGGAAGAACGACGTCGCGCCGATGTCGATGTTGAGATCCTTACGTCGGCAGCCTTCGAGAATTTTCGGAATGTTTGGCGATTCCATAAAGCCGTAGGTCGCGACCACGCGCGTGAACATCTCGTTCGAGCGGTCGATATGCACACGCTCGTGGCGCGCAACGCGTGGCTTCGAGGTGTCCGTCGAGATGGAGAGCACCACGTTGCGCTCGTGCAGGACCCTGTTGTGCTTCAGGTTGTGCATCAGAGCCGTCGGCGCCGCGTTGACGTCGGCCGAGAGGAAAACGGCGGTGCCGGGCACGCGTGCCGGAGGCTTGGCTTCGAGCCGGCGCACGAGCCAATCCAGCTCCGTCTCGTCGCGGCGCGTCATGCGCGAAAGAATGCCGTAGCCGCGCATCCACGTGAACATGATCAGGCCCAAGACCGCGGCCACGAACACCGGGAACCACGCGCCTTCGAAAAACTTCATGGCGTTCGCGGCAAAGAACGTCAGCTCGACGACGAGCAGCGGCACCATCAGCGCCGCCACCTTCCACAGCGGCCAGCGCCAGTATTTCCATAGCACGAAGAAAGCGACGAGCGAGTTGATGACGAGGGTCGCCGTCACTGAGACACCGTAAGCGCTTGCGAGGTTCGACGAGGACTTGAAGGTGATGACCGTGAACACGACGCCGATCAGCAACAGCCAGTTGACGCGCGGCAGGTAAATCTGGCCCGCCATCTCTTCCGACGTGTGCCGGACCGCGAAGCGCGGCAGGAGGCCGAGCTGGATCGCTTGACGCGCAAGCGAGAACGCACCCGTGATCACGGCCTGGCTCGCAACGACGGTCGCAGCGGTCGCAAGGATGACCATCGGCACCAAGGCCCACTCGGGGTAGAGGCGATAAAACGGGTTATCGAGTGTGCTCGCGTCTTCGAGCACCAGCGCGCCCTGCCCCATGTAGTTCAGCATCAGCGCGGGAAACACGAAACCGACCCAGGCGACCTGGATCGGCTTGCGTCCGAAGTGGCCGAGATCGGCGTAGAGCGCCTCCGCACCCGTGACGGCCAGAAATACGAAGCCGAAAACGGTCAGGCCCAGCAAGCCATGACTGACCAGGAAGCCGAGCCCGTACCACGGATTGAGGGCAGCGAGCACGGTCGGATTGTCGACGACGTGCGCCAGGCCGCCACCGCCGAGCATGAGAAACCAGACGACGGTCAGCGGACCGAAGAACTGCGCCACGCGCGCAGTGCCGCGGCTTTGCACGGCGAACAGCGCCACGATGATCACGAGAGCCAGCGGCACGACCCATCGTTCGAATACCGGCGACACGAGCATCAGGCCCTCGACGGCGGACAGCACAGAGATTGCCGGCGTGAGGACGGCATCTCCATAGAAGAAGGATGCTCCAGCCACTCCGAGCCCAAGCAGGAGTGGCGAAGTGCGCTTGGCGACCGTGAGCCCCAGCGCCATGAGCGCGAACGTGCCGCCCTCGCCCTTGTTGTCGGCGCGCAGCAGCACGATCACGTATTTCAGCGTGACGATGAGAACGAGGGCCCAGAAGATGAGCGAGAGAACCCCGAACACCGCTTCGCTGCTGGTCGCGCCGCCGCCGCTCGCCGCGCGGACGGCTTCGCGAAACGCATAAAGCGGGCTCGTTCCGATGTCGCCGTAAACGACGCCGATCGCACCGACGACGAGAAGCCAGAAGCGCTTGTCCAATGCCCGGTCGTCGGCATCATGACTGGCGTCTGTGGCCTTGGAGTGTGCCACGATAAAGTTTCCTGCCGCTGCTGCTGCTCGCGCAGCAAAACGCGGCGCTTATACGCCCGTTCCCCGGTGACCGCCACCGACCAATTTCGGGGGAAGCGTGGGTCCCGGCTGGCCTCGGCTAATCCCCCGGCCAATTGTCGCGGATCCAGCGGGAGAGCCCGTCCTCGTCGATCTCGCCGGCTGCGAGGTCGATGATCGCGACGGTCGCCTCTGCAACGTCCGGGGCGAATCCGATGCCGTTTTTCCTCAGGAACGTCATCATGGCCATGAAGGCTGCGCGTTTATTTCCGTCCACGAACGGGTGGTTGCGGGCGAGCCCGAAGGCGTAGGCCGCGGCAAGAACGGCGAGGTCATGCTCGCCGAATGACCATTTGTTCCGCGGCCGCCCGAGGGCCGATTCCAGCATGCCCTCGTCGCGCAGGCCATCGGGACCGCCGAAGGCCGCCAATTGCTCCGCATGAATGCGAACGATCTGGGCTTTCGTGATCCAACGCGGCTCGGTCATTTGGCGAGCGCTTTGAGCGTGTTCCGATACTCCTTCATCACGTCGCGCGCGATGCGCATCGTCTCCTCGTCATCGTCAACGTGGGGCGTAATCGAAATGGTCCTGTCCGGCCCTTCGGTGACGAGGACTTCGTCGCCTTGGGAGAGACCCATGCGTGCAAGCAGCTCCTTCGGCAGGATCAGTCCCGTAGAGTTGCCGATCTTCTTGATTTCGAGCTTCATGGCTGCGCCTCCGCGGTGCGTTATACAGAGTGTATAACATCGGAGCGGATGTTGTACAGATCGTATAACGTGCCCGGGAGGCGGCGATCAGGCCGCCGTCCTCTCCATCTCCTCCAGCTCGTCGATCATGCCTTCGATCACACGGAGGCCCTTGGACCAGAACGAGGGGTCGGTGGCGTCGAGGCCGAACGGCGCCAGCAGCTCCGAATGGTGCTTCGAGCCGCCGGCCTTCAGGAGATCGAAGTACTTCGTGACGAAGCCGGGGTGGGCCTCCTGGTAGAGGCCATAGAGCGAGTTCACGAGGCAATCGCCGAAGGCATACGCATAGACGTAGAACGGCGAATTGATGAAGTGGGGGATGTAGGTCCAGTAGACCTCGTACCCTGGCTTCAGGTCGATGGCCGGACCAAGGCTTTCGCGCTGCACGTCGAGCCAGAACTGGTTGAGCTGCTCGCTCGTCAATTCGCCCTCGCGGCGCGCCTCATGCACCTTGCGCTCGAACTGATAGAACGCGATCTGGCGCACCACCGTGTTCAGCATGTCCTCCACCTTGCCGGCCATCATCGCCTTCCTCTCGCGCGGGCTCTTCGTCCGGTCGAGAAGCGCGCGGAAGGTCAGCATCTCGCCGAAGACGGACGCCGTCTCAGCGAGCGTCAGCGGCGTGGGCGCGAGCAAGGGGCCCTGCGCGCGCGCCAGCATCTGATGCACGCCGTGGCCCAGCTCATGGGCGAGCGTCATCACATCCCGCGGCTTGCCCTGGAAGTTCATCAACACATAGGGGTGCACCGACGGTACGGTCGCGGCCGAGAAAGCGCCCTGCGTCTTGCCCTCGCGCAGCGGCGCGTCGATCCAGCGCTTGTCGAAGAACTCCTTCGCGACGCTCGCCATGTCGGGCGCAAAGGCGCCGTAGGCTTCGAGCACGATCCGCTCCGCCTCGGGCCAGGTGAAGATCTGCTCCGGCTTATCGGGCAGCGGCGCGTTGCGATCCCAGTGAGACAGCTTCTCCATGCCGAGCCAGCGCGCCTTCATGGCGTAATAGCGATGCGACAGCCGCGGATAGGCGGCGCGCACGCTCTCGACCAGCGCCTCCACGACGGGCGCTTCGACGCGGTTGGCGAGATGGCGGCTGTCGGCAACGTCCTTGAAGCCGCGCCAGCGGTCGGAGATCTCCTTGTCCTTCGCCAGGGTGTTCGTGATCAGCGTGAAGAGGCGGATGTTGGCTCCGAACACCTTGGAGAGCGCTTCGGCCGCGGCGCGGCGGCGTGGCTCGGCCGGATCGGACAAGAGGTTCAGGGTTGCTTCGAGTGCGAGAGGCCCGGGCTCTCCTTCCACGTCGAAGCGCAGCCCCGTCATGGTCTCGCTGAAAAGGCGGGTGAAGGCACCGCGCCCGGTCTGGCCTTTCTCGGTGAACAGCTGCTCCAGCTTCTCATCGAGCTGATAGGGCTTTTCTTTCCGCAGATCTTCCAGCCAGGGCTTGAAGCGCTGAAGCGCGGGCACGTTCATCGCGCCTTCGAGAGCCGTTTCGTCGATCTGGTTGAGCTCGAGCTCGACGAAAATGAGGTCGGTCGCGATCCGCGTCAGGCGCTCCGAGATGTCGCCGTAAAACTTCGCGCGGGCGGGATCCGCCTGGTTGGCGGCATAGAGGAGCCCCGCGTACGAGCCGAGCTTGCCCATGAGATCCGAAAGCTGCTCGTAGGCGGCGATGGCGTCCGCAAGGCTCGCCCCGTCACTCGCCAGCGCGGCCAGTTTGCCCTGGTAGCTTTCCTTGATGCGGCGCGCCTCGGCGGCGGCACGGTCGAGATCCTGCGTGACGGCCGGATCGTCCATACCCTTATAAAGGTCGGAGAGATCCCATTCCGGCACGACACCCAGGTCCGCGGCCCCGGCAGGCGCTGCCCCGCCCGCACCGGACGCTGCGTGAGGTCCGAGGGACCCGTCAAAGGCGGCAAATGCGGGGGCGCGCAGGATCGGCGACATCAGGGACTCCGGTTTGAATGGGAATGCACCGCCTAATCTGCGGGCTCCCCTGCCAGAGTTCAAGCGGCACGGACAACGAAGGCCGAACGGGAAGCCGCCGTCCGCTTTTTTGGGCAGGCGGCAGCTTCCTCCAAAACGTCCAGGCTGCGTCCGCAGCTAGGACGTGCTCGACAGTTTCATGAGAACGATGCCGCTCACGATCAGCGCGGCGGCGAGCAGCCTCAAGGCCGTCGCCGGCTCGCTCAGCACGACGATCCCGACCACGAAGGCGCCGACGGCCCCGATCCCTGTCCATATCGTATAGGCTGTGCCTAGCGGCAGCGTGCGCATGGCCGCGGCCAGCAGGCCGAAACTCAACATCATCATGACAATCGTGACGACGGAGGGCACCAGGCGCGTGAAGCCTTCGGATTGCTTCATCGAGAACGCCCAGACCACCTCAAACACACCGGCGACGATCAACATCAACCACGCCACGGCAGCCTCCTTCATAGTGAGGTGCCGGGCCGTCCCGGACATGATCCCAGCTTTTTATGGGGGAGGACGTGGCCTCGCCCAGCCAGATAAGATCAATCGCCATTCGGCATCAATGCGTGTTTTTGACCCCAGCCGCGGCGTGCCCCCGGTCCGCAGCCAGGCCGCCCGTTCCAAAAAAGTTTCAAGGTGAGTCTCTGCGAAAGGGCTTGTTTACCGTTGTGGGGCAATCTCTGGCCATGTGAGTTGTCGGTCCTTCGCAACGTCCCGAGCGTAAGCTCTCCGAAAGACCGGCCGCGTTTCAGTTCGTGTTGAGTACGAGTGACCATGGCCAAGCGTATCCTTATCGTCGACGACGATCCCGCCCAGCGTCGCATTCTGGAAGAGACGGTCAAACGTTTCGGGTTCGATACCCGCTCCATTCATTCCGGCGAGCAGGCCGTCGAGATCCTCGAAGGTCCCGACCGCGGCGCGATCTCCCTCGTGCTTCTCGATCTCGTAATGCCCGGCATGGGCGGCATGGGTGTCCTCGAGCGCATGAAGGGCCAGGCGAGCCCGCCCATCATCGTGCTGACCGCCAACGGCTCCGTCGATGCCGCCATCGCCGCGATCCGGCTCGGCGCCGTCGACTTCGTCATCAAGCCGGCCTCTCCCGAGAGGCTCGAAGTCACGATGCAGAGCGCGCTCAAGATCGAAGCGCTTTCGGACGAGATCACGCGCATCAAGAAGAAGACCGAAGGGACCCTGACCTTCGACGATCTCATCATTCGCGGCGAAGGAATGCAGCGCGTCATCGGGCTCGGAAAGCGCGCGGCGTCGTCGACCATCCCCGTGCTTATCGAGGGCGAAAGCGGCGTCGGCAAAGAGCTGATCGCGCGCGCCATCCAGGGAGAGAGCGAGCGTGCCGGCCGGCCGTTCGTCACGGTCAACTGCGGCGCGATCCCGGAAAATCTCGTCGAAAGCATCCTGTTCGGACATGAGAAAGGCGCGTTCACGGGCGCCGTCGAAAAGCGTATCGGCAAGTTCCAGGAAGCCGACGGCGGCACGCTCTTCCTCGACGAGGTGGGCGAGCTTCCGCTCGATGCCCAGGTGAAACTTCTGCGCGCCATCCAGGAAGGCGAGATCGACCCCGTGGGGGCGAAGAAGCCGGTGAAGGTCAACTTCCGGCTCATCTCCGCCACCAACCGCGACATGATCCAGCTCGTGAAGGACGGCCGCTTCCGCGAGGATCTCTACTATCGCCTCAACGTGTTCCCGATTTGGGTGCCGCCGCTGCGCGAACGATCCGAGGACATCGCCGACCTCGCGCGGCATTTCCTTGCCCGCTTCGCCGCCGAAGAAGGCAAGCGGCTCTCGGGCTTCACCGAGGACGCCATGAAGCTCATCATGGCCTACGACTGGCCGGGCAACGTGCGCCAGCTCGAAAACGCCATTTTCCGGGCAGTAGTGCTGGCCGACGGCCCCACGCTGTCGGTTGCGGAATTCCCGCAGATCGCAAGTCATGTCGACGGCTTCTCGGCCGAAATACCGCCGGCGCCCGCCGGTGTGGAGAAGCCCGCCGCCTACACGGGGCCGGCCCTCATCGGCGCGGAGGACACCGTTCCCCAGACCGTCGAAGTCCGGCCGGGTGCCGGGACGTCCGCACTCGGCATCCCCGCCGTGACGGAGCAGGGCGAGATCCGTGCGCTGGAGGACATCGAGGCCGACATGATCCGCCTCGCGCTCGGCCGCTATCGGGGCCACATGACGGAGGTCGCGCGCCGGCTCAAGATCGGCCGCTCCACGCTTTACCGGAAGATGCAGGAATACGGGCTCGAACCGCGCGTCAACTGAGTTACGATCGTCCTCGTCCCAATGGACGATCCCGACGCCCCCGGTCGCGCTGCGAGCGGGGGCGTCTTCGCTTTTGCCGCACGATAAAAAGCATCGGACGTTTTACGTCCCAAGCCGAGCGCGCCATTAGCCAAAACTTAACCTCGTTCGCATCATGGCGAGACTTGCCCTGTTTACGCCGCAGGCAAGCCCCTTTTGTCGCGCATTCCAAGGTTACCGACCGTTAAGCACGAGGTCGTAAGCCTTAACCTTAGCAGTCTCTCCACGGGGGAAAGCGTTTGAGCGTAGAGGCGGGACAGTCTGCCTGCCGGCACCGGACCCGAGTCCTGTTCGCCGGTCTTCAGGCACTCGGTCTGGGCGTGGTGGCCATGATGGCCGTCGTGCTCCATGCCGGCGTCGCGCATGCCCGCGAAGACCGCACGATCTCCTTCTACCACATCCATACCAAGGAGACGCTGACCATCCTCTACAAGAGGAACGGCAGCTACATCCCCGAGGCGATGAAGAAGATCGACTGGATCATGCGCGACTGGCGGCGTGACGAGTCGATCAAGATGGACCCCAAGACCATCGACATCATTTGGGAAATGCATCGCGAGCTCGGATCGCAGAAGCCGGTCAGCATCATCTCGGGATACCGCTCGCCCACCACGAACAACATGTTGCGCAAGACGCGCGGCGGACAGGCGCAGCGCAGCCATCACATGACGGGAAAAGCAATCGACATCTCCTTCCCGGACGTCCCCATCCGGCGCATGCGCTATTCCGCGATGATCCGCGAGCGCGGCGGCGTGGGCTACTATCCGACGTCGGGCATCCCGTTCGTCCATGTCGATTCCGCGCGGGTGCGTCATTGGCCGCGCATGGTGCGCGACGAGCTTGCCCTGCTGTTCCCCTCGGGGCGGACCCAGCACGTTCCCGCAGACGGCAAGCCCATCAAGCGCGGAGATGCCACGGCGGCGCGTGGACGGCGTCAGGATCTGGCGCAGGAAATGGCGCAGTTCTTCGCCATCCGCGACGGCAAGGTGCCGCCGGCGCCCGTGCAGGTGGCCGATGCCTGGCAGGCTTCGGTCGCGGCGGCGCCCGTTCCGACACCCGTGCGCGCCGTGCGCCCGACACCTCCCGCGCCCGGCCGGCGCATGGCCGTCGGCGCACCCCTGCCGCCGACCGACGCCACGCAACCCGAGGCGATGACGTCTCTTGCATCGCTCACAACGGATGGGCCGTCCGGCGCACCGCAGCCGAAGCTCGTCGCTTCGCCGCGCGCCGTAGATCGTCCCGCGCAGTTCGTCAATCGACTTCCCGACGCCGAGCGGTCCCGCCTCGACATGCTGATCAAGCTCGCCTCGCTCGAGGATCCGTCGAGCCTGCCCGAGGAAACCGGAACGTCCGCCTTGATCACGGGTACGGCGCCGCTCCGGACGGCTTCGATGACGCCGTCCTGGCCCTCGCTGCGCAAAGCGGCGCCCGTCACGGCAGACGTCGTGCCGGACGCCGAGCCGGTCCCCAATCCGCTCGGACCCCATCCCCTCGGCCAGGGCGATGCCGACTGGCGGAGCGGATGGCACGTCGCGCCCGCCTACGACGACGATCATCCGGACGAGCTGGCCTATCGGCCCTTCGCGCTCGGACCGCTGTTGACGGAAACGCCCTCCTTCGACGATCCGGCGCTTCTGACGCTCGTGCATCCGGACGCCAACGAAGCCCTGGCGATGATCGACGACGAGGGCACGGCGATGCCGATGCGGTTCGGGTCTGAAAAATCGCAGACGGCGATGGCTTGGGCGCAAGCCTTCAGCGGGGAAGCCGTCAATTTCGATGCATTTGCGTTTGCGGCCGAGCCCGAGCTCAGCGCCCCCGCCGGCCCTCAGCTTCTGGCGCGCGCGGTCAAGACTCAGCCGCGGTAGCGGCGGCTTTTTTCGCGCCGCCACGCCCGCTTGCGCGCGCCGCCGTGAGCGGGCCATCGGTCCAAGCTTTCGTCACCAGGCGGCCCAGCTCTTCGAAATCCTCCGTGCGTGGAGACGTCGACCGCCAGACAAGACCGACGGTGCGGAACGGTTCGGGCTCCACGAAGCGGACCAGCGTGATGTCGCGGCCCCGCTCCTCGATGCCGATCGACATCTCCGGAAGAAGCGTGATGCCGAACCCTGCCGACACCATCTCGACGATGGTCGCCAGGCTCGATGCGCCGAACGTATTGACCGCGTCGACCTGCTGGAGGCTGCAATAGGTGAGCGCCTGATCACGCAGGCAATGGCCCTCTTCGAGAAGCAGGAGGCGCTCGTGCTCGATCAATTCCTTGGTCGCGCGCACGCGGCCCGAGAGCTTGCGCTCCTTGGGCACGGCGAGCAGAAACTTATCCTCGAACAGCGGCAGGTTCGTGAGGTCCGTATTCTTGAGCGGCAGCGCCAGCAGCAGCACGTCGAGCTTGCCTTCCAGAAGCTCGTCCGTCAGCAGCTGGGTCTGGGTTTCGCGCACGTGCAATTCGAGATCGGGATAGGCGTCACGCAAGAGCGGCAACAGTGGCGGCAGCAGATAGGGCGCGACGGAGGGGATCACGCCGAGCCTCAACGTACCGGTGAGCAGGCGATTGGAATGCTGTGCGTAGGCAACGAGGTCGCGAACATCGCCCAGGATGCGCGCGCTGCGGGCGGCGATCTCGGCCCCTTTTCCGGTGAGCTGCACCCCCGCCCGGGTGCGTTCCACCAGCACGAGCCCCAGGCTCTGCTCCAGCTCGTTGATCTGCATGGAGAGCGCAGGCTGGGTCACGGCGCACGACTCCGCCGCGCGCCCGAAATGGAGCTCGCGCGCCAGGGCGTCGAAGTAGCGGAGCTGCTTGAGCGTGACGTGCGTCATAAGGCAGCCTGATCAGAAACGAAACAAATAACGATTAGCCCTGATCTTTGCCGCGGTCTATGGTCACAGTGAACAAACGATCGTGATCATCTGGCCAATCAGATGGGACGATTTCCCAAATGCGGCTGGTGAGGCTCTTGCCTAGCCCGTCGTTAGCGTCCCGGGCCGTACGCCGAAGCGGCCCGGGACGCTTTTTATTTTGTGCATGATGTTTTCAGGGACACGTGCATGTGCGGGCGCGCTGCGCCGAGGCGCCCGCCTTCGACATTTTCGATCCCTTCACTGCGGAAGCAATCCGAGTCTTGGGCGAGCCCGCGCGATTCGCCGACTACTCGGCGGCGATCATATGGTCCGCTGCCGCCTCGGCTTCCGCCGACAGCGGGCCGTCCAACATGCCCAAAGCGTGCATATAGACCTCGAGGAGGCTTTCCTCCTCCTGGCGCTCGGTCTGGCTCTTCTTGCGCAGACGGATAATCTGGCGGAGCGTCTTGACGTCGAAACCCAGTCCTTTGGCCTCGTTGTACTTGTCGCGGATGTCGTCCGCGAGCGCCTTCTTCTCTTCTTCCAGCCGCTCGATGCTTTCGATCATCTGGCGAAGCTGCTTCTGCGCTGAGGCTTGAAGCGTCGTCATGGCACCCCCTGCATCCATTCGATCACACGATATCCGCTCGTCGGGCTCCTGATCGGCACCGACCTTGGCCGGACGCTAGGCTTCCGCTGTGGCCCCCGCAAGGAGAGGCTACGTCTATCCAGAAGTAATTTCCCTGTGGATCATCGGCTTAGGACCGTGCATTGGCCGGGTTTCCCGTAGCCGCCCGGCCGGCAGGCCTTGCGAATTCCCATCCGACGGCTTTCAATGCGCCCACAGCATGGGTGCGTCGCTTCTGCCGCACCTCAAAGCTGCCCCCTTTTCACGCGAACCTCATTACGCTCCCCGCAAGGCCCGGCTGCGTTCAGGTTTCCCTTACGTCGGACCGCTACTCTCCCCGTGCAACCATGAGCCTGAAAATCCGATCCCTTCCGCTCTGGGCGGCGCTTTTCATCGCGCTTCTCCCGGATGCCGCCCTGGCGGATCTCAAGTTCTGCAACACGACCCAGAGCCGCATCGGCGTCTCGATCGGCTATCAGGACGCAGACGGATGGGCCACGGAAGGGTGGTGGAACATCGCGTCGCAGACATGCGAAACGCTCTTGAAAGGTGCGGTCCCGAGCCGGTTTATCTACGTCCACGCGGTCGACTACGACCGAGGCGGCGAATGGGCCGGCACCAACTTCATGTGCACCGACGACAAATCGTTTGCCATCCGCGGTGTTCAGGATTGCCCCAAACGCGGCTATAAGCGCACGGGTTTTTACGAAGTCGATACGGGCGAGGCGACCGAATGGACGGTCCGTCTCACCGATCCCGAAGATAAAGGACA
>DAOMQQ010000053.1:0-14265 GCA_035445405.1 Hyphomicrobium sp.
ATATCGCGCCGCGCCTCAAGGTGCTGAAGACGGCAGAGCCGCCCGCGCGCAAGGGTGGCGTGAAAGTGGCTGACGTGGCGGAGCTGGTGCGCCGTCTCAAGACAGAGGCGGGGGTGATCTGATGGCTGTTCTTCTTCTTGCGGAACACTCGAATTCGACGCTCGGCGCCGCGACGGCCAAGGCGCTGACGGCGGCCAAGGCCATCGGCTCGGACGTGCATGTGCTGGTGGCCGGCCATTCGTGCGGCGCTGCAGCGGACGCGGCCGCGAAGCTCGACGGTGTCTCCAAGGTGCTGGTCGCGGACGCGCCGCATCTCGAGCACGGGCTCGCCGAGGAAGTGGCCGCGACGGTGCTGGCGCTCGCCGGCAGCTACGACACCATCGTCGCGCCCGCGACGGCGTCCGGCAAAAACATTCTGCCGCGCGTCGCAGCCCAGCTCGACGTGATGCAGATTTCCGACATCACCAAAGTGGTGTCGGCCGATACGTTCGAGCGGCCGATCTATGCCGGCAACGCCGTGCAGACCGTGCAGTCGAGCGAGGCGAAGAAGGTCGTGACCGTACGCACGGCGGCGTTTGCGGCCGCGGGCGAGGGCGGATCGGCGCCGGTCGAGAGCGTAGCCGCGGCGCCGGCCGTCGGCCTTTCGTCGTTCGTCGGCGCAGAGCTTACGAAGTCGGATCGTCCCGACCTCACGGCGGCGAAGATCGTCGTCTCGGGCGGGCGCGGCCTCGGCAACGGCGAGAACTTCAAGACGTACCTCGAGCCTGTCGTGGAGCGCCTCGGCGCTGCGATGGGCGCCTCGCGCGCGGCGGTGGACGCCGGTTTCGTGCCCAACGATCTGCAGGTCGGGCAGACCGGCAAGGTCGTGGCGCCGGAGCTTTACGTTGCGGTGGGCATCTCGGGTGCGATCCAGCATCTCGCCGGCATGAAAGACTCCAAGATCATCGTTGCCATCAACAAGGACGGAGAGGCTCCGATCTTCCAGGTGGCCGACTATGGTCTCGTCGCCGATCTCTTCCAGGCTTTGCCGGAGCTCGAACAAGAGCTTGCCAAGGCGGGCGGCTGAGATGACGCAAAGCGCACCGGGACAGGAAGGACATTCGCCATGGACGTCGCAGTCAAGGCCGAGAGCAAGTCTAAACCGGATGCGAGGCCGGTTCCGGTGATCAAGCAGGTCGGTGTGATCGGTGCGGGTCAGATGGGCAGCGGCATTGCCCATGTGATCGCGCTCGGCAAGTACGACGTGCTCCTCAACGACATCCGAAAGGAGCAGGTCGACAAGGCGTTCGAGGTCATCGAGAAGAACCTCGGCCGCCAAGTCGCCAAGGGCCTCGTCAACGAGGAGGACATGAAGGCGGCGCTCGCGCGGATCAAGTTCGCGCCCGATCTCGGCGCGTTCGCGAACTCCGACATGGTGATCGAGGCGGCGACGGAAGACGAATCCGTCAAGCGGCGGATCTTCCAGGAGCTGTGTCCGAAGCTGAAGCCCGAGGCGATCGTGGCGACGAATACCTCGTCGCTGTCGATCACGCGGCTCGCCTCCACGACGGACCGTCCCGAGCACTTCATCGGGATGCACTTCATGAACCCCGTGCCGCTGATGGAGCTTGTCGAGCTCATTCGCGGCATCGCGACGGAAGACGAAGTGTTCGGCGTCGCGCGCACGTTCGTCGAAAGCCTCGGCAAAGTGACGGCCGTCTCCGAGGATTTCCCCGCCTTCATCGTCAACCGCATCCTGCTGCCGATGATCAACGAGGCCGTCTACACGCTCTATGAAGGTGTCGGCACGGTCGAGGGGATCGACAAGGCGATGCGGCTCGGCGCGCACCATCCGATGGGGCCGCTCGAGCTTGCCGATTTCATCGGGCTCGATACGTGTCTGGCGGTGATGCAGGTGCTCTACGAAGGCCTCTCGGACTCCAAGTATCGTCCCTGCCCGCTGCTCGTGAAGTATGTCGAGGCGGGCTGGCTCGGCCGCAAGACGAACCGCGGTTTCTACGACTATCGCGGCGAGAAGCCGGTGCCGACGCGGTGATCGCGCGGCCGGCGTGACTGCTCACTCAAATAAGGTCGCGCTTGTGACCGGGGCCGGCAGCGGCATCGGGCGCGCAGTTGCGGTCGCCCTGTTCGATGCCGGTTTCGATCTCGCGCTCGCGGGGCGGAGGCAATCCACGCTCGACGAGACCGCGGGGCTTTGCACGTCGCGGCCGGGACGCGTGCTTGCGCGGACGTGCGACGTTGCGCGGCCTGCCGCCGTCAGGGATCTCTTCGAGGAGATCCAATCGACGTTCGGCCGCCTCGACATCCTGTTCAACAACGCGGGCCTGTCTGCGCGCGCCGTTTCGATCGACGAGCTTGCGTTCGACGAGTGGACGGCCGTGGTCGACGTGAACCTCACGGGCGCGTTTCTGTGCGCGCAGGGGGCGTTCCGTCTCATGAAGACGCAACGGCCGATGGGCGGGCGGATCATCAACAACGGCTCGATCTCGGCTGCGGTGCCGCGGCCGTTCTCCGCGCCCTACACGGCCACCAAGCACGCGATCAGCGGCCTCACGAAATCTCTCTCGCTCGATGGGCGGGCGTTCGACATTGCTTGTTCACAAATCGACATCGGCAACGCGGAAACCGCGATGACGGATCCGATGGCGGCTGGCGTCAGACAGGCCGACGGCTCCATTCAGCCCGAGCCGCGATTCGACGTGCGCCATGTGGCGGAGGCCGTCGTCTATATGGCGGGGCTCCCGCTTTCGGCCAACGTCCAGTTCATGACGCTCATGGCCACGAAAATGCCGTTCATTGGTCGAGGATGATGAGGACAATGGATTCGGAGTGTTGCGGCCGTCCGCCGACGCACTTTAGACTCGTTGCGACATATTAGATTTCATGTCGCGCGATTATCGACATTTCCATTGCCGTGCTTCCTTTCGGACGAACCGTTCCCATCTATCCGGAAGCATCGGGGTTCGTTTCTCCATGCCGTATTGCGGAGCACGGAAGGCCGGTCAGCTCACGTCGGGGAGGGGTGAGCCAACATGCGATTTCATTCTATCCCGATCCGCGTGATCGCTCTCGGTCTCCTCGTAGGCGTCTCGGGCTGTGCGAGCGTGTTCTCGATGTCCGAAGCCGAGCGTGCCGGACACCAGAGCGACGGGACCTACATCGCGAGCGTGGCGGAGGAGCAGCTTGCCTGCCGCCAGCTTCGCGAGCGCATCGACGCGCTCGACACCCATATCGCGTCTTTCCCCGAGCGTGCCGCCCGGGAAAAACGGAGCCAGCCTCAGACGCTCGGAGCGGCGTTCGGGCGGATGTTCGGCGGGGGAGACACGGGGCTCAAGGCCGTCGAAGAGCATAAGAAGGCGACGGCGGAGCGCCAGGGCCTGGCGGCGCTCTATGCACGAAAGGACTGTATTTGAAACGCCGGAGCGTGATCGGTCTTCGATGAAGACGCTCCTATTTTTTGGTGAGACCGATGATTCACGCTTCGGACTGATAGGGTCCGAAGCGATCATGGTCTCGGCGGGCGAGGCTGATACCCTGTCCGCCGAGACGAAGTCGTTAGTTTGCTCGACTTTAGTCTTCGAGATCCATCTTGATGATCTTGCCGCCGCGGATGTCGACGTCGAACACGCGGCCATCCTGATGCACGGCGTCATCGATTTCCCACTTGCCGTCGTCGAGCTCGATCTTGCGCCAGGACTTGAAGCCGGCGTCATTCAGGATCGAGGTGAGCTCGGAAAGCTCGGCCGGCGTCGGCGGGCGATCGTCGGCGCGGGCAACGGTGACGAGCGGCGCCGTCGCGAGCATTGCGGACAGGCCAAGGGCAAGAACTGCGTTTTTCATGCGATTTCTCTCTCGGTTGGCATTCAGATCAGGTGCGGCGTGCCGTGGTGCATCCAGGAGGCGCATTCAGGGCGCGCGTCGCATCGAACATGTGCGTTGTAATCGTGGGGCCCTGACGACCGCCTGATCGTGTCCGTCAGCCATCTGTCAGACGAACAGGTAATGCGCATGAAACGGGAAAAGATCCCGGATTTGGCGGCTTTTTCGATAGCCGGCGCGGGATGTCGGGCGCGTTGGTGCGCGGGTTCGTCGCAACGGCGGCGCGAAGCGAGGTGGCGATCAGGCTCGCCTCGGCGCCTTGAGTGTGAGCGTGGCGGCGAGGCCGGGGTTCGCATTCTCGAGCGAAAGCGATCCGCTCCAGGATTGGACGATGTCGGTCACGATCGCGAGGCCGAGGCCGGCGCCGGACCCTCTCTCGTCGAGCCGACCGCCGCGGCGCAGCGCTTCGGCGAGATTGTCTTCCGGGATGCCCGGGCCGTCGTCGGTGACGGTCAGCATGACGTTCGATCCTTCGTGGCGCCCTGTCACGGCCACGGTGTGGCGTGCGTGGCGCGCGGCGTTCTCTATGAGGTTGCCCAACGCTTCGGAGAGATCGTCATGGTCGATGGCGGCGAGGAGATCCGACGGCACGTCCACGATCCAGTCCATGCGCTCTCCATCCGGCGTGCGCTGGACGACGCGGACGACTTGCTCGACGGCGGCGGCGAGGTTCGCCTCCGAGTCGCGCTGGGGCGACGCGAGACGCACGCGGGCGAGCTCGCGCTCCACCGTACGCTGCATGGTTCGCGTCACGGTCGACAGGTTGAGTGCGACGGTGGCGTGGCCGTCCTTGGCGAGCCGCTCGATTTCGGCCTGCAGCACCTGGAGCGGCGTTCTGAGCCCGTGGGCGAGGTCGCCGGCGCGGGCGCGGGCGCGGGCAAGCTCCGCATCGCGCGCGTCGATCAGCTCGTCGATCTCCTGCGCGAGCGGGCGGACTTCGTCGGGAAAATCCGCGCCGAGACGGCGGTTCTTGCCGGAGCGGACGGCGGCGAGACGGCTTCGCACCGCGGAAAGCGGGCGCAGGCCGACGCTCACCTGCACCCATGCGGCCGCGAGCAGGAGCGCGCCGATGATCGCAAGGAGCGGTGTCAGATCGGCGGCGAAGCGACGGACGGCCTTGGTCGTCTCGGCCGCATCCCAGGCGACGGCGATGCGGGCGGTGCCGCCGCCCATGCGGGCCGGAAGCTCAACGCGTCGCTGCAGGAGATAGAGCTCGGTGTCGGCGGGTCCGGCGATGCGGTGCTGGTGGATGACGTCGTCGACATCCGGTTCGGGCGGGAGCGCCAGCTCCGAGTCCCACAGCGAGCGCGAGCGGAGGACGGTGCCCTTCTGCTCGTGGATGATCTGCCAGTAGAGACCCGACAGCGGGACCTCGAAGCGCGGATCCGCAGGCTGGGCCGCGAGGGTGATCTCGCCCACGGTTTCCGCCGAGGGTTCGAGCTGGGCCGTGATCTGGTTCAGATGGACGACGAGCTCTGCCGTGAGGCGGCGCTCGACGTGGCGCTCGAAGAGAATGGTGAGGCCGTAGGCGGCGAGCGCGAGGGCGACCAACGTGGAGGCGGCACCCGCGAGCAAGAGCCGGAGGCGCAGGGAGCCGAACGTCATTCCGAACCGTCCGCAACGACATAGCCGAAGCCGCGGCGGGTCTGGATCACGTCGGCGCCGATCTTCTTGCGCAGGCGCGTGACGACGGCTTCGAGGGCATTGGCGTCGCGGGCGTCGTCATCGCCATAGAGGTGCTCGATCAGCTCGCCGGGCGGCACCACGCGGTTTTTGTGGTGCAGAAGGTAAGCGACGAGACGGTATTCGAGAGGCGAAACGTTGAGGCTAGTCCCGTCGATCATGACGCGCATCTGGCGTGTGTCGATGGCGAGCGGGCCGGACTCGATGATCGGCGAACCGTGGCCGGCCGAGCGGCGGATGAGGGCGCGCACGCGTGCGATCAGCTCTTCGATGCGGAACGGTTTGGCGAGGTAGTCGTCGGCGCCGGCGTCGATGCCTTCGACGCGTTCCGGCCAGGCGCCGCGGGCGGTGAGAATGAGAACCGGCATCTGTCGGCCTTCGGCGCGCCAGCGCTTCAGAACGGCCAAACCGTCCATGCGGGGCAGTCCGAGATCGAGCACCACGAGATCGAAGTCCTCGGTATCGCCGAGAAACCAAGCCTCTTCGCCGTCGGTTGCGACGCGCGTCTGGTAGCCGGACGCTTCGAGAGCCGTGGAAACGTTGGTGGCGATCGTGGGCTCGTCCTCGACCACGAGAATGCGCATTAGGGTGTGTCCTCAATATTGGATGGGCATTGACGCGAGGACTTTCGTATCATGCTGGAAGCATGTCTCCGACATGACCCGGCAGGAGCGGAAGGACCGCGCCCCTGCGGGGTGAGCCAAGCAAGCCCAATGGCGGCGTCGTCGTGCCGGAGGCACGCCTTCGGCATGACCCGCTTGCCCGATGCGTAGGCATCGCGCTGCGCGCTTTTCCTGGCCCTTGGCTTGTCTTGGCTCATCAATGTCCCATCGAATATTGAGGACACACCCTAGTCGTCGTCCTCGATCTTCAGCACCTTGCCGGTGGCGGCATCGACCTCGACCTCCTTCAGGCGGCCGGCGGAATCGATGATATCGAATTCGTAGACGATGCGGCCATCGTCGACGTCGATCTCGACCTCGAGAATGGTGCTGCCCGGAAGCTGCGGCTTCAGGAGCTTGATGATCTCGGACAGGGGGCGGATCCGCCCTTCGACGAGTGCTTTGCGTGCGATCTCCGCGTCGCGCGCGAACGCAGGCGACGGCGGCGGCGCGAGCCACAGTCCCGCGACGAGCGCGAGCACAACGACGATGGGGCGAAGCGTTTTCATCGGCTTTTGGTGCACGTTCCGAGCTGACATCCTCCTGACGGGACCTGTCAGGGAATGATCAGGGCCGGTCGGGCATTGAAGATCCTACCTGACGGCCAGACGGTGATCCGCATCCGGCCGATCGTCAAATAGAACAGGAGATGATGCCATGAAGACGCTGCTAGCCGTGTCGCTGTTTACCATCGCGGCGGCGACGCCAGCCTTCGCCTGCGACGACTATGGCCGGCTTAACGTTCCCGCCAACGAGTGGCTGTCCATCCCCGAGGTGATCCAGAAGCTCGAAGACCAGGGATACAAGGTTTACGAGATCGAAGTCGACGATGGCGCCTATGAGTTCGAGGCGACGACGGCGGCCGGCGTGCGCGTCGAAGCTTGCGCCCACCCGGCGACCGGCGAAGTGCTGAAGGGGCGGCGCTAAAGCGACAGCCCCGGCGGCCGCGGCGGGCTGCCGGGGTTCATCTGATCAGGCTCCGCGTCAGGTTGCTGCCTGCGGTCCTCAAGATGCGCGGCGCTTCCTGGTCGCGGCCGCTTTCTTCGCGGACGCCTTTCGCGCGGCGACGGGGCGGGCTGCCGCGGCGCGTCCGCCGAGCTTGCCGCCCTTCTTCGCCGCCGGGTTTCCGGTTCTGCGGCCGCGCCCCGATCCGCCGGGCTTGTTTCCTCCACCGTCGTCCTTGTTCACGGTGGCCCAGGCCCTGCTCTCGGCTTCCTTGGCCGACACGCCACGCTTCTTGTAGCCTTCGGCGATATGGTCCGCCTTGCGCTCCTGCTTGGGCGTGTATTTCGATTTGTCACCGCGTGGCATGATGTCCTCCTCGTGCCTTCGGGTCTCACTCAACATCGGTTGCGTCGCCGGAGTTCCGGCCGTGGCGCCGTGCGCCCGTTCTTTGGTCGATGCCGTCACTTTGCCGTTGCCCTCGGGCGCGTGACGGACACATGTTCGGTGACCTGGTGTGCAGCTTGACGGGCGAGACAGGATGAGCGGGACCTTTCGTGTGTTGATTGCCGATCCGATCCACGAGGACGGCCGGGCGCTGCTCGAAGCCGACGGTGCATTCTCGGTGGACGTGGAGACGGGTCTCGACGAGGCGTCCCTGATCGCGAAAATCCCGGAGTACGATGCGCTCATCGTGCGCTCGAAGACGCGCGTAACGGCGCCGGTGGTTGCGGCGGCCCTGTCGCTCAAGGTCGTCGGACGCGCCGGGATCGGCATCGACAACATCGACGTTCCGGCTGCGACCGAGCGCGGGATCGTCGTTTTCAATACGCCGGACGCCAACGCGACGACGACGGCGGAGCTAACGATCGCGCATTTGCTCTCCTTGAGCCGCCACCTGCCCCAGGCCGACCGCTCCGTGCGGAGCGGCGCGTGGACGCCCGCGCGATACGTCGGTGCGGAGCTTTCGGGAAAGACGCTGGGCATCGTCGGCTTCGGCACCATCGGCCGGCTCGTTGCCGAGCGCGGGGCGGGACTCAAGATGCGTGTGGTCGCCTACGATCCGTTCGTTGCGCCCGAGGTGATGGCCGCCGCCTCGGCGGAGCCGTGCGAGCTCGACGCGCTCCTGGCGTCGGCCGACTATGTGACGCTGCATTGCCCGCTGATCGAGAAGACGCGCCATCTCATCGACGCGCGCCGAATCGCGGCGATGAAGCCGGGCGCGCGCCTCATCAACTGCGCGCGGGGCGGTCTGGTGGACGAGGGCGCGCTGGTGGCTGCCCTCGAGAGCGGGCATCTCGCAGGCGCGGCGCTCGACGTTTATGCGACGGAGCCGCCGCCCAAAGACTCGCCGCTGCTCGCGCTCGACACTGTCGTGCTCACGCCGCATCTCGGCGCCTCGACGGAGGAGGCGCAGCAGGCCGTGAGCGTCCGCATCGCGAGAGACATCGCGCATTTCCTGGCGACGGGCGCGGCTGAAACGGCCGTCAACCTGCCTCGAATTTCCAGCGATCAGCTTGGGCGCCTGCGGCCTTACCAGGCGCTCGCGCGCGCGCTCGGCGGAGCGGTGGGAGCGCTCGCGCCCGGGCCGATCCGCGAGCTCGTCGTGCGGCTGTTCGGCGGAGTTGCGGAACTCGAGCCGCGTCCCATTGCGGCGGAGGCGCTGGTCGGGCTTCTGGAAAAGCGCCTGGCGGGCCCCGTCAACCGGGTCAACGCGTTCCACCTCGCGCGCGCGCAGGGCATCGACGTGCGCGAGTCGCGCTCCGAGCAGGCGCGGGATTACGTGTCGCTGATCGAGATCGCGGCGGTGACGGACGAGACGACGATCACGGTGGCGGGCACGCTGCTGGGCGGCCGGCTGCCGCGCCTGGTGCGGATCGATGATTACGACGTGGAGGCCGTGCCGAAGGGGCATTTCCTGTTTACGCGGCATGGGGACCAGCCCGGCGTCGTGGGCGCGCTGGGCGGCATTTTGGCGCGCGAGGGCATCAACATCTCGCGCATGCATGTGGGTGTGGATACCAATGGAGGGGGCAGCGGCCTTGCGATTGCGCTTATCAGCATTTCCGATCCGTTGCCTGATTGGGTGGTGACGGAGATTCTGGCGCTGCCCGCCGTTGCAGAGGTTGCGGCGTTCGAGCTTTGATCGTCGCGCCTTTTTCATATCCGGATGCTTTCCACCATGACGACGACGTCCAAGCCATCACGCCTGCCTCTCAATCCGCGTTTCTCATCGGGGCCCTGCAGCAAAAGGCCCGGCTGGAGCCCCGATGCGCTCAAGGGCGCCTTGACGGGGCGCTCTCATCGCTCGACCGAAGGCAAGGCGCGTCTTGCGCTTGCGATCGAGAAAACGCGCGCCCTTCTGGGCCTGCCCGACGGCTATCACGTCGGCATCATGCCGGGCTCGGACACGGGCGCGTTCGAAGCGGCGATGTGGTCGCTGCTCGGTCAGCGCGGGGTCGACGTTCTGGCGTGGGAGGCGTTCGGCAAGATCTGGGTCGTGGATATTTTGAGGGAGCTCAAGATCGAGGACGCGCGGGCGCTGGAAGGCGATTACGGCGTGCTGCCCGATCTCTCCGCGGTCGATTTCTCCCGCGATGTGGTGTTCACCTGGAACGGGACGACGGCGGGCGTGCGCGTGCCGAACGGAGACTGGATTCCCGACGACCGGCAGGGCCTGACGCTGGTGGACGCCACGAGCGCGATTTTCGCGCAGCCGATCGACTGGGCGAAGACCGATGTGGTGACCTACTCGTGGCAGAAGGTGCTCGGCGGCGAAGGCGCGCACGGCGTGCTCATCCTGAGCCCGCGCGCGGTCGAGCGGTTGGAGAGCCATGTGCCGCGCTGGCCGCTGCCCAAGCTGTTCCGGCTGACGAAGAAGGGCAAGCTCGACGCGGCGATCTTCGAGGGCGAGACGATCAACACGCCGTCGATGCTGTGCGTCGAGGATTACCTCGATGCGTTGACATGGGCCGAAAGCGTCGGCGGGCTCAACGGGCTGATGGCGCGTGCGGATGCGAACGCGCGTGTGCTGTTCGACTGGATCGAGCGGACGCCGTGGGTCGCCAATCTCGCGGTCGATCCTGCGACGTGGTCGAACACGGGCGTGTGTCTCAAGGTCGTCGATCCGGAGATCGTGGCGTTGCCCGGGGCCGAGCAGGCCAAGTTCGCGAAGCGGATCGTGGCGCGCCTCGAAGCCGAGGGCGCGGCGCTCGACTTCGGCTCCTATCGCGATGCGCCGGCGGGCCTGCGGGTGTGGACGGGCGCGACGGTCGAAACCACCGACGTCGAAGCGCTGACGCCGTGGCTCGATTGGGCGTTCGCCGAGGAGAAGGCTGCGCTTTAAACGCGCGGCTGCATCCGGGGGAGTTTCCGCTTCCCCGGATCCTCGATGTAAGCATGCTAAAGCGCGTTCAAGTTAAACGGACGAACTTTGCGGAGTTCACAACGCAGTCCCTCCCCCCTTTGTGGGGGAGGTTAGGAGGGGGGATTGCAGAGCGTCTGCTGACGGGCTTCCCCCTACCTCTAGCCCCTCCCCACGTCCATGCGGAGCATGGCTTCGCCATGACGGGGAGGGGAGCGGTGCGTCCGTGTGGTCGGAAAATGCTCTAGAATTCCACTTCCATGCTGAGCTTCAGCGAGGCGGTCGGCGTGTCGTCGGTCAAGCCGAACAACGTTCCGAGGCCGAGCGTGACTTCGGAATCGTGGTCGTGCCCGAAGGGATGCGTGTGCGAGCCTTCGCCGCCGGGTACCCAGCTCCAGTACAGAACCGGGCCGATCCGGTGCTGGTCGAAGTCGCCGAAGAGCCGGGCGTCGTCGCTGCGCCCGCCGCGGCCGCCCACGCGCTCGACGCTGCCATAGGCTTCGAGCGCGATGGCGAAGCTTTCGGACCAGCGGTTCAGGATGCGGGCTGAATAGCCGAAATCGATCTTTTCGTCTCTCTGGCCGGCCTCGTTGCGGTCGCCGCCCATGAACTGGCTCAGCATCGGGTTGAGGGTCAGCCGCCACGGGCCGGTCTGATATTCGAAGAGGGGGCCGTAGTTGAGCTTCTTCGTGCCGCCGCTTTCGGCCGGATGCTCATACTCCACCACGACGCCGAGGCCGAAGCCGTCGCCGCGCCGGGGAACGAGAACCCAGATCAGCTCGGCCTCGTACTCGTCGAGCTTCAGGTCCTCGAAGCCCTGCGCGTCGTGGATCGATGTGGGATCTTCCCGTCGCTCCCGCTCGTACTCGACGCCGATGCGGGCTTTGAGGAAGGTCGTGATGCCGTATTCGAGCTCGAGCGCGTTGCGCTGGCGGGCGAGGGAGTTGTGATCCGCCTCGAGCTCGCTGCCGACGGTCTCGGTTCGTCGGCGCGGGATGCCCAGGTCGTAGGCGTTCTGGCTCTGGAATTCGAACTCGCCCGGTGTCGAGCGGAGTGACTTGATTTCGAACTGGCCGATGGCCGGGCCGGCGAAGGCCGAAGCGCCTCCTGCGAGCGTGAAGCCGGCGGCGGCCACGGCTGTCAGACCGAGCTCACGCAAATTTCTGATACTCATCGGCCCCCCAAGACTTTTTCCCAGTCTATGAGGGATGAAACGGTAATATAATGGGAATTCTGACGCCGGCCCGACATCGTTGTGGAGCGAATTCCTGCCATGGCGGCGAGCTGCGCCGGCGGCACGTGTTGCGTCGCACAATCGTGCCAGGGAAGCCGCCAGGCGGAGGGTTTTTGGTGCCGCCTCTCCGCTCGGAGATGGGGCCACGCGCATCATGTCGAGATGCCGTCGCGGTTTTTGAAAAACGAGCCCGCGAAAACAGAAAATCGTTCCTGACAAAACTGTAAGGGAGCTTCGAGGCGGATGAAAGATTGCGCCTCCACTTTCGTAGAATCGCCGCGTTCGGTGCTTCGCCCGCTTCTCCTCCTTAGCACTGGCGCGAGGCGCGTTGCGGCGGTGTCTCCGTTGCGAAGCTCTTTCCGTCCGGAGCAGCGCACGGCGTGGGGGACGGCGCGCTGCAATTCTTGCAGCCCGCCCGATCCCGCGACGACATCGTTTCAAAGATACGCATGCACGTTCGTTCGCGGACGACGATCGTTTTCGTGTTGGAGATATTTCCTTCCAAAAGCGGTGCGCGACGAAATGCAAATAACAAAAAACAAATCAGGAAACGCATTTGGAGGGACTATCGAATGGCTTGCTCCCGCACACATCCGCATCTCGCTCTGACGCGCTCGAACCGCTTTCCTGACATCCTGCGAAGCTCGGTCTGACGGCGTCGGTCTTGCAGCCCGGACGTGGGGTTCGGCCGATGATATCGCGTGCTCTCGATGGAGATGCCAGGCGCCCGGATTCGCGCCGCTCAGGGTGCGCCGAGATGCGTGGGGCGCCGTCATGACGACGCGTGCCTTTCGTTGGGCGATCTCGGCGCTGGTCGCGACCGCGAGCGTCGCGCTCGGTGCTTACGCCTTTTCCTTTCCTGTATCCGCTCAGAGTAGCGAGGCCGTGCAGCGGCTGCGCTGTCTTGCGTGTCATGCGGGCGCCAATCGGCTGACCGCTCCGGCGAAGGCCGCGCAGACGCGCGGCGGCACCATCAGCATTCCCGAATTTCGTGAATCCGATCACGGCCAGATCCATTGTCTCGATTGCCACTCGAAGGGCTTCGCCAACTTCCCGCATCGGGGCATGAAGACCGAGACGTGCATGGATTGTCATCCGCGCAAGGAGAAGGGCGCGGAAGACGACAAGCCCTATGACTTCGACCGCATGCGCGAAGAATATGAAGGCACCGTGCACTTCACCGAATTCAAGCATGCAAAGGAGAAGTGTTGCGGGACGTCGACGGGGAAGCCCGTTTACGAGGCACCCGCCAAAGCGGCCGGAAAGGACGATCCGCATCACAAGGCGGCCGAGCAGCGCTTTACGTGCGAGCATTGTCACGAGCCGCATTACTTCAAAGCGACGAAGCGGATCAAGGATCCGCAACTGATCCTGGCCAACGACAATCGGCCGTGCCTGACGTGCCATCAAGATGGGGCGAAGGGGGCGCTGTCGGATCCGGCGGAGCCCAATCTCCTCAAGGCGCACAGCTATCTGCCCTATGCGGAGCTGCATCTCGCCGGTACGCGCTGCGCCGACTGCCATTCGAGCGTGACGTCAGCGGTGACGCACGACCTGCCGCTCGGCAAGAAGGCCGACCAGGGATGCAACACCTGCCACAGCATCGACAGCGTGCTGCTGACGCGCCTTTACCGCTATGTCGATACCAGCGCGTCGAAGCTCGGCTTCCACAACGCGCGGATCATGGAGGACGGCTATGTGGTCGGTGCGAACCGACACAAGTGGACGGACCTTGCCGCCTATGCCCTGATGAGCCTCGGTCTCGCGCTGGTGCTTGCGCATGGCGCCTGGCGCTTGCTCGCCCGCAGACAGGGCGCGCCACGGCGCGAGGAGGTGGGATCGTGACGCCGGCCTGGGTCCGCCTCTGGCATTGGGCGATCGCGATCCTGTTCGTGATCCTCGTGTTTACCGGCGTGGTGCTGACCTATTCCTCATCGCGCTTCGCCATGATGGATTATGGGCTGGCCGATACCCTGCACCAGGTGACGGGCATTCTGTTCTCGATCCTTGTCGTGCTGTTCGGCGTGGCGGCGTTGGTCAGCGGCTATTGGCGGCGGTATCAGAGGCGGTGGCAGAATTTGTCGGCGCGGATTCGCCGTTTTGCCGGATATCTCGTGCGGGGCGTGCCGGACGCGGGGGAGGAGGGTCCGTCCCGCATCGAGCTGTCGCGCGGATTTCTCATCCTGATCCAGCAGTGGCTTTCGATCCTGAGCCTCTTGGTGCTGTCGCCGCTGCTGATCGTGACGGGGCTCGTTCTGCTTTATCCCGAACTGCTCCCGGAGCAGGTGGCAGGGCTCGGCGGTCTCTGGCCGTTTGCGCTCGCCCATTATTGGGTGGGCCTGATCGGCGCGCTGTTTCTGCTGTTCCACGTCTACATCGGAACGATCAGCGGCCTCAAACGCATGATCCGAGGCCGTTAGAACCGCATCAGGATTGGGCGGGTTGCGGCTCGATGAAGCGATCCGGCGCGGCGTGCCTGCTGGAGAGCCTGGTTCCGTACT